>NZ_JAMPSX010000026.1:0-85236 GCF_028484875.1 Providencia sp. PROV032
GGGCAAAGGTTTTACTCGGTGAGTCTTATTTAAAGACTGATTTATTTGATAGCTTTCGCTTTATCGGAGCGTCTATTTTTAGTGATAACCGGATGCTGCCACCTTCATTACGTGGTTATGCGCCTCAGGTTACCGGTATTGCGAAAACGAATGCGACGGTGATTATTTCACAGAATGGCCGTGTGATTAAGCAGGTTAAAGTTGCTCCAGGGCCATTTAACATCCAAGATATTACTGAAGCGGTACAAGGCACTTTAGATGTAACGATCGAGGAAGAAGATGGTTCAAAGACCACTTACCAAGTGACAGCGGCATCGTTGCCGTTTTTAACGCGTCAGGGCCAGTTCCTTTATAAATTTACCATGGGGCAATCTGACCCATTTGGTCGCTCACAGAAAGTTGATCCTAAGTTTATTGTAGGAGAAATTTCCTATGGTTTATTTGGTGATACATCTATCTTCGGTGGGTTAATTGCAACAGTAGATAATAACAATTATCAAGCGATGAACTTGGGGATAGGGCAAAATATGAATATGTTTGGTGCTATCTCTGTTGATATTACTCGTACCCATGCAAATTTAGATAATTTTGGGTCTTATTCAGGTAATAGCTATCGTTTAAATTATTCTAAACGTTTTGAATCTACTAATTCACAGATAACATTCGCAGGCTATAAGTTTTCTGAAAAAGAATTCTTAACGATGCCTCAATACATTGATGCAGCTAATGGTGTGCTTGATTTTAGGCGTGATAAAAACGTCTATACCGCGTCTTTTAATCAATACATTAGCCCACTTGATTTAACGATTTATTTTAATGCTTCTCATCGCCAATTTTGGAATAGCGAATCAACAACAAACTTTGGAATGAGTTTTAGTAAGTTATTTAGCATTGGGCAAATTAAAAATATTTCCGGAACATTATCACTCAATAAAATTAAATATGAAGAGACGGATGATAATCAAATATATCTGTCTTTCTCTGTGCCACTCGAAAATGGCGCTTCGGTTAGTTATGACGCTCAATATGCAGACAATGATCATAGCTTTGGTCAATCAGTGGGTTATTACAGTGCAAACGAGAATAATAACTACTGGAGTATGCGTGTTGGTGGTGACCAGCACAAATTAGGACGCGCAGAACCAAATATCAGTGGTAGTTATCAGTATTCATCACCTTATGGCGTATTAAATGTTAATGCGACTGAAAATGTGAACTCATATCGTGCTGTTGGTGGTAGTTGGTATGGCTCCATGACAGCAACAAAATATGGTGCAGCTATGCACCGCAATGGGACTAACAATGAACCTCGTGTGATGATTGATAGTGACAATGTTGCAGGGATTTCCATTGACAATGGTGAGTCAGTTACAAACCGATTCGGAATTGGTGTAGCGACAAGCTTAAACAGTTTTTCTAATTCAGATGTTTATATTGATATGAATACATTACCTGATGATGTAGATGTCAATGACAATATTATTGGTAAAACCCTGACTGAAGGGGCAATTGGCTATCAGAGGATAAAAGCAAACCAAGGAAAACGTATTTTAGCAATTATCCGTCTGAATAATGGAAATTATCCACCGCTTGGCACCAGTGTGATTGAATCAAGCACAGGAAGAGAAGTCGGAATTATTGCAGATAGTGGAGTTGCATATTTAACGGGTGTAGATCCAAAAGAAAGCTACATAGTGAAATGGGCTGCAGGCGCAAACCAATGTAGTTTGAATTTACCTAATATTGCCGAAAAAAGTCAGGGTAAAGTCCTGATCCCTTGCCAATAAAGGAATGATGTATGAGTAAAAAGTATGTAGTAGCTTTAGGATTTTCATTAGTTTTTGTGGGCATGCAAGTTGCGTCTGCTGCGATTAATATTGACCGCACACGGATTATTTTTCCTGGCAAAGATAAGTCAATAAGTTTGGTTATTAATAACCAAAGCAAAACAATGCCTTATTTAGCTCAATCTTGGATAGAAGATGAAAAAGGAAATAAGGTTTCTGAACCTTTTACGGTTTTACCGCCAATGCAACGTGTTGAGCCTAATGCTAAAAACCAAATAAAAATCATTAAAACAGAGGGCGTTGATGCCCTTCCACAGGATAGGGAATCTCTGTTCTATTTAAATGTTCGTGAAATTCCACCAGTGACAGATAAAGAAAATGTCGTGCAGATTGCAATTCAAAGCCGCCTAAAAATGTTTTATCGACCACCTCAAATCGAAAATAACAGCGATAAGGTATGGGCTAAAGAGCTGAAATATACGCACACGGGTGGACAATTATTAATTGAAAATCCAACTAAATATTACGTGACACTGGGCTATCTTAGTAATAACAACCAGAAAAATTTCCCTGGTTTTGACAGCGTGATGATTGCTCCGTTTTCTAAGGAAAGTGTCTCTGTGCCGACAAGCAGTTTTAATCAGTTATATACCGGCTATATGGATGATTACGGTGGAATGAAAATGTTGACTTACCAATGCGCCGCATCGACCTGCCAGCTGTCAAAAGAGAGCCAATAGGATTTTAGATATGAGAAATTGCTACTTTTCAATATGTCTTTTCATGCTATCTCTATGTGGAAGTCAAAGTTATGCAGATAGTAGCATGATGAGAGGTGATCTTAATTTTACAGGGAATGTCGTGGCATTGCCTTGTAAAATTTCATTTTACTCGATAGATCAAAATATTGAATTAGGCCCAATATCTCTGAATTATTTTAATGAGATTGGGGATAGAAGCCCTAAACATGAAATCAAATTAAAATTTGATGACTGCATTTTCCCAAAACACGATCGTGATGATAGGGAGCCTGTTGTCCGGATCATGTTTATTTCAGAGCCAACTGCAAGTACAGACCGTAATTTATTTGGTGGCAAAACTATTCTAAATGGCTATGGCATTCGCTTAATGGATAAAGATGGCAATATTGTTCCTAATGGTGAATACCGTAGTTATCCAATCTATTTTGATGATAACCAGCAAATTACGATTTATTCCATGCTAGAGAGTTATCGACCCAGAAATGAATTAACAGTGGGTAATATTAAAACGCAAATTACCTTGAATATTACTTACCTATAAGGTGTATAAATCATGATACACAGGCTTATTCGAAAATATGGTTTTTATATTTTATTTCTATTTGTCTTTATTAGCCCAAAAACATTTGCTTTAGATTGTGTTGAAGCCGGAACTGGGGTGGTCATTAAACCTGCTGTACCTGTTGGGCAATTAGCGATTCCATCGGATACGCCTGCGGGAACGATTGTTTGGCAATCTGACCCACTAACAGTCACCGTTTTTTGCGATAACGTACTTGGGAATATGATTGACGTTGTTCATATGTATTTTAACCCGACATCGCAAAAATTAGGAACCGGGTTGCTACTTGGTGCCAACTATCAAGGTCAACAACTGGAACGTGACCAACAAAGAGTCAGCTTGGGAACCGCACCTATTAGCGGTAATCAAAACGTCACAGTGACAGTCACATTTACCTTATATATTAAGGTGACGGGCATAGTTCCACCATCAGGAAACTATGACGGTGATAACCAATTTACGGTTTTCCAATTTGATGGAAGCGGGGGGATCAATACGTCGCCTGGGGCGAAAAACTTACGCTATTCGATATCGGGATTACGGGGGATCCGTTTCTTAAAATGCGGTGCGGATATTAAAGTTTTTCCTGAGTCACAGCAAATTGATTTTGGCCAGCTAATGATTACAGACTTGAATCAAGGGAAAGAGTTTAAAAAGGATTTTCAAATTCAAGCAGTGAAAAGAGGGTGTCTTGATAATTTCTCTATGAATATTAATTTTGAAACGACCGATCCACTAAATGGTGAATATGCGATTGATTTAAAAAATGGTACCAACTTAACAATTATGGATGACAAAAGTAATAATATGAGATTCAATTACTTCCAGTTTTTTGGTAGCTTACCGCAAGGCAGTACTTCAGTAACTCGCGATTACAGTGCAACAATTAAAAAAGTGGGAACGGTCAAAACGGGTGGGTTTAACGCCTCAACCATTGTTCGAATTAACTATTATTGATTTAGGTAATATATCGATGTGAATAATAGTAAAAGAGTGGGCATCCGGCCTGCTCTTTTACTCTGTAACAGTATGATTATATAACTGCTTGGCTATTATGCTACATCGCCATACTGGCTAACGAATGTTAGCGCACTCCTTTGCGCTTGATTGGCTAACTCTATTTAACACATTTTCCGCAAGTTTCATTTTGCACTTGCTCAAAGAAGTTATTCCCTTTGTCATCAACCAAAATGAACGCAGGTAACCCTTCAACTTCCATTTTCCAAATCGCTTCCATTCCAAGTTCTGGATATTCAAGGCAATTTAGACTTTTCACATATTCCTGTGCGAGTATTGCTGCGGACCCACCAATACTGCCTAAATAGAACCCACCATGTTTTTTGCAGGCATCTGTCACCAATTGAGTTCGGTTACCTTTCGCCAACATTAACATGCTGCCACCGTGAGACTGGAATAGGTCAACATAAGGGTCCATCCGGTTACCTGTGGTTGGGCCCAAAGAACCGGAAACCATGTCTTCAGGTTTTTTAGCTGGACCTGCGTAATACACCATATGGTCTTTAAAGTATTGAGGCAATTCTTCGCCGCTATCTAAACGCTCTTTCAGTTTAGTATGCGCAATATCCCGAGCAATGATAAGCGGCCCACTGAGAGATACACGTGTGGATACAGGGTGTTTACTCAGTTCAGCTAAAATGTCTTTCATTGGGCGATTGAGGTCGATATGTACCACTTTTCCTTCAGCTTGATTACGCATCGACTCAGGAATGTATTGGGCAGGGTTGTGCTCCATTTTTTCGAGCCATAAACCGCTTTTGGTAATTTTCGCTTTAATGTTTCGGTCTGCAGAACAAGAAATAGCTAAGCCGATAGGACAAGAGGCGCCATGACGAGGTAAACGGACAACACGAACATCGTGAGCAAAATATTTACCACCAAATTGTGCACCAAAGCCAAGATGACGTGAAGCTTCTAATAACTCATTTTCTAGCTCAATATCACGGAAAGCACGACCATACTCATTACCTGTGGTTGGTAGATTATCGTAATATTTTGCAGAGGCAAGTTTGGCGGTTTTCAGGGTAGTTTCCGCAGAAGTGCCACCGATAACAAAAGCAATATGATAAGGCGGGCAAGCTGTTGTACCTAAATTTCTCATTTTTTCAATTAAGAAGTTTTTCAACTTAGCCGGGGTCAGTGTTGCTTTAGTTTCTTGATAAAGGGCTGATTTATTGGCAGAACCGCCGCCTTTATTGACAAACAGGAAGTGATATTCATCACCGGTGGTGGCAAAAATATCAAACTGGGCAGGTAGGTTTGTACCAGTATTGACCTCATTAAACATATCTAGCGGAGCATTTTGAGAAAAACGCAGATTTTCGTGTTGGAAGACGTTATAAATTCCTCGGGAGAGGTACTCTTCGTCGTCGCAGTCTGTCCAAACTTGTTGGCCTTTTTTCCCAACAACCGCGACAGTGCCCGTATCTTGGCAGTTTGGTAATATACCTTTTGCCGAAATTTCAGCATTACGAAGTAATTGTAATGCAACATACCTGTCGTTTTCACTGGCTTCTGGGTCATGTAAGATAGCCGCGACTTGTTTCTGGTGCGCGGCCCTTAAAAAAAACTGAGATTCATAAATTGCGTGTTCGGCAAGGAGGGTTAAAGCTTCTGGTTCAACCTTTAGAATTTGCTTTCCCGCAAATTGTTCTACAGAAACATATTTGTCAGAGACTTGGAAATACTCGGTTTTATCCTCAGATAATGGATAAGGTTCTTGATAAAAAAACTCTTTATTAGCCATTTTGCTCACTCACATATTAATTTCAGTGGAATTTCCAAAAATAGTCACCCGCAGGCTTATGTTTATTCTTTAATTGGTTTAACGCGAAAGATACAAAGTAAAATTTGTAGGTGTAATAATGAAACAAAAATCACAAAACAAGTCACTAAAAGTTACAATTTAGATTGAAATTATACCAATTTGATTATTATATTCAAAGAGATGCGGGTGATAATATGATGTTGGTTAAAGTTATTGAGATAAAAAATAAGGATCAATGAAAATTAGATTTAAATCACATAATAATATTATTAACTGCGACTTTAATTATTTGTTATAGATGTTACCAGTTATTGGCTTTTTCCATGTGTAATCAAGATATATATCTATTGGATATAATTATTACCATGCCTTGCTAATTTTGTTATACAGTTCTTATCGTATTTTTCTTGTGCATATAATAGCAAATCCTATATCACTGAATGTAGGAATTAAAATTTATTAAAAATAATAAAAACTATTAATTCCATAATTATTATTTTTATTATGAATTGTTTTAACGCTATGAATTTTAGTGGGTTTGACTTAAGTTTCGTGCTCTAATGTATCATGTAAATCTATAGATATAGATGAATTGATTCTATATATCGCTATGTTGCTTATTTTTCTCAAAAATCTGTTTTATTTATTGAGAATTCATAATGAAAGGCAAACGAAGTTGTGAAAATGGCTTTCAATTTACAAAAACAGTGTTTATCATGCATGCCTTATGAAGTTTAAATGGCGCTACTGGTTTTGGGCTTTGCTGGGGAAACTATTTGCTTATGTCACAAGTCGACAGAGTAAACCTCCGACAAGCTTATACAGTCTTTAACGGTGGCGGTTCTATCTGCATTATTCCTAGGGATAGAGTGTATAATAAATGACTGAGACAACCTCTCTGACACCACTCATTGAATTAAAATCTTTAAGTAAAGGTTTTGATGACAAACAAATTATTTCTGAGTTTGACTTAACCATTCAGAACGGTGAGTTTTTGACCATTCTTGGGCCTTCTGGTTGCGGTAAAACCACAGTTTTACGTCTTATTGCTGGGTTAGAAGACGCTGATGGCGGTCAAATTATTCTTGATGGTCAAGATATTACAGATATTCCTGCAGAACAGCGTTTTGTGAATACAGTGTTCCAAAGCTACGCCTTATTTCCTCATATGACGGTTTTCGATAACGTTGCTTTTGGCTTACGCATGCAAAAAACGCCTGCGGCTGAAATTCAAAAACGTGTGGACCAAGCCTTACGTATGGTGCAACTAGACGATTTTGCTGAGCGTAGGCCCAACCAACTGTCTGGTGGCCAACAACAGCGTGTGGCGATAGCCCGTGCGGTAGTGAATCGCCCGAAAGTCCTACTACTGGATGAGTCATTGTCTGCGCTCGATTATAAACTGCGCAAACAAATGCAAAATGAGCTAAAAGCCCTTCAACGAAAACTGGGGATCACGTTTATTTTTGTGACCCACGATCAAGAAGAAGCCTTAGCAATGTCTGACCGGATCATTGTGATGCGTGAAGGGCGAATTGAGCAAGACGGCACACCTCGTGAAATCTATGAAGAACCGAAAAACCTATTTGTTGCTCAATTTATTGGTGAAATTAATATTTTTGATGCAAAAGTATTGTATCGCATTGATGATAAACGTATTCGTGCCAATGTTGAAGGCCATGAATGCGATATTTTCACTGAGCTTTCTGTCAATGAAGGGCAACAGGTTAGTGTGTTATTGCGTCCTGAAGACTTGCGTGTTGAAGAAGTCAATGATGCAGATAACTATCCTGGGTTGATTGGCTACGTTCGTGAGCGTAACTATAAAGGCATGACGTTAGACTCAGTGGTTGAAATGGAAGATGGCAAAATTGTCATGGTAAGTGAATTTTTCAATGAAGATGACCCTGATGTCGACCACTCCCTTAACCAAAAAGTTGCAGTGACTTGGGTTGAAAGTTGGGAGGTAGTTCTGGATGATCATTCGTAAACATAAAATTTTGCAGAATGTGATTATCACCGGGGTAGTCGGCTGGCTGCTGCTGTTCGTCTTTTTGCCTAATATTATGATTATCGGCACTAGCTTTTTGACGCGTAGCGACACCAACTTAGTTGACTTGGTTTTTACATGGGATAATTACATTCGCTTGTCTGACCCGATGTACGCAGAGGTCATGTTGCATTCACTCAATATGGCGGTGATCGCAACTTTTTTCTGTTTAGTTATCGGTTATCCATTTGCCTTTATATTGGCAAGGCTACCTAAACGAGTGCAACCTTTGATGCTGTTTCTGTTAATTGTGCCATTTTGGACCAATTCATTGATTCGCATTTATGGGTTAAAAGTTTTTCTCAGTACCAAAGGGTATTTAAATGACTTTTTGCTCTGGGTTGGTGTTATCGATAAACCATTGAAAATTATGTATACCCCTGAGGCAGTGATATTGGGGCTTATTTATATATTACTGCCGTTTATGGTGATGCCGCTGTATTCAAGTATTGAAAAATTGGATAAGTCATATATAGAGGCGGCGAAAGATCTCGGTGCGAATAAATTTCAGCGGTTTGTGAAAATCATCATTCCGTTAACGATGCCAGGAATTATTGCAGGCTGCTTGCTGGTGTTATTACCCGCAATGGGGCTGTTCTATGTGGCGGATTTAATGGGGGGTGCAAAAAATCTACTGATCGGCAACGTAATTAAGAGCCAGTTCTTAAATATTCGTGATTGGCCATTCGGGGCAGCAACCAGTATTTTCCTTACAGTGATGATGGGATTATTGCTGTATGTCTATTACCGAGCAGCTAAGCTTCTGAATAAAAAGGCATATGAAGAATGATCGGACGTACTCTCCGTGGTGGCTTTATGGCCATTATCTACGCTTATCTTTATATTCCAATCATTATTTTGATTGTTAATTCCTTTAATGAGTCACGTTTTGGTATTCAGTGGCAAGGGTTTTCAACTAAATGGTATGAATTACTGAGTAATAACGATAGCTTATTAGAAGCAGCGGGGCACTCATTAACCATGGCTGTTTTGTCAGCAACTTTCGCGACAGCCATTGGTACACTCACAGCCGTTGCCTTATTTCGCTATCGTTTTAGGGGAAAACCTTTCGTCGGTGGCATGTTATTTGTGGTGATGATGTCTCCTGATATCGTTATGGCGATTTCATTATTGGTTCTCTTTATGCTCCTTGGGGTTTCACTCGGTTTTTGGTCGTTATTATTTTCGCACATTACCTTTTGCTTGCCGTTTGTCGTCGTGACTGTCTATGCAAGGTTGAAAGATTTTGATGTGAAGATGTTAGAAGCAGCGCGTGACCTTGGGGCGGGGGAATTTACCATTTTGCGCAAAATCATTCTGCCTTTGGCATTACCTGCGGTTATTGCAGGGTGGTTACTCAGTTTTACCTTGTCGATGGATGATGTGGTGGTTTCCTCATTTGTCACGGGGCCAAGCTATGAAATTTTACCATTGAAAATTTACTCCATGGTGAAGGTGGGCGTTTCTCCTGAAGTCAATGCATTGGCCACGGTGTTGTTGATTATGTCCCTTTTACTAGTGTGTTTAAGCCAGTGGGTGATGCGCGATAAATACGCCAAAAAAGCCAAACAATAGATTAATACGATGATGCTGAAAGTTTTATCTATCAGCATCTTTTTTCACAGCCATTAGGCGAGAGGGTGGGCTCCAATTGAGCCTATACGATACATTTCCCAAATAATTCGAGTTGCTTGATGAATTAAGGGATAAAAAACACGTTGTTGAGGGAAGCTCAGTCATGAAAAAATGGTCCTATCTACTGGCGGCTGGTGTAATGGCTGCAAGTATTGGCGCGGCAACTGCCGCTGACGATAATAAAGACGTACTGTATTTCTATAACTGGACAGAATATGTTCCCCCGGGTTTATTAGAGCAATTTACCAAAGAAACGGGCATCAAGGTGATTTACTCCACCTACGAATCAAACGAAAGCATGTACACCAAATTAAAGACCTATAAAGAAGGGGCTTATGATTTGGTGGTGCCATCCACTTATTTTATTGCCAAAATGAGTAAGGAAGGCATGCTGCAAAAAATCGATCAAAGTCAATTGAGCAATTTTAAAAACCTTGATCCGAACCTGACCCATAAAGAATTCGATCCAAACAATGACTATTCTGTGCCTTATATTTGGGGTGCGACGGGGATAGGCATTAATGGTGAAGCAGTTGATCCGCAGTCTGTCACCTCATGGGCGGATTTTTGGAAACCGGAATATAAAAATAGCCTGCTGATGATGGATGACGCACGGGAAGTATTCCAAGTGGCGCTGACAAAATTAGGTTATTCAGGCAACACGACCGACCCGAAACAGATTGAAGAGGCATATAAAGAACTGCAAAAATTGCGTCCAAATATTTTAGCCTTTAACTCAGACAACCCAGCAACACCATTTATTGAAGGTGAGGTGGATGTGGGTATGTTATGGAATGGCTCTGCATTTGTGGCAAGGCAAGCTGGCTTACCGATTGAAGTGGTGTGGCCTAAAGAAGGCGGAATTTTCTGGATGGACAGCCTAGCCATCCCAGCGAATGCCAAAAATGTGGAAGGGGCTCATAAGCTGATTAATTTCTTATTGCGTCCAGAGATTGCGGCTCAAGTGGCTGAATCTATTGGTTACCCAACACCAAATTTAGAAGCTAAAAAATTATTACCTGCTGAAATTGCCAATGACCCATCACTTTACCCAAGCGAAGAAGTTCTGCAAAAAGGCGAATGGCAAAGTGATGTCGGGAATACCAACATTTTGTACGAAGAGTATTTCCAAAAGCTAAAAGCCGGGCGTTAATGGCTTGATTAATTCTTTGCAAAGGGCACTCATTGAAGTGCCTTTTTTTATGGTGGTGCGTTGAGCATGGTGCTACCTGTCTACGGTATGCTTCGAATGGACGGTAGCTTAGATTTTTACAGGTTAGATTCTGTAACTCAACTTTTATCTGTAGCTTGGGTTGATTAATAATTATAATTAAATTAGCCTTAAGTTAAATTTTAAGGTGAATAATATTAAGGATGGTGGTTGTGGTTAAAAAATATGATCCGACATTGAGCGGATATCTAGGAGATTACCTTAAAGGTAATGTGGGGGTTAACCAGTTAAAGCCTCGGCATGAGTACTTTGATGCGATTGGTGTGACTGAAGCTTTAAATGCAAATATTCAATATGATGCATTGATTAGCCTTCATGAGGCAGCTGGAATTATTGACGATATTAAGCCCAGAGAGATCGTCAATGCAGGTGATATCAACGCAAGACGAAAAGAAGATGAGCGAAGAAATAACCCCTTTAGACATATTTTCAATGTGACAGACCCTATTTCTCCTTATGCAGGAACGCTTCGTGATACTCCGGATATCTATGTTTTGATCCGTGAATTCAGACAATTAGGCATAACAGCGACTGAACATATTGCTGCTAATGGCAACCGAATGATACACATATCCGGCTATGCCGGCGTAAGACATATAGTGACTGGAACCCGGTATGGTGCCGCTAACCCTGTGATGTTGAATATGGGGATCGGGCAACAAGGGTTAGAGGCAGGTATTGCAAGAGGTATTCGTTTTTGTCTTGTATTTTCTGCCGTTTATCGCGGACTTGAATGGTTTTTTAAAGATGATTATGCCTTTGCGGATTTTCTTGGCAATATCACGGTAGATATGGCAAAAACGGCTTTAGTCGCTGCTGCTTCATGGGCTACTGGTACGTTTTTACTCGGTACTGCTTTGGTGGGGGGAAGTATTATTGCTGTTGCTGGAATTGTTTTTTTAGTTGGATTTGGTGTTGCGGTTGGGTTGGAGTATTTAGATAAGAAGTATCAAATTAGTGCGAAAGTGATTGAATTATTAAAAACCACATGGGAAAGAGAATACAAGCCGACTGCGGATATTAATAAAGCATTTCATATGTGGCCTAAGGGGTAATTATGCCAAAATGGGCGATGTTGTTATTAGGCATACTACTTTTTATTGTCTGTTTTTTAATTAGCATATTGATATACGATTATGTTTTATCATTATTTCAAATGAAGGATATTATTATTTTTTCAGGCCCTATTGCTATGTGTGCTATAGGCTTTCCAACTGTTTTGTATGCTCTTGGTGGGAGTGTGTACTCCATTGTTTTCAATAGACTTCCTAAATATAACAAAATAATATTTAAGTACCTTATGTATCTATTGTTTTTGGGGATATTCAGTGGGGTTCCTATTGCTTTTGCGGTTAATTATTACCTTAAAAGTGAGGGGTATTTTACATGCGATAGAATATCGTGGATGTCTCCAACGACGTATGTCAAAAACATATCTTTATGTGATTAACAAAGGACTTTTTATGGCTGAGCCGATTTATTTAACCTTAACTGGCAAGAACCAAGGTTTAATTTCTGCAGGATGTTCCACCATTGATTCAATTGGTAATCGTCACCAGATTGGTCACGAAGATGAAATTCAAGTTATTAGTTTAAACAGTGGTTCATTTAGAGCTCAAAATGCAGCTTATCAACCCGTTGTGTTTACTAAATTAATTGATAAATCATCACCTTTACTTTCCACCTCGCTAGATAGTAATGAAGTATTAGAGGCTGTATTTGTTTTTTATCGTACCAGTCAGCATGGACAGCTTGAGAAATATTACGAGGTTAAACTCTCGGGCGTTTCTCTGATTGAGGTTTCTGATATCTTTCCTGATTCAATAAAAAGTAGTGAATTAATACCGCATCAGTATATTCAGATGAAATACACTTCAATATCAAGGCGTCATGTAATGGCAAATACATCAAGCTATAGTATTAACAGTGATATGGTTAAGTAAGAAGAGTGCAATTTAACCTGACAGTTACCGCTATCAAAATTGGTAGCTGCCAGATTAAGTACATCATCGAATAATTTGGCTAAATAAGCTCAGCGACTTATTTACTCGCTGCATTATGGGCAACAAATTTGGCAAAGGTATCGGCCCACGGCTGTAAGAAATCTTTGCTTTTTGGGGAAATATTACCTTGTTCATCAACCATTCCTTCATACCACTTCAAATAGCACTCTGGTTGGTTCATCGTTGGCATATTTAAAAATGCCAGACTATTGCGCAAGTGCTGTTGGGCAATAGCCGTACTGATATTGCCAATAGAAACCCCTAAAACCCCCGCAGGAATACCATCCCACGAGTTATCTCCCCATGGGCGAGAGCCTTGGTCAATCGCATTTTTCAATACGCCAGGCATTGAACGGTTATATTCAGGGGTGGCGAAAATAATGCCATCACAGGCTTTGATTTGAGATTTGAAATTAGCCACAACAGAAGGTACATTTTGGTCTGCATCTTGGTTGTAGAGAGGTAACTCACCAATATCGATAAACTTAAACGTGAAATTCGCAGGGAATAATTTAGTTATGGCTTTAGCAACAACTAAATTATAAGAATCAGCACGTAAGCTACCAACAATAACGCCAATATTGTATTGATTTGACATGATAAAACCTCTTTTACGGATAGTTAATTAGGAACATTGCAAACCGTTTTTACGTCGTCAGAATTTTATTTTGTTGTCATTATTAAACATCATAATACGAATATGTGCAAAACTAAGTCAAATTAAATACCCTCAAAAACATTTGATATTTTTAAATTAATTATAGAGTTATAACGTATCGCTATTCGATATTGTGAGTCCTCTTCCACTATTTAGATTTACCCATGAACAAATCAGGGTTACTTGATTTTAGTCAAAATGAAACATACCGACTGGTCGGTATCATTCGTTGCATGAATAAATCCGCGCAACACAGAAAAAAAGACCCTATCAAGCTTCAAGTGGAGCTCCTGAAAGCGGCTCGCATTATTGCTGGCAGAGAAGGGATCTCTTCGCTCTCTCTTAATGCAGTGGCAAGGGAGGCGGGTGTTAGCAAAGGAGGGCTGATGCACCATTTCCCCTCCAAACAGGAGCTTATTCATGCGCTTTTTCTCCAATTACTCGAAATTATGGATGAGCGGATCCATACCATTATGGGTAATGACTCAAATCCCTATGGCCGGTTTTCTCGTGCTTATTTGCACTACATTGGTGAGCTGAAAGAGTCTGATGAAAGTTTTCAACTTGCTTTACTCTCTTTAGCGATGCCAACGGAACCCGTATTGCGTCAGTGTTGGCGAGATTGGGTAAGCAACCATCTGGCGAAGGGGGATGAGTTTGATAACAGTTATTTAGGCGCGTTAGTACGCTATGCCGCGGATGGGCTATGGCTTTCATCATTGACGGAGGGCGAAACATTGTCACAGCAAGAACGTGATGCGATTGTTAGTCGGTTAACGACTATTTCATTTGAAAAAATTCTATAAATAAAAATATTATGTAAGTAAAAATAGCAGTGATAACGGTAGTGCAATTTTATTCCAAAAATAAGCACATGAGGCGACAGTGAAATATAAAATCAATGCTTTCATTCTATATGATGCGGTTGATGGCACTTTATCTTTAAAAGAAGACGAGGTGGATACCCAACTGTCGATAACGGCGAATGCATTATTATTTTATTTTATTCAACATAGGGGGGTTGTTTCCCGAGATGAGGTATTAAAAGCAGTATGGGATGATAATGGATTAGTGTCATCAAACAGTAATTTAAACCAATATCTCAGTATATTACGAAAAGCATTTCGCCCATATGGTATTGAAAATATTATTGTGACAGTTGCTCGGGGGCGATTAGAGTTTAATTCTGATGTTTCCCTTGAACTAATTGATGATATTAAAACTCAGCCAACTGAATTAATAACTAGCTTAAGTGAAATAGAAGAAACAGCGGTTGTTTTATCTCCAACTTCC
Organism: Providencia sp. PROV032; assembly: GCF_028484875.1. NCBI lineage: Bacteria > Pseudomonadati > Pseudomonadota > Gammaproteobacteria > Enterobacterales > Morganellaceae > Providencia > Providencia sp. PROV032. The sequence goes on from NZ_JAMPSX010000026.1 coordinate 14,766, forward strand.
CAACCTATCTCTGATCCTACAGACCCTCAAAAAATAGATTCAACACTGACACCAGAAAAAAAAGAAATCTGTTGGTATCTTGCCAGTGGTGCTTTTCTATTGTGTTCCATTTTATTAGCTGTCATGGCTTATTTATCAAATCAACCATCAGTGCCGATTAATATGACCGTGCTTGAGCATACTCATTGTGATGTATTGTCGAATGAAAAAATGATCAATAACACTGTCGCACTAAACTATGTACAAAACTTTGATAAGGTTAGGAATAACTTAAATCTAGAGTGTGTTGAGAAAGAACGGTTTGTTTTTTTCTATGGGGACAAATTACAGACTAACGGACTAGGCCGAGTATTTCTTGCACATTGTGCAGTCAATGAAGATAACCCATTTAGCTATTGCGATAACTACTTTTACTATTCTTGGAAACCATCATGAAGATATCAGGAAAAGTATTATGCTTACTGAGTTTTTTGTTATTTATTGTTGTGGCGATTTATACCCAGTCAGTCTTATTTTCCAATAAACAAGATGGTTTAATGGTGTGCTCTACTAAAGGCATCATGCGCTTTGAAAATATGAAAGACGAAAACGTTAACGGCAATATTCACTTCAATTTTGGCGCGAATGGAAAGGGCTCAATTGTGGTGGAGGGCTATACCGATTCTAAAGCGGGCTGGTTGTATTTACAGCGCTATGTGAAATTCAACTATACGACAAAACGGATATCACCGACGGAGCGTCATTATAGTATTAGTCAGTGGGAGGCGAGCGCTTCTTCTATTGATGAATCGCCAAATGTGATATTTGATTATTTTATGAGAGAAATGTCAGATAGCCATGATGGGCTATTTCTTAATGCGCAAAAGCTCAATGACAAAGCTTTACTACTCAGTTCAATTAATTCCCCACTTTATATCTGTACGTTAAAGCCTGGCAGTAAATTTGATTAATTCAGTTCTTATTGAATCAGTTTAGCGGTGAAGTAGTGCGCTTCATCGTTAATTGACGATACCTCTTTTCTGTTTATTTCCTTTTTGTCCTATTCACAAATGATAGCGGGCACAACCTCGCAGAGACTTGTCATCATGAAGGGGGAGTTTCTCTCTTGTGCTGCACTTAGCTTGCGGTGTCGGCTAGTAGGTAAAGCTTATAACTGAGTGAGCGAACCCACAGTTATCATCCCACAAATCACCCCCATTTATCAGCCTAATAATATTTTATTAACAATCTAATTAGCTAATGCTAAATCCATGTTTGGCCCATTTTTTCTGACCATATAGATACGTGAATTTTTGGCTTTTTCAGAGTTTACATATAAATAATTCAATAAATCACACTAAATTTTAGATTAAAACACTAATTATCTACCGTATGTGGATTTATATTTCGTTTTTATTTTTCGGTTCTATAGTGAGTCTGAAGCCAAAGGTTGCGTTCAATAGATCACCGCGCAGACACCATTGGCGTAAATGTTTACCCAGATATTGCAAGGGACATGTACTCGGACACATTAGCTTGGAATATGGAAGGTAAAGAAAAATAAAGAAGGCTTCTCGGAGGAAACAACAATGGGTGATGCATTAGGTCTTATTGAAACAAAAGGTCTGGTGGCTTGTATCGAAGCAGCTGATGCCATGTGCAAAGCGGCAAATGTTGAGCTAATTGGCTACGAAAATGTCGGTTCAGGTCTCGTTACCGCAATGGTTAAAGGCGATGTCGGCGCAGTCAAAGCAGCTGTCGATTCGGGTGTTGAATCAGCGCAGCGTGTTGGTGAAGTTGTCACTTCACTGGTCATTGCGCGTCCACACAACGATATCAACAAAATCGTTATTAAGCATAAGGCATAACTTTTTCCGGAGGAAAAAATATGGGTGACGCATTAGGTCTTATTGAAACTCAAGGGTTAGTGGCTTGTATTGAAGCTGCAGACTCGATGTGTAAAGCCGCAAATGTTGTGCTGATTGGTTATGAAAATGTTGGGTCAGGTTTAGTTACCGCCATGGTCAAAGGCGATGTGGGTGCGGTGAAAGCTGCAGTGGATTCAGGTGTTGAATCTGCCTCTCGTATTGGCACCGTTGTGACATCACTGGTTATCGCGCGTCCCCATAGCGATATTCAGAAAATCGTCGCCCAGTATAAAGTCACGGAATAAAACAGGAAATTACTTATGAAAGAAGCACTTGGTCTGATTGAAACCAAAGGTTTAGTCGCGTGTATTGAAGCTGCTGATGCCATGTGTAAAGCCGCCAATGTCGAGCTAATCGGTTATGAGAATGTCGGTTCAGGGCTGGTAACAGCGATGGTTAAAGGCGATGTCGGTGCCGTTAACGCTGCAGTTGAGTCAGGTGTTGAGGCTGCAAAACGTATCGGAACAGTGGTGACTTCACGTGTGATTGCAAGACCACACAACGATATTGGCAAAATTGCACAACAACATAAAGCCTAAGTCATTGGCTAATAAGCCAATAACACGAAAAGTGAATGAATTAATTTTGGCTCCGATACGGGGGAAGACATGGTTGCATTAGACAAAGATCTGCAATCCAGACAACTGGCAAGAGAGCTAGTTAGAAACGCGAAACAAGCGCAGAAAGAGTTTGCGACATTTTCGCAGGAAAAAATCGATAATATTGTTAAACACATCGCAATTGAGTCCGCACTTCATGCCGAAGAGCTGGCAAAAATGGCCAACGAAGAAACTGGGTTTGGTAAGTGGCAAGATAAAGTCCTGAAAAACACTTTTGCTTCAATGCGTGTTTATGAACACATTAAAGATCTCAAAACCGTTGGCATCATTAATGATGACAAAATCAACAAAGTCATGGATGTGGGGGTTCCTCTTGGTGTGATCACGGCGTTAGTTCCTTCTACTAACCCAACATCTACCATCATCTACAAAACGTTGATTGCCTTGAAGGCGGGTAATGCCATTGTCTTCTCCCCTCATCCAAATGCCAAAGCCTGCAGTTTCCGAACATTAGAAATTGTCAAAAAAGCCGCATTAGAAGCGGGTGCTCCAGCTGGAATTGTCGATGCTGTCACAATGCTGACTTTAGAAGCAACGAAAGAACTGATGCACAGCAAAGACGTCTCTTTAATCTTGGCGACGGGCGGTGAAGGCATGGTGCGTGCAGCTTACGCATCCGGTACACCAACCATTAGTGGCGGTCCAGGCAATGGCCCTGCATTTATTGAACGTAGCGCCAATATCAAGCAGGCGGTGAGTGACATTATCACCAGTAAAACGTTTGATAACGGCGTGATCTGTGCTTCTGAGCAATCCATCATTGTGGAACGCTGTATTTATAACGAAGTTCATCGTGAATTACTCGCTCAAGGCGCTTATTTCATGAATGAAGACGAAGCGAAACGCATGGCCTCAATGTTGCTTAGAGCGAACGGCACCATCAACCCAGAAGTAGTGGGTAAAGATGCTATCACACTCAGCCAACGTGCAGGTTTCACTGTTCCAGCTAACACACGTGTGTTGATTGCGTTGCAAGACACCGTATCACCGAAAAACCCATACTCCCGCGAAAAATTATGCCCAATTTTAGGGATGTATATCGAGGAAGATTGGCAATCCGCGTGCCATCGCGTGGTTGATTTGCTGACCAACGAAGGCCTCGGCCATACCTTGGTGATCCACACACAAAACGAAGATGTTATTCGTCAGTTCTCTTTAGAAAAACCCGTTAATCGCATTTTGATTAATACACCGGCTGCACTCGGTGGGATTGGGGCAACGACCAATATCACACCTGCGTTAACACTGGGCTGTGGCGCGGTTGGCGGCGGTTCTAGCTCTGATAACGTTGGCCCAATGAATTTACTGAATATTCGTAAAGTGGGTTATGGCGTACGTTCTATTGATGATTTAAGGCAACCCGCCCAGCCTTGTACAGTGGCTCAGGCACCGGCTACGGTCAATCAACCGCAAGTCAGCATTTTTGATGATAGCCGTTTCCGTAATCCTGTTGCGGCAACCGCGTCACCAGTGACCGCTAACCCTGCAGGTGATGACCGATTTGGCAGTGCGGTAACAACGGCTGCGATTGCTGAGGCGGTGGTTTCTCAAGGAGATATCACTGAAGAGAATGTTGAGCAAATCATCAAGGCCGTTCTTGGACGCCTAAGTAAGTAACTTATTGAAATAAGGCGGTATAAACCATGATCCTCGCAAAGGTAGTTGGACATGTTGTTGCAACGCAGAAATGCCAAGAACTTAGTGGCAGTAACTTATTAATGGTTACCAAGCTAGGGGATGACCTTGAACCGTTGAAAAACAAAACGTATGTGGCAGTCGACAGTGTTGGCGCAGGTATTAACGACATTGTGTTAGCTGAAGCTTACTTCGCTTTGAATAAAGACAATTACAAAGCCATGTCAGTGGTTGCCATTGTTGAGAAGGTTTATACCAAGGAGTAAAAACAGCATGAACCAGTTTTTGATTAAACCTAAAGTCCAATTCGGTGCTAACGCATTGGATTTTATCTCACAAATGAGTGCTCACCATGCCTTTATCGTCACTGACAAAGCGATGGTGAAATTTGGCTTAGCTGATGAAGTCACTCGCAGGCTAACCCAAAGTGGCATCGCATTTTCGATTTACGACGATGTTGAGCCCGATCCCGATATTTCAGCCATCGTTAAAGGTATGAAAATCATGGATAGGCAATATCCAGATGTGGTGATTGCACTCGGTGGTGGGTCGGTTATTGATGCTGCGAAAGCTGTTATTTACTCCCTCTGGCACACGAAAAAAGACGTCAATCGAGTTAAACCGCAGTTTATCGCGATCCCAACTACCAGTGGGACGGGCTCGGAAGTCACTTCGTTTTCAGTGATCAAGTCCCAGTCTGAAAAGTTGGTTTTGGTTGACGAATTTATGTTGCCAGATGTCGCCATTTTAGATCCCGCACTGGTGAAGTCAGTACCCGCTTCTATTACGGCTGACACAGGTATGGACGTGCTGTGCCACGCGCTAGAGGCCTATGTTTCTCGTACTGCATCTGATTTTTCTGATGCCTTAGCTGAAAAAGCGGTGCAATTAGTATTTGGTCATTTAATTGACTGCTATCGCGACGGTAGCAACTTAGTGGCACGCGAAAAAATGCACAACGCTTCATGCATTGCGGGAATGGCCTTTACTAACGCATCACTTGGGATAACGCACAGCTTAGCCCATGCATTAGGCGGTGTATTCCACATTCCACATGGCCGTGCAAATGCGTTATTGATGGCGCAAGTTGTGGCTTTCAATGCAGATTTAGAAGGACGTTGTGATAACGAAGCCGCGAAACGTTACGCCCATCTCGCGAAAAATTTAAATTTACCCGCATCAACAATTCGTGAAGGCGTTGAAAGTTTAATTATGGCAATCAACGTATTGAAAGATGAAATGAATATGCCAAAAGGCATTCAAGCAACCGGTACCAATGAATTCGATTTTAACGCCCGTTTAGGGGAAATGGTTGGGCAAGCACTGCGCGATAGTTGCACTCCGACCAATCCACGGGATGTGAGCAAGGTGCAACTGGAAGTGCTGTATAGACAGTCTTTTTAACAGTTAACGCTTTTATGTGATGAACAACAAACTAGAAAGAACATCAGGATAGGCTAACATGAATAAATATGCTTTGACCCCACGCGTAAAAATGCTGGCTGAACGCTTAAGTGCCCGCAATAGCTCAATTATTACTGAACGTGCCAATATTTTAGAAGCGCTTGGCAACCAACTATCTGGCGCACCGCAGGCAATTAAACCTGCACAACGTTTTTATGAGTTTATCCGCCACTTTCCTACATTTATTGGCCAAGATGAGTTGATTATTGGTAGCCAATCATCAACCCCACGCGGAGCCATTTTCCATACTGAAAATGAAATCAACAGCCACAGTATTTATACCTTTTTAGCAGGCGATAGCACAGTTGATGCGCCTGATTACTTAGCAGTTTTAAATATTGGTTTCTTGGCTATCAAAGCCCAATTAGAAAACAAAGTCAGAAACATTGGCAGTGCAGTTAGCCGTAATAGCATTGATGAAGCGAATAACTGCCGCTCAGCAATTTACGCATGTGATGCGGCTATGCATTTTGCACAAGCTTTAGCGTCTAAAGCAGAGAGCATGGCGGCAGCAGAATCTAATCAATATCGCCGTGCAGAATTGCAAGAAAGTGCAGCCATTTTACGCAATGTGCCAGCAAAACCCGCGCAAACCTTCAAAGAAGCTTGCCAAGCCTTCTATTTACTGCAACTTATTTTGCATTTAGAAAATGGTAGTTATGCAGTTAACCCAATGGGATTCGATAAAGCCGTTTATCCATTCTACCAACGCGATATTGAACAAGGCCGCTTAACCCAAGCACAAGCTTATGAGATTGTAGAAAGTTTATGGTTGAAACTGGCTGAGCTGTCTGAAGTTCGTTCAACCAAGCTAGTCGATGGCTACCCCATGTTCGATGCATTGAAAGATGGCATTTATCTGAATGACCCGCGTGTCTGCATTAACGAATTATCTGCCATGATGTTATCCGCTCATGAAAATATCAGTGCTATCAATAATGGATTGAAAGTTCGCTTATATTGTGGAAAGAACAGCGCTCAGCCGCAATACGCCGCGCCAAATGCCAGCTATGTTGCTCCAACGGCACAAGCGGAAACTGAATTCAACGTGATGGAAGGCTTAACGCCTCGCTTACAACGCTTGCGTAACCGTTACTTAGAAGCGCGTCCAAGTGTCTCTATTTATCGCGCACTGGCCTTCACTGACGTCGTTAAAAATAACCCAGGTTTACCGCCAATTCTATTGCGTGCGAAAGCTTTCCGCCGCGCTTGTGAAACCGCGCCAATCTTAATTCAGCCGGAAGAACTGATTGTAGGTCATCCATGTGGTAAAGCTCGTGCGGGGGCTTTCTCACCGGATATCGCATGGCGCTGGGTGGTCGAAGAACTCGATACCATGAGCACGCGTCCACAAGACCCGTTTGTTATCTCTGAAGAAGACAAAAAAGTGATCCGTGAGGAAATCGCGCCATTCTGGGAAGGGCGCTCACTGGATGAAATTTGTGAGGCTCAATACCGCGAAGCGGGGGTATGGGAATTCAGCGGTGAAACGTTTGTCAGTGATTTGTCTTATCACCAAATCAACGGTGGTGGAGATACTTGTCCGGGTTATGACGTGCTGTTATTCACCAAAGGAATGAATGGCATTAAAGCAGATGCTCAGGCGAAACTGGCTGAATTAAGCATGGAAAACCCTGATGACATTGACCGCATTTATTTCTATAAAGCATCAATTGAAACCTGTGAAGGGGTGGTGGCGTATTCACACCGTATTGCTGCCCACGCTCGCGAACTAGCGGTGTTGGAATCAGACCAAAAACGCCGCGAAGAATTGCTGACTATCGCACAAGTCAACGAAAACGTGCCAGCGAACCCACCGACGACGTTACAAGAAGCATTACAGAGCATTTGGACGGTTGAGTCACTGTTTGAAATTGAAGAAAACCAAACCGGTCTTTCTCTAGGACGTCTCGACCAGTACTGCTTCCCAATGTATGAAAACGACATCAAAACAGGCCGTTTAACCCAAGACCAAGCATTGGAAATGATGCAGGCGTTTATCATTAAATGTGCTGAGTTAATGTGGATGTCGAGTGAGCTGGGTGCGAAATATTTTGCCGGTTATCAGCCATTTATCAACTTAACGGTGGGTGGACAAAAACGTTCAGGCGGTGACGCTTGTAACGACCTGACCTACTTGATTATGGATGCGGTTCGTTTCGTTAAAGTGTATCAGCCATCGCTGGCATGCCGTATTCATAACCAATCACCACAGAAATACATGGAAAAAATCGTTGATGTTGTGAAAGCCGGTATGGGCTTCCCTGCCTGTCACTTCGACGATTCCCACATCAAAATGATGCTGCGTAAGGGCTTCGACTTTGAAGATGCGCGTGATTACTGCTTGATGGGCTGTGTTGAGCCACAAAAATCAGGCCGTATTTATCAGTGGACTTCAACGGGTTACACCCAATGGCCAATTGCGATTGAATTCGTATTAAACCGTGGTCGCATGGTGTTATTCGATAGCTATCAAGGCTTAGATACCGGTGATTTACGAGACCTGAAAACATTCGAAGACTTTGATAATGCAGTGAAAGCGCAGATTGCCCATATTGTTCGCTTATCGGCTATCGGTACCGTCATCAGTCAACGTGTCCACCGCGATGTGGCACCCAAACCATTAATGTCCTTGCTAGTGGAAGGCTGTATGGAAAAAGGGAAAGACGTTGCAGCGGGTGGGGCGATGATCAACCACGGCCCAGGGCTGATTTTCTCTGGTCTGGCAACCTATGTTGACTCCATTGTCGCGATCCGCAAATTGGTTTATGAAGATGGCCGCTACACCCTTGAACAAATTCGCGATGGCCTGCTAGCCAACTTTGAAGGCTACGACGAACTGCGTCGTGACTGCTTAAATGCGCCTAAGTTTGGTAACGATGATGATTATGTTGACCAATATGCACTGGATATTACGGAGTGGACAGAGCGTGAGTGCCGTAAGTACGACATGCTGTATTCAACACTGAGTCACGGAACCTTATCCATCTCTAACAACACGCCGATTGGCGAATTAACTGCAGCGAGTGCCAATGGTCGCTTGGCGTGGATGCCGTTATCAGATGGCATCAGCCCAACACAAGGTGCGGATAAACAAGGCCCAACAGCCATCATTAAATCAATCAGTAAAATGAATGTTGAAACGATGAATATTGGTATGGTGCATAACTTTAAGTTCTTAAAAGGCTTATTGGACACGCCAGAAGGCCGTCATGGCTTAATCACCTTGCTGAGAACCGCGTCTATCTTAGGAAACGGGCAAATGCAGTTCAGCTATGTGGATAACGAAATGCTGAAAAAAGCTCAGCAAGAGCCTGAAAAATATCGTGATTTAATCGTTCGTGTCGCAGGGTACAGTGCTTACTTCGTTGAACTCTGTAAAGAAGTTCAAGATGAAATTATTAGCCGTACTGTAATTGAGAAGTTCTAAACCCATGTAGGCAGGTATGAATCTATACCTGCCATTTCATACCAGCTATTTCATAACAACAATAATAAATTTTGATTTATAAACATAGTTTTAGAGGTGCAATGATGAGCGCGGCAGAGATGAAAGGTCGGATATTTAATATCCAAAAATACTCGATTTATGATGGCGACGGTATCAGAACGCTGATTTTCTTAAAAGGGTGCAATATTCGTTGTCCATGGTGCGCCAATCCAGAAGGGTTAAGCAGTCAGTTCCAAGTGATGTTTTCCCACGACAAATGCGTCAACTGCGGAAAATGTGTTGATGTCTGCCCTACAGGGATCCACTACAAAACTATTAATGAGCAAGGTGAACAAATTCATCGAGTCAATCGTAGCATTGACTGCATTGGCTGCCGTAAATGCGAAGAGGTATGTATTGGTGGTGCATTAGACATTATGGGGAAAGATGTCACGGTCGCCGAAATGATGGAAATCATCATGCAAGATTATGATTTTTATATTTCTTCCGGTGGTGGCGTGACAATCGGTGGCGGCGAAATGAGCCTACAAACCGATTTTGCCGTTGCGCTACTGCGTGAGTGTAAAAAAATGATGATCAACACCGCAATAGAAACCCAAGGTACGACATCGTTAGAAAACTATGAAAAGTTAGCCGAAGTTGTCGACCTATTCCTCTATGACATTAAACATATTGATACGGCGCAGCATAAAAATCTGTTCGGTATTGGCAATGAAAATGTTCGTCGCAACCTAGAAAGATTGGTCGACCTCGGCGCTAACATCGTGGTCAGAATGCCCTTAGTTCGTGGCTATAACGACTCGTTTGATGCCATTACAGGGGCGATTCACTATGCGATGGAATTATCCAAACGCGGCAATGTAAAACGCATTGATATTTTGCCTTATCACCAGTTGGGCCGCGGCAAATACGACAAACTGGATATGATTTATCCCGTTAAACAAGACCCAACCTATAGCGCAGAAGAATTAGACCAACTTGAAGCATTCTTCAAACAATTTGATTTCGATATTCGACTGGTTCGTCATTAAGTAGGAGAGACAGATGAAAAGTTTAGGTGTAATTGAAACTCGGGGACTGACATCCGCCATACAGGCTGCGGATGCGGCATGCAAAGCGGCCAGTGTAGAAATTGTAGGTTATCGAAAAATCGGTTCTGGACTGGTATCCGTTTGTTTTCAAGGCGAAATCAGTGCCGTTCGCACCGCAGTTGACCACGGCATTGAAGTGATCGCCAGTAGCCAACTATTAGTCGGCTCATTAGTGATTGCACGACCTGAAGAAAGTGTGATCAGCAAATTGCTTACTGTAAAAAGTAAAAAAGGCGAATTAGAGAAAAGTGTTGAAGCAAAAGCAGAAAAACTAGTGGAAAAAACGGTTGTTGAAGCCAAAACTGAAGCACCAGTAGCTGAAGTTAAAACCGATATCAATGTGAAAGACATCAAAAATGACCCACGTAAAGGGAAAAAATCATGATGAATGAGCAATTGATGGGGAAAATACTGGCTCGGCTTTCAGCCTATACACCGGCACAAAATGGCGTTTCTAACATCGCTATCCCTGTTGGCATATCTAACCGTCATGTTCACCTTTCACAGCAGGACGTTGAAGCCTTGTTTGGTCAAGGCTATCAGCTGACGCCATTTAAAGATTTAAAACAGCCGGGGCAATTTGCGGCGAAAGAGTGCGTGATGGTAGTGGGACCAAAAGGGTCAATTAGCAAAGTCAGAGTGCTAGGGCCTGTTCGCCCAAAAACACAACTGGAAGTGTCTAAAGCCGATTGTTTTGCCCTTGGGATTAAAGCGCCAGTGAGAGAGTCAGGGGATATGACGAACTCGGGTAATGCGTTACTGATTGGCCCTGCAGGACATGTCAATCTTGAGTCACAAGTCATTTGTGCTCAGCGTCATATTCATATGAGTGTGATGGACTCAAGAGCCTTAAATGTGGTGAATGGGCAAAAGGTGAATATCCGTACTGAAGGTGAACGCAGCTTAGTTTTCGATGAAGTTATCGTGAGGGTTGATGAACGATTTTCCCTTGAGTTTCATATCGATACCGATGAGGCAAACGCAGCGGGATTACGTAATAACGATAGCGTATTCATCGCGGGTTAAGGGATGGTGGCAAAATGAACGAAAAGCTGATTGAACAAATTGTGCAGCAAGTTTTACGTCAGTTAAAGCGACAGGTTTTGGTGGTGTTATCGCCAGTTGAGGGGTATCAGCAAGCGATTTACCGAAGGCTGGCACAGCTAGATTCTATTTCTTTTTCCTTTTATGCCACCGCATCCATGCTTCAGTCTTCTGATGTTGAAAAATGGGCTGAATTGGGAAGTATTGTAGATAAAAATGTCGTCTCAATAAACACGTTAAGCCACTATGGCAGTCTATTTTTACCATTCATTGATGCAAAAGTAGTGGGTGAAATTGCCAATGGTTTATTTGTCAGTGAAGAAAGTGAATTGGTCTTGCATGCATTATCACAAAACATGCCAATATTCGCCTTGAAATACCATTGTTGCCCTGAAAGTGAGTTAAGTCAGGTTTTAGGTTTAAATAAAAACGAAAATTATAATCGTCTGATTAAAGAAAATATCAGTAAGGCTATTAATTTAGGAATTCGTTTCGGTTCATTAAACGAAATAGAAAAAAACTTTTTAATTAATGAAGTTACTGAAGATTTAAAACCTGAACTAAATAATAAACATCCAAATCGCTATATTACTTTAAAAGAAGTGATGAATAACCCTAGGGGGTGTTTTGCGAATGAAAATAAATTAACGGATTCAGCAATCGATTATTTAAAGTCTCTGAAAAAATAAGGCTATTTAATTAAATTAAAAATTAATTCTAATCTTTCTATTTATCGTAGGAGTATTATCTATGTCCCCTAAAGCAAAAGCATGGCTTTGGATGCTGGCGGTTATTATTTCTGAAACCTCAGCAACATCGACCTTAAAAATGTTTGATAACAGTGAAGGTATGACCAAATCATTATTATTAGCATTAATTGTTGTACTGTATGTTATTTGCTATTACTCACTTTCCCGCGCAGTAAAATATATTCCTGTTGGCTTAGCGTATGCAACATGGTCAGGTACGGGGATCCTAATGGTTTCAACCCTTGGTATGCTATTTTATGGACAACATCCCGATACCGCAGCCATGATTGGCATGGCGGTGATCGCAAGTGGTATTGTGATCATGAATCTATTTTCCAAAATGGGCTCAGATGATCCAGAAGAAACCGAAGCATCTCAAGATGACACTGAGTCTTCATTATTATCCGCAAAAAATAATACAGCGCATTAATTTAAAGCTAAGGGGAATATTATGTTTACTGGATTTCTATGGTTAGCACTTTCTATTGGCTCTGAAATAACGGGCACCTCAATGATTAAAAAGACCAATAGCTTTAGTAAATTGGGGCCATCTGTATTAGTCATTATTGCGTATTGTTTGTGTTATTTCGCTTTAACTCGTGCAATGGGCTATATCCCAGTTGGTGTGGCTTATTCATTATGGTGTGGGTTTGGTATTGTCGGTGTGACACTCGTTTCTATGGTTTTATATAAACAAAAACCCGATTTTCCAGCGGTATTCGCGATGGGGCTCATCATTAGTGGTGGGATTATTATGAATACATTCTCAACGATGTAATTGACTCATTATTGCATTCTTTCTTTCGTTCATTGTTTGGCCCTCCATGTATTTTCGTGAGGGCTATTTTTTTATCATCCGTTTTTATCATGCGATAGTATGACTGTTTCACGATACAAAGTGATGGTTTGGCGATAAAAGAAAGGATCTATCCTATGTTAATTTACGTTCTATAAATAATCTAATTAGGAAAAAATGAATGAACATAATTGAATGGGACGATTTTACTCGGGTTGAAATGCGCGTCGGTACGATTATTAGTGCAGAAGTGAATATTAAAGCTAAAAAACCCGCTTATATTATGGAGGTTGATCTCGGCGAATTGGGTATTAAGCGTTCAAGTGCACAGATCACCGTCAATTATACGCCTGAAGATTTGATTGGTAAGCGAGTGCTGTGCGTGTGTAATTTTGAAGTAAAGCGTATAGCAGGCATTAAATCAGAAGTATTGATCACGGGGGCGCCTGACGAAACGGGGGCGATCGTTCTTGCTGAATTTAACCTGCCTTTGCCAAACGGTGCTTTATTAGCATAATACTCGTTATACTTCGTGTTAATACATTAATTTGATATGGCTTTTTGGTTATACTTACCTGGTTCAGTGGGGCCATATTTAGGGTCTCGCTTGCTTGCCGCCTAGTGTCGTCGGTGCCATCACTGCTATTTATTAGTAAAAAGGTTATACTGCTATTCTCTGTATCAATAGGAGTGTGACCCTTTGCGATTACCTGAACTACATTTTCGCCAATATTCAGACGAAGTCATTTCTCATCAACATGATGGGCAGTGGCAAGTCGTGTTGTCGTTATCTGGGCAGATGGAAATCAATATGTATCGGCAACATTTCTTGTTAAATGCAGGGAAGGGCGTCGTGATCCCTCCGAGTGTCAATCATGCATTTAGTGGCCAGCTAGGAAATCAAAATTATGTATTAGAAATGCCAAATACAGCGCAGTGGGCATTAAATGAAAAGATGACACAATTCACTCTGACTCCAGCCGCAGTCGGTCTTTTGAGTTGGTTACAAAGTTTTCCACAAGCTCCCGAACATAATTTTACCGTTGCTCGTCTATTATTGGCTCAATTAAAACCTGAAAATAAGTGGATTGATGAAGTTTCTCAATGGGTGGAGTTGCGTTTGCATCATCCTATTAGTTGTGAAGATATGGCGATTGCTTTTTGTATGTCGGTGAGTACATTGCAGCGGCGAATAAAAGCAGAAACACAATTAACAGCGATGCAATTTCTATTACAAAAACGCATGGAAATCGCAGGAAGCTTATTACTAACAAATACTTCAATAGAACAAATTGCATTATCTGTCGGTTATGAATCTCATTCGGCATTTAGCCAAGCTTTTCGTCGATTTTATGGCAGAACACCAAATGAATATCGAATTCAGGGCATTAACTTAGTACCTTGTAAAAATTAGCAGCCTTGCTAGCCACCAATCTTTACAATATTTGCTATCTACAGCATGCGGATCCCTTCAAATGGGTTCCAGTTATCCAATCCTTTGGTTTCTTTAATATAGTAAGCATAGTTGGCAACCATGGCCCACAGCGCTGACATACCGACAGATACCCCAGTAAAGACGGCGTTAGGAATCGTTCCACCAATCATAAAATCAATAATATTCAAAACGATAGCAACCCCAAGAGTGATGCCAAGCATTACTAACCCTTTCTTCCATAGCCCTAAAATCAAGAAATAAATAATGCCGAAGAAGAAGGCAAAAATGTTCATATTAATGAGAATACGCTCACCGAAAGAGGCCGCTTTTAACGCTGCTTTGAATTCAGGCGTATCTGGAGCACCATGCTTATCAAAGAAATCGAACCGTTTTTGCCATTTATTAGAATATTGTTTCTGTTCCATCTTCATCCCTTATCTATTTATACTTATAAAATCGGGATTGATAATACTTGGATGCTTCTATAAATGCAGGAGGGATATTCTTAATTTGACTATTACAGAGTTTTCTTAATAAAAGGGTAATATCTTCATTTACTGAGAGATCGGCTTACTTAGCATTATTTTGTATCTGATTTTCTTGTTATTTGTTCAGAAATTGAAACTGCATAGTTGCCATGTAAAAAATCGGTATTGACATTGGCTTGTTTGAGCTTTAATTCGAGTAACGCTAACTGTTTGCTTATGGATGTGTAATTTGGGTCGTCTATAGATAAGCTTTGTAGCATTTGACTTAACGTTAATGCATCTTTTCTTTGTTGTAATTCTACAGGCAAATAGCCTGAGTTTTTTAATATCCGATATCCAGCCCTAAGTTCAGGTGGAATTAAGCTATCGTCTTCGAGCTGCAGTGGCTTGCCTTCCCCATCTAAACTCGATAATTCCCCTTTATTCAGTGCGGCTTGAATATGGCGCTCAGCCCAAAGGTCGATAACTGACATGATAGTGGCTCCAAAAGTTGATTTTTTACTATTATAGCCCTCCATATCAATATAAAGGAAGTTGGCAGATTATTCTTTATTATGGTTATTATTCCGAGTTATCAGTAAGGTTTTACCGAGGGTTTATAAATGAAGGGTTGGTTATTTTTATAAAATAAAACGGCTGAAAAATGATGTTTAATTAGTGATAAATGAGGTAAAAAAGCGAAGAATAATATGAAAATTGTTATATTGACCACACTTATGGAAATTAATTTATCTTGTTTATTTTGGTCTTAATTTTCGCCTTGATATAAATAAGTGATATTAATAACTGGTTTGGATAAATAATTTCTAATTATGTTGAATTTTATGTCTAATTTGTATGATTTTTGTTGGATTGAAATTATCTGTTTGTAAATAGCAAAAAGGAAAAACATTGTGTAATGTCCGTTTTGCTTGTTTATAAGGAGAAAATATGGAACAAAAGAAACAAGAGGGAAGCCGTTTTTTGCGAACGGTTGAGTGGCTAGGTAATGCACTACCACATCCCGTCATCTTATTTATTATTTTAATTGCAATTTTATTAGTTTCTTCAGCAATTGGTCAGTATTTTGGTGTCAGCGTGCCAGATCCTCGCCCAGAAGGGGCGAAAGGGCGTGCAGAAGACGGTATTATTCACATTGTCAGTTTATTGGATGCTGAAGGGATCCGAAAAATTATTGCTAATGTCGTTACTAACTTCACCGGCTTCGCGCCATTAGGGACGGTATTAGTTGCGTTATTAGGGGTTGGAATTGCAGAACGAGCCGGTTTGCTTTCTGCGGCCATGCGTTTGGTTGTAACCAAAGCCCCACGTAAATTAACGACGATGGCGATCGTGTTTGCAGGTATTATGTCAAACACCGCGGCAGAACTGGGCTATGTGGTACTTATTCCGTTAGCCGCTATCATTTTCCACTCATTAGGACGTCATCCTTTAGCTGGCCTTGCCGCTGCATTTGCAGGGGTTTCAGGCGGTTATTCAGCAAACTTATTATTAGGTACGGTTGACCCGTTACTGTCAGGTATCACCCAGCAGGCTGCGCAAATCATTGACCCGACTTATATTGTGGGAGCGGAAGCGAACTGGTACTTTATGTTTGCGAGTACGTTTTTGATTACTATTTTAGGTTACTTGATCACAGAAAAAATAGTTGAGCCACAGCTTGGTCCATACACTGGCGGTGCAGTTGACGAAGATGAAAATAGCCTCTATGCCTCAGCAAATGTCACTCCGCTAGAGAAAAAAGCGTTATTTTGGGCATCAGTGACGTTTTGGGGATTAGCCGCGATTTTGGCGTTAATGGTGGTACCCGAAAACGGAATATTACGTAACCAAGATACTGGGTTAGTCAGCAACTCGCCTTTCCTAAAAGGCATAGTGGTATTCATTTTTGTGTTCTTTGCTGTCCCGGGTATTGTGTACGGCTATATCGCTAAAACCATGCGTTCTGATAAAGACATTGTTGACGCAATGGCAGGGGCAATGAGCACTCTTGGCTTATATCTGGTTATCATTTTCTTTGCTGCACAATTTGTTGCTTTCTTTGGTTGGACAAATATCGGGCAAGTTATTGCGGTTAAAGGTGCCAACTTCTTAAATAGTATCGACCTTCACGGTGGGGTGCTGTTTATTGGCTTTATTCTTATTTGTGCTTTTATCAACTTAATGATTGGCTCTGCATCGGCTCAGTGGGCTGTCACCGCGCCTATTTTCGTCCCCATGTTGATGTTGGCAGGTTATGCGCCTGAAACTATCCAAGCCGCTTATCGTATTGGGGATTCGGTAACCAATATTATCACGCCAATGATGAGCTATTTTGGGTTGATTATGGCGATAGTGGTTAAATATAAAAAAGATGCAGGAATAGGGACATTGGTTTCAATGATGTTGCCATATTCCATCATTTTCTTCATTGGCTGGTCGCTGTTCTTTATTGTGTGGGTATTTGTATTGGGTATTCCTGTAGGTCCTGGTTCCCCAATTTATTTCACACCGGGAAGTTAGCCTTTTGATGTGTAATTAGAAAATCATTGGTTGCCCTATTTTAGTTCATTAGGTTAGGGGCAACCAGTGAGGGTATAAAGTGTGATTTTGTTGTTATGAGCAGAGAATCTAGATTAAATAAAGATTATAAAAATAAACTGCCGTGAGTGAAGCAGTTTATTTTACCAAACACCAATAATCATAATGTCACGGTAATAAATAATTTTTTAAATAGTGTAAATGGTTATTTAACCGAGAGACTAATGCGGAACTAATTGATGGTCTGTCAACATACTTCTGTAGTTGTTTAATATCGTCCTCGGTAAAAGTTTTGTAAACCTGTTGCAGTGCGAGTTCTTTATACTCATCCTCTAAAAAAGCGGCTTCAAGGGAACAAAGAGTGATGTCTAATAATTCGATGCGTGTAAATTGAAAAGTCTGTTGGGCGATTTGGTATTCTTTGTTGATATCTGTACCAAAAATCCCTGCATCATCAGTATTAATCGCAATACGCACTCCCTTATCATACAGTTTGCGAATAGGGTGTTGATGAATATCGCCATTTAACTCAGGGACTAATATACGGTTACTTGTCATCGAGATTTCTAAGAGGATCTTGTTCTCAATTAATTGCTTTATTAAAGCCTCATTATCAATGGCGCGAATACCATGGCCAATACGTACAGCACCAGCTTTAACTGCATTTTGTATTTGCTGGTCTGAACCAATTTCACCTGCATGGTATGACCGGCCCAGCCCCAGTTGTTTTGCTAATTGGTGGCTCATGGAAAAATCAGCAAATTGGTAGCTCAACTCATTACCTGCAATATTAAAACCAGTTATTACATCATGGGGATTTTGCTGAACAAACTGGAGCGTTTGATAGACAATATCAGGACCTAAATGCCTGACTCCCACGGCATGTAACCTGACAATTAAAGGATACAACTGATTCACATCCTCAATGGCTCGTGTAATGGCTAATAGCCTATCCATATAGCGCGTGCTGTCCCAGGATACTTTCCCGTTAACTTCACTGGCGCTCATATGATAGGGGGAGATCAATAATTCGCAATAAATTAGCCCTTGCTGCGCATTTCGAGTGAGATAATCTTCGGTGATCAGATAGTAGTCATCTGCGGTTTGAATGAGTGAAGCAACACGATCATAGATGGTAATAAATTCATTAAACTGGCTTTCATCATAAAAATAGCGCCCATCAGGAAATTGTATATCATCATACTCCCCTACTGGATAAAATAACGATGATGGTAAATTAATGGCATTATTCATGGCTAATTGCTTGGCAATTTTAGGGGTAACCGATCCTTCCAAATGCTCATGTAAAATGACTTTAGGTAAATAACTCTGTTGATCTATGTTCATTTCTTTCTCATTTTATGTGATAAATAACTAGGCTATTTTGAGTAACTCGTTTTTTATTTTTTGGTAATATTGGTTATTAATAATAAATTTGAACATTAATAACCCGACTAACAAATGAAATATTGCCGGTATTAATGTCATCATGAGTGATATGCCGATAAGGGATGACACTGTTTGTTCAACATCGGGTTGGTAGCCTATATAAGCTAGGGCAAAACCTAAGGCACCACCTGCGACCCCCATTCCAAATTTTTGGAAAAATAAGATGCCACCAAAAGCCAGCCCAGAAACTCGAGTTCCTGTTTTTACTTCACCATAATCGACAGACTCAGCAATCGATGACCAAAAAATAGGTAGTTGTAAATCACATAAGAATGAAACGGCAAAATAGAATATAAAGGCGAGAGCAATATCGCCCTGTCCCACCATAAAGTACATTAATGTGCTAAATAGAAAGGTCGCGATTTGGGAATAACGAAACAACTTTATTTTATCATAAAATTTAGTCATCCATGTACTCACAATCATAGCTAACACCGAAGCAATCACTCCTGTGGTTAAGAATGCAGGAATTAAGCTATCGCCACCGGATAAATAGTATTTAGCATAATAGGCTGATACAGATGCGCGGATCGTCCCACCACACATAATTAATGTCAGAACAATACCTAAAATAATCCACTGGTCGTTTTTAAATAATAATTTTACCTGCTGTTTTATTGGTGTTTTTTCTATATTTACAGAGACCCTTTCTTTGGTGGAAAAAAAACAGAATAAAATAAGTACCGTACCTAATATCCCCATAATGGCCATTGAGCTCTGGTAGCCTTTAGCTAATTGTCCTTGGCCAAAATACACCGCCATTAAGGGCACGATGATAGTGACAATAAAGGCAGCTATTTTGGTCATGACAAAACGATAGCCATTTGCACTCAGTCTATCTAATGGTTCGTCACTAATAACACTAATGAGAGAAACATAAGGAATGGCAATAAATGTATAGATAATGGTAAGTAAGATATAGCTTGTATACGCCCAAATTAGTTTACCTGTATAGGCGATATCAGGGGTGACAAACATTAAGTAAATAGCAAAGCCGAATGGGACAGCCAAAAAGAGTAGGTAAGGGCGATACCGTCCCCAACGCGTATTTATTCGATCAGTAAATATGCCAATCATTGGGTCAACTAAAGCATCAACAAAGCGAACAATAATAAATAAAACACCAGTGTCGGCCGCAGACAAGCCATAAATATCAGTATAAAAATACGCTAATAATAGTTGCATGGAGATCATGACAATGGCAATTGCCATGTCACCTGCACCAAAGCCAACTTTTTCATAAATAGATAGTTTCATCTTATTTAACCTTTATAGAGCGGCATGATAGTTAGCTTTTAATTCCTTACTACCAAGCTGCGCTTTTATTTGCTTTGGAATAATTACGTCCTTGTATTTTTGATAATCAAAAACTATATGATATTCCTGTTCTTAATCTTAACTGGCGGTTATCACTGTATTTGCTATATCCTTTTACATCACCGATTGCAATATAAGGTGTCCAATTCTCGATGGTATATTGGACTTTAATATCTTGGGCATAGTCGCGTTTTTTATTATCCCAACGTACATTTTCAGTGTCATACCAAACAAAGTTGTAGGTGATCCCAATTGGTAAATCTTTAGGGCGCCAGTCATACCAAAAATCGGTTCTATAGGTTTTTTGTTTATCCGCAGAATTACTGGAACTTGGATGATCTAAATCCACACGGAATCTTGAACGAATGCGATGGTCGGCATTAATTTTATAAGCGACTTCAAGACCGGGCTCATAGGTTGTCCAATAACTTGAACTATAGACGGAAAAAGTGGGGGTAAATGTCCAATTCTTTAAAGGTTCAAATCGAAGTGGATAATTTAAGATAATACCATGACCATTATTTTCAAAATGACCCCAACTATCACGGTTAGCGGGAAGTTCCCCTCTTTTATCATTGTTTTTTTGTTTCCACATTAATTCAAGGTGTACATCTAGTCCACTATCAAAAAAGTACCCCATTTTAACGCGATCATTGGAAACGCGTTGCTTAGTTAAATATTCATTACGGTAATCAAGGTAACCACCACCTGCATACGAGGATGAGATGAAAATAGTCGTAAAAGCTAGGGTGCTTAATGATAAGTAATAGGGTTTTCTTCGTGAACATTCGGCTTTATTTTTTTGATTAAACATATTTCATTCCTTATTCTCAATTAACATTATTTATATTTTTTCTCTCTGTTTGATTTAGAGATTAATAATATTGGTATATACCACAATAAACCATTGTTTAAATTGTGAACGATGTCACTAATAAATGAAAATAAAAATAACTATTTGTTTTTATTAAAAAAATATTAAATTTTGATTTTGATCGCAAAAAATAGCAATAATAATTGTTCTTTTTCTTTTTTAGTTAACAATATTGGTAGTTACCAATCTTAGAGATATAAATAATGTCAAAAAACTATATTTTGAAATATCAGGAAATTTATCTGGATATTAAAAATAAAATTGATCAGCAAGAATGGCAGGAGGAGGATGTCATTCCAACAGAGCGGGAGCTTGCTGAAGTTTATCAAACTAGCCGTACCACGATTAGAAAAACCATTGAGTTACTGAAGCAAGATGGTTATCTGTTTAGTCAACATGGTCGAGGTACATTTGTTTTACCAGAGAAAAGCCGGTTATCTAGGCGCTCATTGCACAGTTTTACCGATGATATTTCGTCTCGAGGTGGGACTCCATCACAAGAAATTTTGGAAATTGGGTTCGTTCCTCTTAGCAATATAATTAGGCAAAATTTGCAATTATCGCTACATGAACGCACTATTTTTCGTATTAAACGTATTCGTTTTTCAGAAACAACCCCAATGGGGATCCATACCTCATATATACCGTTACCGCATAATATGCCTATCGAAAAAGAAACGCTTCTTGAGTATGGTTCTTTATATAAGGTATTGAAAGAAAAATATAATTTATTTCCATTGGAAGCCTATGAGTCAATTAGTGCTCGTTTAGCCTCTTCTTCAGAGCGAAGTTTTTTAGAGTTGGATCATGAAGGGGTCGTACTCGCTTGTACTCGAATTACATTATCTGAAGCACTAAAACCAATGGAATACGTTGAAATGGTTTATCCCGCGAGCCGCTATACCTACAACATGAAAATCAATCGCGATAGTTTTGGTCGCAATAAATAATTAAGGATAAAAAATGCAACTTACTCAGAAAGTTATTTATAACAAAATATACGGCTCACTCGCTGCAGCAGGCATGGGAGATGCGCTTGGTGCACCCACGGAGTTATACAGTATTGATGAAATTATCGCTGCTCATCGAGGCTTTCTAGACCATTTT
The DNA here is from genome assembly GCF_028484875.1 of Providencia sp. PROV032. Classification (NCBI taxonomy): domain Bacteria; kingdom Pseudomonadati; phylum Pseudomonadota; class Gammaproteobacteria; order Enterobacterales; family Morganellaceae; genus Providencia; species Providencia sp. PROV032. The sequence continues at coordinate 36,713 of NZ_JAMPSX010000026.1, forward strand.
ATTACACCGCCTAAAGATACATTCGCCGGGTCATTAAACGGGGTCGCAGGTTTAATTACCGATGACTCAAGTCAAATGTATGTTTTATCAGAAGGTCTCATCTCTGCGGGTTATAATAGATTTACTAACCAAGATTGGGTGAATTGTTTATTACGCTGGGCGGATATGCAACCTTATGCAAACTATAAGGGGCCGACCACTGAACTGATTGTTAATGCGTTAAAATCAGGGCAAGCAACTAACACAATAGGCCGCATAGGGACTTCTGAACGCCAAGCGCCAAATATTGGTACGACAAATGGAGCTGGTATGCGCATTGCGCCTGCAGGGCTTATTTATCCAGGGCAGCTAGACAAAGCCTGTGAACTCGCAGCATTGACTTGCATTCCGTCTCATGACACCAACATCGCGATAGCGAGTGCCTGTGCTATTGCGGCTGGTGTGAGCCAGGCAATGATGGTGAGTGCAACAGTAGAGTCTGTGGTTGAAGCGTGTTTATACGGTGCACGGTATGGTGAAGTTTTAGCTAAAAAAATAGGGCGTGTTGTTGCTGGGCCAAGTATTGAAATGCGTATTCAATTAGCCCTTAGAATCGCCCGTGAAAATACAGACTTAGAGATTTGCTTAAGACAGCTTGAAGGATATGTTGGAAATTCCGTAGCGGCACATGAATCTATTCCAACGGCTATTGGGTTATTTGCATTCACTAAAGGTCAAGTTTGGGATGGCATTGTTGCTGCAACAAACGTAGGAAATGACACCGACAGTATTGCCACGATGGTAGGGGCCATGGCAGGGGCACTACAAGGGTTTGATAGTCTTCCACAAGACCAGTACCAGTTCTTTAGCAAAGTAAACAGCCATGATTTTGATATCCCTAAAATTGCACAAGGGTTATCAGAGCTCGCATGGCAAGCTTTGCAGGGTGAAGCGCAATGAATGCCATCATGCCATTAGATAAAACATGGCAAGAGATAACAAGTACGCCTAGGGTTCTGGCGTACTTATTGGAAGAACCTCATCTTGTTCGTGAGTTAGCAATTGGTATCAAACAACAAACAATCACACAGATGTTGTTTGTTGGTTCTGGTGACTCCTATGCGATTGCTCAATTCATAGCTATATATTATGAAAAGCAATTAGGTATAGATTGCAAAGCGATTCAGTCTTATGAGTTTGTCAATGGGGCACGCCTGCTCCTGAAGGATAGTGTCGTTTTTATTATTACAGCCAGTGGTCGTCCCTCACCGGTTATCGATGCTTTAGCCATTGCCTCAGACTCAAGTGCATTTGTTGTTGTAGTGACAAATCATAAAAATGACAGGATACGTGAACAAGCTAATTTTGTGTTGTATACCGGTGCAGAAAAGCAAGGGATTCCCACTCAAAGCACAACTGCAAGTTTATTGCTATTAATTCAATTATCTATTTATCTGAAGTCATCAGATATTAATGATGCTTTAGCTGAGCTCCGATTAATCGTTGAGAATCTGGCCGCCCCGATTATTCAGAAAAAAACTATTGAATATCAGATAGACAGAAACTACCCATTCGAAGCTGCTCATGTATTCCTATCAACAGGAATAACCTCTTTTATTGCCGAAATGGGGTGCAATTTACTCGCTTGCGGGCCACAATTATTAGCCCATTCATTCCTTATAGAAGAATATCACCATAGTTTACGCCTTCTACATGACAACCATTTACGTCGTTTTATTCTGTTACTTAGTGATAAAAAACATGAGTCTATTTTCTTGAATACTGCAAAAACATTAGTTGCACAAGGGGCTAGCGTCATATTGCTATCTGCTTATCCACTAAAAGAAAATGACATGAATGGTTTTATGGTAATAACTTTTCCTTGCAGTACTTCAACGGAATTTAGCTTTTATAGCCTCAATTTTTTACAAGTTTTATCTCTAAAGCTCGCTGAGCATTGGGTCGCTCAAGGTGGCGTTAGAGCTTTTAGCAATAACTAAAGAAAGGGAATAATAATGAAAAAATATGATGTTGTTGCGGTGGGCGATGCCAATATTGATCTCATGTTTAGAGTGCCTAGTTTGCCAAGATATGACAGTAAAGTCGTCGGTGAAAAAATTAATGAATGCGTCGGAGGGACAGTCGCTAATAGCGCTTGTGTTCTTGGGCAATTGGGCTCTAAGACTTTATCCCTTTCATCGGTGGGGGATGACAATTATGGGCAAATGATTTTAAATGACTTTAAACGCTTCCGTGTCGATACGTGTTTTGTTGAAATTATTCCTCGTCTTTCTCCGAATTTGGCCATTATCTTCCTTGATCATAGTGGAGAAAAGGCATTGGTATTTTCCCCCGGTGAAGAAACTAAAATCAATCAGGCGAATTACACTCAGGCAATTAAAGAAAGTAAGGTGCTGTATACCATGCCGGGGAATATTGAAAAATTCAAATACATGTCTGAAATCTGCCAAATACATGACACTAAAATTGCAGTGGATATTGAGCCTCATATCGCGGACACCCAAGATAAGCTTGAAACGATTTTAACCGCTAGCAATATCGTTATTTTCAATTTAGAAGGATTTCTTACCTGTACAGGGCTTGAACTCACTGTTAATGCATTACGACATTTGGTTGTGCAATATCAACTTGATGTGATTGTTGTCACTTGTGGTGCGCAAGGCGCTATCGCTGTTACAAAAGATAGCGATGAGAAACATGATGGCTTTTGTGTTGACGTGATTGATACCACTGGGGCTGGAGATACCTTTAATGCGTCTTTTATCCACGCCTTACTTGCAGAAATAACATTGAAAGAAGCATTGGCTTTTGCTTGTGCATCAGCCGCTATTTCTATTGGTTATTTGGGGGCTCGAAACTCCATATTAACCAAAAGTAAAGTTGAAAAATTTATTAACGATTACAAATAATATTAATCAGGGGTAATTATGAAGAAAAAAAATAAATCATGGAAACTAGTTGCTAGCCTATTTACTGCATCGACTTTATTTTATAGTCAATTTTCAACCGCACTCGAAAAACTTGACTTTATAGGGGAATATTCACTTCCGACGAGTACATCATATCAAGATGTATTATTTGGAGGTGTTTCAGGATTGTATTTTGATGCTGAAAAATCCATTTATTATGGTATCTCTGATGCACGAAATACTAAACAAGAAGGTGTTTCTCGCTTTTATACCTTAACAATGAATATTGATAAGCAAGGGATTCATAGCGTCAATATTATGGGCATGAAAAACCTTCTCGATAAAGACGGTAAAATTTGGTCAAATGGGCAAGTTGATGCGGAAGGAATTGCACCAACGCCAAATGGAAAGGGCTTGTTTTGGACATCTGAATTAGGAATCGCATTACGTATCACAGACTTTGATGGCTCATTTATTGCTGATTATAATGATGTTATCCCCCCATACTATAATGTGTTAGGTATTGCTGATAAAACCTCGAAAGTTGGTGTTCGTTCAGGAACTAGTTTTGAGGGAGTATCTCTCACGCCAGATAAAAAAAATGTATTTATTTCTGTTGAAACGGCATTAAAACAAGATGGGCCTATTTCAACGCCATTAAATTCTAGCCCTGCTAGGCTATTGAAATATGATGCAAACTCACAAACCAATGAATTAACTTTAGTGGGCGAGTATATTTATAATATTGATCCTATTCCTGACGTGTCTGAGTTTGCAGTTAATGATAATGGCGTTTCTGATATTTTAGCCGTTAATGAACATCAATTGTTATTTATTGAGAGAGCGGGTCGTAATGCCAGCAAAGGTTATGATGATTGGGATTTTAATATTCGAGTCTATTTAGGAGATATTTCTAAAAGCACAAATATTAAAGGTATGGAAACACTGAGCGATATTAAAGAAAAAAGCCAATTTCAGCCAATAACGAAGAAACTACTCATCGACTTTTCTGATTATACCAAGACCCCAGATAATATTGAAGGTATTACTTTTGGCCCAGTTATTGATGGACATAAAACCCTGGTTTTTGTTACTGATAACAATTTCCAATCTTACCAAAGCAATAAGTTTTATGTTTTTATTGATAGCAACGACATATTGAAGTAATTCTATAAGGATGTTTGATAATGAATAAACTTATTCGTTCTACAAAACAATATGCAGCTCGCCTTGGTTTTGCACTGCTGACTCTGTTGTTGATTAGTTGCTCAGCACCTCAGAAAAGTTCATATGTTACACTATTGCACACCAATGACCATCATGGGCACTTTTGGCAAAGTAAGCACGGTGAATATGGTCTTGCAGCGCAAAAAACACTGGTGGATAGTATCCGTGAAGAAGTTTCTAAACAAGGCGGGGAGACTTTTTTGTTGTCAGGTGGGGATATTAATACAGGTACTCCAGAATCTGACTTACTCAATGCTAAACCTGACTTTATCGGTATGAACCTCGTTGGTTATGATGCGATGGCAATTGGCAACCATGAGTTTGACCATCCTGTTGAGTTATTAAAGCAACAAGAACAATGGGCAAATTTTCCTTTTTTATCCGCCAATATTTATGATAAAACCACGGATCAACGTTTATTTTCCCCTTACGTAGTATTAAAAAAAGGGAATGTAAAAATTGCTTTTATCGGTGTAACGACACCAGATACCCCAAAACTGGGTAGTAAAAAAATCTTACAGAATGTGCGCTTTACTGACCCGATTACTGAAGTTAAAACGCTATCAACCCAGATAAGAAAAGACAATATTGCAGATATGGTCGTGGTATTATCCCATCTTGGGTACTATGAGGATGGTAAATCAGGGACGAGTGCTTATGGCGATGTTGAGCTAGCACGCGCACTAAGCCCAGGAGATATCGATGGCATTATCAGTGCACATTCACATTCAACACTTTGTATGGTAAAGGAAAACTCCATTGATCTTGAATATAAAGTGGGTGAAGATTGCCGCCCAGATTATCAAAATGGAGTCTGGATTATGCAAGCAGGTGAGTGGGGTAAGTTTGTTGGCCGTGCAAACTTTCAAATTACTGAGAATAAAATCACACTGTTAAGCTATCAGATGCTTCCTGTTAATCTAAAATATACCGTAAAAGACTCGGACGGCAATAAGCAATATGTTTATTACACGGAAGAAATTAAAGCGGACCCGAGTGTGATTACAGAATTGACTCCATATCAGCAACAAGGGGAAGAAAAACTGGGTGTGATTATTGGAAAAACTGAGAATTTACTACAAGGTGACCGTCGCGTTGTTCGCCATCAACAAACAAATCTCGGCAAACTAATTATACTTGCACAAATGTGGAAAACAGATGCTAATTTTGGCTTGATAAGCAGCGGAAGTATTCGTGCACCAATAGAGCAAGGGGATATTACATACCGTGATATATTAACCGTTCAGCCTTTTGGTAACTCAGTCGGTTTTGCTGAAATGACAGGAAAAGAATTAATACCTTATTTAACAACGATTGCCAATATGACTCCTGGTGCAGGAGCATATCCACAATTCGCTAATATTACTTTTGACCTTTCTGATGGGAAATTAAAAAACATTAAGATTGCAGGTAATCCTATTGAACTAAACAAAACCTATCGCTTTAGCTTGCCAAGTTATAATGCAAATGGGGGAGATGGTTATCCAATTATTACGGATCGATTCATGAATACAGGCTCTATAGATGCAGATATTTTAAAAACGTATATAGAAGAGAATACGCCTATTAATCTTTAATAATTTAAAAAACGCCTCAAATTATTCTTATGCTCGATAGCGTGGCGGAGCCAATCTGAGGCGTCACTATATTATCTATTTTTTACATAGCTTATGATTTTATTAATTAATGGATTCTGTTTTTCATTTGATAAATCAATTATTTTCTTTAGTTCTAGCTCATTGATTGGGATGGGTGAATAATATGTTTCACCTGATATTAAGTCCCTGTAAGGGGTTTTTTTAGGTACTGAACTTTCAGGGATTTCTTGTAACCTGACGACTAAGGCTAAGGTTTTATAATTAAATGTCGCCTCATCAATTTCAACAACTTTAAATCTTCGATCCGCGAGAAATATTAACTCCTCTCTATCTGGAGCGGACCAAGGAGCTACATTTCTTGCCGTAATAAAGTCGATTTCAAAAATAAATAATCAACATGAGACATAGATGGATTTAGAATTAAATATAGTTCATAACTAAAACAATACAAGTTAATATTTTATTAGTTAATCTCACTCAGATACATCATCAGTAGTGTAAACTATAAATGATACATATTAATCACTAATTAACTTAGTGATTATATAATATTTATTATATTTATAATGAAAAAATTCGGTATTTAAAAGATAAAAAATAATTTTATATTTTTATTCTATGAATATATTTGAAAGGATTAATCTCCCCCTTCCCATAAGTAGTCTTTTAACTTTATCTTATCATTTGCATTAAAAACAATACCTTCATGTATAAGGGCTTGTTTATGGCGTAGATAGCATTCTCCCGTGACGGACAATTTTCCCTGACTATTAATAACACGGTGACAGGGCAGGGTACTGCCAGGTGGAATATTTCTAATTGCGCGGCATACCTGACGAACATGAGCAGGGTAACCCGCCATTTTAGCGAGTACGCCATATGTGACGACCCTGCCACTAGGGATATTTCCCATAATGCTATAAATGATATCTTGAAAAGATGGCGCACTGTTCATGGTGAATGTCTTAATTATGATGAGGAATTATCAGTCTATAAGTATAGGCAATGCTAATAACTATTCTGTTCTAAATTGGTTTTATTGGCAAATACTCATGGCGATTACGCTAAACCAATAGGATAGGGGAGCAACTGGCAGTTTAATATTGGTGGTAGTACTGGATATTTATGAAACAGGGTTTTGTTCAGCGATAAAAAGCAAAAACCCGCCTTTTGGGCGGGTTCTTTAAATAAGTGGTGCCCGGACTCGGAATCGAACCAAGGACACGGGGATTTTCAATCCCCTGCTCTACCGACTGAGCTATCCGGGCAACGGGGCGCATTAAACCGTATTCAGCCGTTTGCGTCAATGCATTTTTTATAAAAAACCACTTTTTTTTACTGAGTGTTTTCTTTTTCAGCAAAAGGTGTGTGTTTAGTATGCGTTAATTGCTTTTTTAACTTAACGCCCCTTTTTTACGGCACAGCGCGATTGTGAGAATATCCTCAGAAAGGTGCTGTGCGATCTCCACATCTCGAATATCCCTCTGTACTAATAAGCGGTTTAAACAACCCTCAAGCACTAATTCCATTTGGTTAGCAACCAATGTAGAGTCTTCAATATCTAGCTCATCTAATAGGTTTTTAGTGAAGTGAAATGAATTATCTTTTTGCAAGCGACTTAATTGGTGGATAGGATGCTCTGCATCTGGGTAATAATTACATGCAGAAATGAATAAACAGCCAGGAAAACGCCCTTGGCTGACTTTTTCAGATAATTGTTGGTAGCGAGCCATTAACTTTTGATGTGGGCTTAGAGACTCATCTAGCAAGGTTTGGCGCTGCCATACTTCAATTTGCTGGCTATGAAAACGCAAGCAATCATAAACAAGTGCTTCGTCGTCTGGCCAGAACTGTCGAATAGCTGAGAAATCAGATTCAATTTCACTAAGTAAATTTTCTGTAGATGCGGATAAGCCTTGGATTTCCAATTGATTTAACGCATGGCTCAAAATAGTTTCGCGTTGGATAGGCATTGTTAACTCCATCACAATATGTCTGATTTTTCTCCATCATAACAATGTTCAATTGCGAATTATAGCGATTTGCGGTGTTATCACGAGACATTGTTTTCGAGGGGGGATTAAATCAAATAGGAAATTGAGTGGGTATTTAAAAGTAGGTAGTTTAAAGGGAACAGGAGGGGGAAGAACCCCCCTGGAACGAACTTGTGGGTTTATATCAGGCCCTAATTGATCAATTTAGCTTCCAACGCAGCATCAATATAATAAAACTGAAAGACTTTCTCCATAAAGTCATCGATGTCATGTTTTCGTAATTCGAGAGCTTGTAAGATATCCAAAAGACCTTGGATCGTAATGGCGTTTTTACCTCTTTCATAACGAGAAACTTGTTGTTGGCTGATTTTTAACCGAGAGGCTAATTGTGCGCCAGTCAAGCCAACCACTTTTCTGCGGTGTTTTAAAAAGGTTCCAATATAAACGGTTACATTTGTATTTTCATTTCGTTGAGTATTGAGCATGCCTCCTCCAAATATATAAATCTTGTTAAAATAAAGTATATTTCTACCAAAAAATCTTATTGTTTATTGGTATCAGTTTGAATGATTAAATGAATATAATCAGACTTCCAGCTATTATTAAACAAGGATGAGTTGATTATTACCAATATTTATGACGGATTGATTTTAAATTTTTGATAGATGATTTCTATTTTTACTACCCTAAACTTGTGTAATCGAAATGTTGCTTTGGATTAATTGCCTCTTTATTTTTTTATTTTGGTTTTTTGTATCGCCAACTTGTTCTTTTACTGCCTTTATTGAAGCTATATTTTGATTTATGTTTATTGTAAAATGATTAAGTTAGCCTATCGTTACATACTTATAGTCATTATTTGTTACACTTATATGTGAAGTATTAATATACATATATTATTAGATAAAATATTTTTGACATTGTCTTAATTATTTATAGTTAAATATATATATCTTATTACTATTTTATTTTTACCTAAATAGTTATTATCAATTTATAATTACTTACGTGACTTTATGTATGGAAACCAAAGTAATATATTTTCTGCAAATATAGAAAACCCGTGCGATTTGCACGGGTTGATATAAGATGACTTGGTACACATATAAACTAGATGATCATACCGCCAAACAAGAAGCCGAATGAAACAGCTAATGCGACGGCAATAGTACCTGGAATAAAGAATGGGTGGTTAAAGACAAATTTACCAATACGTGTGGTACCGGTGTCATCCATTTGTACCGCCGCAACCAGTGTTGGGTAGGTCGGCAGAATAAATAGGCCAGAAACCGCAGAGAATGATGCGATAGCCGTTAATGGGCTAACATTCAACGCTAATGCCATTGGCATCAATGCTTTTGCTGTAGCGGCTTGCGAGTATAGTAAAGCTGAGCAGAAGAAGAAAATAACCGCTAACATCCAAGAGTGTTCGTGGATTAAATCTCCCGCAGTCTCTTTGATCCAGTCAATGTTGTGTTGTACGAAAGTATCGCCTAACCAAGCAACACCTAAAATACAAATACACGCACTCATACCTGCTTTAAAGGTACTTGAGTTCAAGATTGCATCAGTATTAACACGGCAAAGGATCGTAATAAGTGTCGCCACAGTCAGCATGATAATCAAAATTGCATTTGTGGTATTCATTAATGGTGTTTCAACAATTCCTAAGCTTGGGCTATTGATGATGGCATAGCAAACAACGCCGATAACGCCGAGTAAGAATAACAATACAGAGGATTTAGCACCTGCTTTAATTTCTTTTGCTTGGCTACCACGCAGTTCAACTAAACCTTCTGCCAAACGTTTTTGGTAGATAGGGTCATCAGATAGCTTAGAGTTGAATGTCCAAGAGATAATGAATGACATCAAAATAATTGCAAGGAATGTCGCAGGCAATAGTACACTCAGAAGTGTGATATAGCTGACGGTATTACCTGCCCCCACCATTGCTGGGTTTTCCATGACTGACGCCATATAAACCACTGCCGCTGAAATTGGTGATGCTGTGATACCTATTTGTGCTGCAACAACCGCAGTGGATAATGGACGACACGGTTTTACGCCTTGCTCTTTTGCAACTTCTGCAATAACAGGTAGCGTTGCTAAAGAGATATTACCAGTCCCTGCGAAAAGTGTCAGGAAGTAGGTAACAATAGGTGCAAGAATGGTAATGTACTTAGGGTTACGACGCAGTAATTTCTCAGTTTGAGCAACTAAATAGTCCAGACCCCCTGCAATTTGCATTGCAGAGATTGCGGCAATAACAGCCATGATGATTGAGATAACGTCAAATGGAATGGTTCCTGGTTTTACGCCAATAGCAGCGAGTACCAGTACACCAAGGCCACCGGCAAAGCCGATACCAATCCCACCTAAACGGGCCCCCAAAAAGATGGCCAGCAGAACAATAATAAATTCTACGGCTAACATAGTGTTTACTCCTCGACAAAATGAAAATTAAAATTATGAAACTGTTATGTTAATTATTTGTGTGTGTATCAATCAAAAAAGGCACGCTTTCTATTGAGAGGCGTGCCTTTATTTTTAAGTATTATTTATGATAAACATAAAATTTTAGTCATCAAAGCGTTTTGCTTTATAAGCTGGGTGTTTTAAGTTCTCAACAGAGAAAATATCATCCAGTTCAGCTTCAGTCAGTAAACCGCGTTCAAGAACAACTTCGCGCACGCTCTTACCGGTTTCAGCACAGATTTTACCCACGATGTCACCATTATGGTGGCCAATGAATGGGTTCAAGTAAGTAACGATACCGATGGAGTTAAATACAAACGCTTCACAGATTTCTTTGTTTACTGTAATGCCGCTAATGCATTTTTCTTGCAGATTACGACAGGCGTTGCTCATCAGAGAGATAGACTCAAACATCGCTTGGCCAATTGCAGGTTCCATTACGTTTAACTGTAATTGGCCTGCTTCTGCAGCCATCGTTACACAGATATCATTGCCGATAACTTTAAAACAAGCTTGGTTAACCACCTCAGGGATAACAGGGTTAACTTTTGCTGGCATGATAGAAGAACCTGCTTGTAACTCAGGTAAGTTAATTTCTTTCAGACCTGCACGAGGACCGGAAGATAACAGACGTAAGTCGTTACAAATTTTAGACAGTTTCATTGCCAGACGTTTTAAACCTGCATGAACAGTGACGTAAGCACCACAGTCAGAGGTTGCTTCGATTAAGTCTTCAGCTGGAACGCATGGTAAACCAGTCACTTCGGCTAATTTTTTAACTGCAAGCTCTGAGTAGCCAGGCGCCGTATTCAGGCCAGTACCGATAGCAGTTGCGCCTAAGTTTACTTCGAGCAGTAATTCAATGCTGCGTTTTAAGTTTTTCTCTTCTTCTTTTAAGAGAGTCGCGAAGGCATGGAATTCTTGGCCGACAGTCATTGGAACGGCATCCTGTAACTGGGTACGGCCCATTTTCAGAATGTCTTTGTATTCTTCAGCTTTAGCTTCAAAGCCTTTTTTCAGATATTCAACAGATTCAATTAACTTCAATACAGAATTGTACACTGCGATACGGAACCCCGTAGGGTAAGCATCGTTAGTGGATTGGCTTTTGTTCAGGTGGTCATTAGGGTTTAAGAATTCATATTCACCTTTTTTATGACCCATCAGTTCAAGACCGATGTTTGCAAGAACCTCGTTGGTATTCATATTCAGTGATGTGCCCGCACCACCTTGAAATACGTCAACAGGGAACTGATCCATGCATTTGCCTTCATTTAACACAACGTCACAGGCTTTGATGATGGTGTCTGCGATATTACGAGGAATAGTTTTCAGTTCTTTGTTGGCTAAAGCCGCCGCTTTTTTAACCATAACCATGCCACGAATAAATTCTGGGACATCGTTAATAGTGCGGTCGCTGATATAAAAGTTTTCAATCGCACGCAGAGTATGAACACCATAATAGGCATCGGCTGGAACTTCTTTTTTACCTAACAGGTCTTCTTCGATACGAGTATTGTTTGACATGAGAACCTTCTTAATTAGATTACAGTTACTGTCCGTTTTATGCGCTTTAAAAAATTGATACTTCGTAAAACAAAATTCACAAGCGATTAATGTTGTAAAATAAAACTTTACAAGCAATTAACACCGTATACTACGTTATCAGCATTATGATCTACTGATTTATGGGTAGATGATATGCTTTTAATCATGTGTTGCCTTGAACCTAGATCACTATATAGTTTGATTTATGCAACAGATTTTACGTTGTGTGATATTCATCACAGATAAGTATCATTAATGAAAAAAATCTGTGAGTTGAAAAGCGTTATATCTGCCCCAATTATTATGGCTATACTAAAGAAAAAAGCGAATATTGATAGTTGTCTCTTAGATGCAGTTCACAAAGGTTTCCCTAGGGGCGTAAAATAATCGATAGCTTATTGAAATAAAGGAGAACTTGTGCGCTGGTTACCACTCATTCTGATATGTATTCTCGTTTACATTGAATCCGTCATTTTTGTGCGGGTTGCATCCGAAGTGGGTGTTTTAATGACTTTGATTTTAGTTGTTTTAACATCGTGCTTAGGTGTGTCACTCGTTAAAAATCAAGGCATGAAAAATGTACTGCAAATCCAACAAAAGTTAGCGTCAGGTGAAAGCCCCGCAGCCGAAATGATCAAGAGCGTCGCACTGGTTTTAGCCGGTTTCTTGTTGATTGTGCCTGGGTTCTTTACGGATTTTATTGGCTTACTATTGTTACTTCCACCAATTCAAAAGCTTATTGTAATGCGTTTAATTCCTCATATTCGTTTTTACCAGCCGGGTTCAGGTTTTAACCAAACAGGAAATAGCGGCTTTCAACGTGGCGATACTTTTGAGGGGGAATTCCAACGTAAGCAAGATGATCCTTCTTTTACAATCGATAATTCAGATAAAACAGATTCATCGGATAAAGACGATCGCCCTAAATCATAAAACCACCCTATTTATGGGGAGATAAAAATGAAAAATTTTTTATCTCCCCCCTTGAAGTCCCTCTTCTTCGCCCCAATCTGCTCAAACATGGTACTAGTTTATTTAAGACATGCTGGTATCGTCCTTTTACCTAGTATGGACTTTATTTATAGGAGAACTATTAATGAAAATTCGTCCATTGCATGACCGTGTTATCGTTAAACGTAAAGAAGTTGAATCAAAATCTGCAGGCGGGATCGTTCTAACGGGTACTGCTGCAAGCAAATCAACTCGTGGTGAAGTTCTTGCTGTTGGCAACGGCCGCATCCTCGAAAATGGTGAAATCAAAGCACTGGATGTGAAAGTTGGCGATATCGTAATCTTTAACGATGGTTATGGCGTGAAAGCTGAAAAAATCGACAATGAAGAAGTCCTGATCATGTCCGAAAGTGACATTCTGGCAATTGTTGAAGCGTAATTTTCACTTAAAACTTCTCAACGAACGAAAAGAATTTGAAGGAAAGAGATAATGGCAGCTAAAGACGTTAAATTTGGTAGTGATGCACGTACGAAAATGCTTCGTGGTGTGAATGTTCTGGCAGACGCAGTAAAAGTGACTTTAGGTCCTAAAGGCCGTAACGTAGTTTTAGATAAATCTTTTGGTTCACCAGTTATCACCAAAGATGGTGTTTCAGTTGCACGTGAAATCGAATTAGAAGACAAATTCGAAAACATGGGCGCTCAAATGGTGAAAGAAGTTGCTTCTAAAGCTAATGACGCAGCGGGTGACGGTACAACAACTGCAACTGTATTGGCTCAAGCTATCATTACTGAAGGCTTAAAAGCGGTTGCTGCGGGTATGAACCCAATGGACCTGAAACGCGGTATCGACAAAGCAGTTGTTGCTGCAGTTGAAGAGCTGAAAGCCCTGTCTGTTCCTTGTTCAGACACTAAATCAATCGCACAGGTTGGTACTATTTCTGCAAACTCCGACGAAACCGTGGGTAAATTAATTGCAGAAGCTATGGATAAAGTCGGTAAAGAAGGCGTTATCACGGTTGAAGAAGGTACTGGTCTGGAAGATGAGCTGGATGTGGTTGAAGGTATGCAATTTGACCGCGGTTACCTGTCTCCTTACTTCATCAACAAACCAGAAACAGGTGCTGTTGAGTTAGAAAACCCATTCATCCTGTTAGTTGACAAAAAAGTATCTAACATCCGTGAGTTACTGCCAGTATTAGAAGGCGTTGCTAAAGCAAGCAAACCACTGTTAATCATCGCTGAAGATGTTGAAGGTGAAGCGCTGGCAACTCTGGTTGTTAACACCATGCGCGGTATTGTTAAAGTTGCAGCGGTTAAAGCGCCGGGCTTCGGTGACCGTCGTAAAGCAATGCTGCAAGATATCGCGATTCTGACCAACGGTACTGTTATCTCTGAAGAGATCGGTATGGAGTTAGAAAAAGCGACATTAGAAGATTTAGGTCAAGCAAAACGTATTGTTATCAACAAAGACACAACCACTATCATTGATGGTGTGGGTGAAGAATCTGCGATTGCAGGCCGTGTTGCACAAATTCGTCAACAAATCGAAGAATCTTCTTCAGACTACGACCGTGAAAAACTGCAAGAGCGTGTTGCTAAATTAGCTGGCGGTGTTGCGGTAATCAAAGTGGGCGCAGCAACTGAAGTTGAAATGAAAGAAAAACGTGCTCGTGTTGATGATGCTCTGCATGCAACTCGTGCAGCCGTTGAAGAAGGCGTTGTTGCTGGTGGTGGTACTGCACTGGTTCGTGTTGCAGCGAAACTGGAAGGCATGAAAGGTGATAACGAAGAGCAAACAGTAGGTATTCGTGTTGCTCTGCGTGCGATGGAATCGCCTATGCGCCAAATCGTCACCAACGCAGGTGAAGAAGCTTCAGTTGTTGTTAACAACGTGAAAGCATCTAAAGGTAACGAAGGTTACAACGCTGCAACTGATACTTATGGCGATATGATCGACATGGGTATCTTAGACCCAACTAAAGTCACGCGTTCTGCTCTGCAATTTGCAGCGTCTATCGCGGGTCTGATGATCACCACTGAAGCGATGATCACTGAACTGCCAAAATCAGACGCACCTGATTTAGGCGCAGCTGGTATGGGCGGCATGGGTGGAATGGGCGGTATGATGTAAGCCTTTGGCGACATCAAACTCAAGTAGTTACTAACTCAGTTAGGACTACCCACCATAAGACCGGTATCGTTAGTGTTCCTAACGGTGCCGGTTTTTTATTGATTTTTAATTAATAAATAACTATTAATTATTGATGAAAGCAATATCTCGAAACAATGTACAATTTATGCGTTATGCGATTTATTTTTGCGTCAACGTTGCTTCGCGGGTTATATTTAACGTAAGGTAAATGGTTTGAATTCGCAAAGAATAGAGCAGGTTTTTGGTTAATTTGTGATAGACTCTATTCGGCTGGTGGTGTGCGGCAATGATGGTGCTGCATGTTAATCACCTCCTAGGTATTTCAATCAATAGGCTATTGGAACTAAAGCGATTTTCAAGCCAGCTGCAAAAACACAATGAAAAATGAGGGAAAACATGCGAATTAAAGTCTTGCTTGGTGCTGCTGCATTATTGCTTTTAGCTGGTTGTTCAACGACAACTAATTTAACTGCGGCAGGCTCACAAGTTCGTTTTGTTGAGAATCAACCTGGAAGTGATTGCCAACTTCTCGGTCAGGTTGCAGGGACTCAAAGCAACTGGTTGAGCGGTGTGAACA
Source organism: Providencia sp. PROV032 (assembly GCF_028484875.1). NCBI lineage: Bacteria > Pseudomonadati > Pseudomonadota > Gammaproteobacteria > Enterobacterales > Morganellaceae > Providencia > Providencia sp. PROV032. The sequence goes on from NZ_JAMPSX010000026.1 coordinate 52,147, forward strand.
ATGAATCTAGCTCAATGCGCAGTGCAGCTAATGATTTACGTAATAAAGCCGCGGCAATGGGCGGTAACGTGATTTTTGGTGCATCAAGCCCAAGTGAAACCGTGTTATCTAGCTTCATTCCATTAGATAGCAAAATGGTTGGCCAAGTTTATAAGTGCCCCTAAAATGAATTCATAGCGCCCAAATGGTTATTTGGGCGTTTTGCTTTCTAGTTCTGCCTTAAGTTCAGGTCGAGCAGTGTTTTACTCGGCTCTCCCCCAATTTCCCGAGCGAGCTTAGGCACTAGGTACCCTGAGACCTTACTTAATAATTGCTGTATTAATTGTCTAGCTTCAGCATCACTCACTAAAAAGTGTGCAGCGCCTTGGACTTTATCTAATACATGTAAGTAATAAGGTAAAATACCTGCATCAAATAGAGCATTACTTAAATTTATCAGGGCTGTCACGTTGTCATTAACTTGGCGCAGTAATACGCTTTGGTTTAATAATGTCACACCTGATAACTTTAGTTTTTGCATAGCATTGGTGAATGACTCGTCGATTTCGTTAGCGTGGTTAACATGTGTCACCATAATGACTTGTAACCTTGAGCTAGCAAGGCGTTTGCAGAGCGTTTCAGTGATACGTTCTGGTATCACTACAGGCAAACGAGTATGAATTCTAAGGCGTTTTATATGAGGAATTGCTTCTAATTGGCTGATGAGCCAATCGAGTTCATGGTCTTTTGCCATCAACGGATCGCCACCCGAGAAGATGATTTCATTGAGTTCGGTGTGGTTTTTTATATAATCCACAGCCATCAACCAGTTATTTTTATTTCCTTTGTTGTCTTCATAAGGAAAATGCCGGCGAAAACAGTAGCGACAGTTGACTGCACAGCCACCTTTTACCAGCAGTAATGCGCGGTTGTGGTATTTATGCAGTAAACTTGGAATTTCATTATCCTGCTCTTCTAGTGGGTCAGTAGAAAAACCTGGATGTATATCAAACTCTGCTTTTGCGGTTAATACTTGCAATAACAGAGGGTCTAGTGGATCGCCTTTTTTCATGCGGGAAATAAAGGGCATTGGAACGCGTAAGGGAAATAATTTGCGTGCCTCACTGCCTTCTTTCGATGAAAGGTGGTTTTCTAGGTTAAGTATTTGCAGCAATTCATCTGGATTAGTGATTGCTTCAGCAAGTTGTTGTATCCAGACTTCTCTGGATGAGGTATTTTGAGTTACAATATCGACCATTTTTTGGCTATGCCATTTTTAGTTTATAAATTAGAGGATCACCATGGCTACTTATAGTACCAATGAATTCCGCTCAGGTCTTAAAATCATGTTAGATGGCGAGCCTTGTGTCGTTTTAGAAAGTGAATTCGTCAAACCGGGTAAAGGTCAAGCTTTCGCACGTGTGCGTATCCGTAAACTGATTTCTAACAAACTGTTGGAAAAAACATTTAAGTCTACTGACTCTGTTGAAGCTGCTGATGTCATGGATATGAACTTAACTTACCTGTATAACGATGGTGAGTTCTGGCATTTCATGAACAACGAAACTTTCGAACAATTAGCTGCGGACGAAAAAACCGTTGGCGATAACGCGAAATGGTTAGTCGACCAAGCAGAATGTATTTTAACCCTGTGGGACGGTCGTCCTATCGCGGTTACCCCACCTAACTTTGTTGAATTAGAAATTACCGACACTGACCCTGGCCTGAAAGGTGATACCGCAGGTACAGGTGGTAAACCTGCAACACTGAGCACTGGCGCAGTGGTTAAGGTTCCTCTGTTTGTTCAGATCGGTGAAGTGATCCGTGTTGATACTCGTTCTGGTGAGTATGTTGCACGTGTAAAATAACGGTTGATCCTATACTGAATCGTTAAAAATAAAAAGCCGTGGTCGAGTGCCACGGCTTTTTTTGTCTATTTTAAGTGGCTAACAGCACTTAAAACCACCTTTGCCACCATAGCGTGCATCTTGCCGCTCTTTAAAAAACTCTTCATAGGTCATGGGAGTTTGGTCTGGATGCGTTTTTTGCATATGAGCGACGTAGTTGTCGTAATCGGGAACGCCAACCATCATTTTTGCCGCTTGACCTAAATAGCGGGCTGCTTTTCCCAGTTCTCCAAACATAAATCCTCGTCATACTTTGTGTTGTAGCGGTGTTGGCTGCTCTCGGCTACCCAAGTAACATACTGTTATGTATGCTCCTCGTTTCTCCTTTATACTTCACGCTGTTGCTGCGTTGGCTTCATTCGCTAACCCTAGTCACATACTGGAGTATGCTCCTAGGGATTATCTTCTTTGCCGCCTTGCTCCAACGTGAATTATTTTGGAGAAAGAGTATATGCCCTAAACAGTGACAAGCTTTTCCGCGAAAATCAATGATGGCGTGTATTTGCCACGATTTCTTCATAATTAGCTGGCATGGGTTCGTATGGTACTTCATTCGCAGTGGGTTGGTCAGATTTTAATGCCTTCAACGCAGTGCGGATGGAGAATAGAGCCAGTAATACCACAACAATCATAAAGAAAATAGTTAATCCTGCATCTAAGCGGTTATTGAAAATTAACTGAGTTAATTGAGATTCCGTATATTGAACTGGAATATTACCGCTATCAATCATTGCTTGGAATTTATTTGCGACAGCTAAGAAACCAACACGGGCATCTTCACTGAAGGTTTTCTCCCAGCCAGCAGTCATGGTACAGATTAACAACCATGCAGTTGGGACTAAAGCGACCCATGCGTATCTTTGGCGCTTCATTTTGAACAGTACCACAGCACACAGCATTAATGCCATACCCGCCAACATTTGGTTCGCGATACCAAACAGCGGCCATAAGGTGTTAATACCGCCAAGTGGGTCGACAACGCCTTGATGAAGGAAGTAGCCCCAAGCCAGCACACACAGAGCTGTTGCTATCAAGTTTGCGGGTAACGAATCGGTGCGTTTCAAGGAGGGAGAAACCACACCCAGTAAATCTTGCAGCATAAAGCGTGCTGCTCGAGTTCCTGCATCCACTGCGGTTAAAATAAATAATGCTTCAAATAAAATGGCGAAGTGGTACCAGAAGGCAACATTCATTAGGCCGCCAAGGGCACCGTGGAGAATATACGCCATCCCAACAGCCAGTGTTGGAGCACCGCCGGCACGTGAAATAATACTGGTTTCACCCACGTCATTAGCAATGCTGTTGAGCTGTTCAGGGGTGATCTGGAAGCCCCAGCTACTGACAACTTGGGCGGCAGAGGCGACGACATCTTGTGTACCCGCAGGCGCTAGCATCGCCATCGGGCTGTTCATCGCAAAATAAACACCCGGGTCAATCACACAAGCGGCAACCAACGCCATAATTGCCACGAAAGATTCCATTAACATGCCACCATAGCCAATAAAACAAGCTTGGTTTTCATTCGCCAACATTTTTGGTGTGGTGCCTGATGAAATCAGTGCGTGGAAACCGGATACCGCACCACAAGCAATGGTAATAAATAAGAATGGGAACAGATCCCCTGCCCAGACAGGCCCTGTACCATCAATATATTTCGTCAGGGATGGCATTTGTAGATTTGGATTGAGGATTAAAATACCAATTGCCAAACCAATAATAGTCCCGATTTTTAAGAAAGTTGATAGGTAGTCACGGGGAGCAAGTAGCAACCAAACGGGTAAAACGGCAGCAACAAAGCCGTATCCCACTAACATCCAAGTAAGTTGAACACCGGTATAGTCAAAATAAGGTGCCCAAGTTTCGCTTTCAGCAACCCAACCTCCAGAGATAATGGCAAATACGAGGAAAACTAACCCAATAATAGAAACTTCACCAATGCGTCCAGGGCGTATATAACGGGTATAAATACCCATAAAAATGGCCAGTGGGATCGTGAACGCAACGGTATAAGTCCCCCATGGACTGTGAGTAAGCGCTTTTACGACGATCATGGCCAGTACTGCTAAGATGATCACCATAATCATAAAACAAGCGATTAAAGCCAACACCCCTGCGGTATTGCCCATTTCTTCTTTAACTAATTCACCCAGTGAGCGGCCGTCTCGACGTGTTGAAACAAACAGCACCATAAAGTCTTGTACGGCACCCGCTAGGACAACCCCGGCAAGTAGCCAAAGCATACCGGGTAAATATCCCATCTGTGCCGCAAGTACAGGGCCGACAAGTGGGCCAGCTCCTGCGATAGCAGCAAAGTGGTGGCCAAATAATACTTTTTTATCTGTTGGTACGTAATCTAAGCCATCGTTATGACGAATTGCCGGTGTCATACGAGTTGCATCAACTTGGAGCACTTTTTTAGCAATAAAAAGCCCGTAATATCGGTATGCAATCAGATAAATACACACGGCGGCAACAACGATCCACAGGGCATTAATCTGTTCACCTCGATTTAAGGCGATGTAACCCAGTGAAAAAGCACCAAGTAATGCGAGCACAATCCATATTAATTGTTTACCCATAGCCATCCCCATCTGTTCAGTTGATTACTTTTTGTTATTTGTTTAAGTAAAACTGAGAAAGATATAACCAGACTTAAGTCAAAGAAAAAGTAGCTAAACCGATACACCCAATTGAGATTTGAGATAAATTTCATAATTGTAGGCAGTATCACTAATTTAGGATTATTTATTGGATTTTATTTGGTTTTGAACTAGCAGTTATCTATTGAATTGGTTTTTTATCTTGATTTATTGTTGATTTTGAAATTAATGACTATTGATGTATTTTTCTCTATGATGGGATAAATAAAGGTAGGGTAAATAATCGAAAGTTAAAAAACCTTCGATTATTAATGGGTTAACTAGGAATGTCTTAATTTTTGAATTATTTTTTTACCAAAAAGTGTAGTAATTAGGCCAAACATGATTAAAACAAGGCCAGCAACTTGTACGCCATTAATGTGCTCATCAAGAAATAATGCACTACTGCTTAAACCAAAGACGGGAACTAACAATGAAAAAGGAGCAACTCGCCACGCTTCATAGCGACCAAGTAAGACTCCCCAGATCCCATAGCCGACGAATGTTGATAAGTAAGCTAAATAGATAATGACACCAAAGACTGACCAGTTAAAACCGGATAGCCCTTCTATAATTGCTTCTTCACCTTCTAATATCCATGAACTAATTAAAAATGGGATGATTGGGATAAGTGCACTCCAACTGACTAAAGATAGGGCACTGCATTTCTCTGAGCCTTCCTGTTTCATAATAATTCTATTGGTGATATTACCACAAGCCCATGATAATCCTGCAATTAAAGTAAATGCTAACCCGAGCAATGGGATATCATCTAGCCCGCCGGCAGTGGCGCCATTGGCTAACACCGTCAGCCCTGCAATCGCGATAAACATACCAATAAAGTGGGTTGGCTGTAATGATTCCTTTAAAATCATTGCGCCAAGTAATAGGGTAAAGAAAGCTTGGGATTGCAATATGACAGAGGTTATACCCGCAGGCATACCAACTCGAATAGCACAAAATAAGAAGGCGAATTGACCAAAGCTAATCGTTAGCCCATAGAGAAGCAATAATTTGAATGGAATTTTAGGGCGTCTAAAAATAAAAATAGCGGGAAAGGCTACAAACATGAAACGTAATGCGCCTAATAATAACGGCGGAAGTGCGGTCACGCCGAGTTTAATGATAACGAAGTTAACACCCCAAATAACCACGACACAAAGGGCGAGTAAGATGTCTCTGAGACTCATGCTATTTTCTCGATGAACTTGCCAGATAAGAGACCTACTTTACCTGCGTATAATTTTGAGTGCGATGGTTATGATGCTTAATTATAAAATACAGTATAAAAATGTTAAACATTATTGTTAATTTGCACTTATTTGTTATTTTTGGTTGTTTGAGTCTGGGTCTGTGAATGTTTATAATGTGTTCTCACATCACACGTATTCAGGACGACCTGAAAAACGTCATTTAATTATGGGGACGGCCCCAAGTATTTAACAGGAGTAACCAGCAATGGCCTGGATTATCCTTTTATTTGCAGGTTTATTAGAAGTGGTATGGGCTGTTGGCTTAAAATATACCCACGGTTTTACCCGTTTAACACCAAGTATCATCACTATTATCGCTATTATTGCGAGTATGGGGCTATTGGCTTATGCCATGCGTGATTTGCCTGTCGGCACGGCTTATGCAATTTGGACCGGTATTGGTGCTGTGGGTACGGCAATTGTTGGGATTATTTTCCTTGGGGAATCAGCGAATATGTTTCGCTTATTAAGCCTTGCCTTGATTATTACAGGGCTAATTGGTTTAAAAGTGTCAAGTTAGCTTTCAAATTAAGCATTTTTTAATTAAAAATGAATAATAAGCGGGTGACAGAGAAAGTTACCCGCTTTTTTTGATATTTTTGGGGACATAGAGAAAACAATTCTTATGTTATTTTTCGTTATAACGCGATGGCCAAATTTCAGATGGTGCAACACCCAAAAACTCGGCAATAATGCGCTCTCCTTTTGGCCAGCGTCTTGATAGGGCGTTATTTAATGTTGATGAGTTTAACCCTGCTGAACGTGATATTTGTGAAAGAGAAGAACCTTTTTTCTTTATTGCTGCAATAATATCAGCCGAGTGCCAATCTTGTTTCATATGATCTCCAATAGTTAATATATAAATATAATTTAAATTATTTTAATGAACTGTAATTCAATTGAGATATAAAGATAAAAAAATAATTCTTAATTTTGAATACCTTTAAATTTTGGCCTTTGAATATTTATTTTTATGTGTTAAAGATATAAATTCAACGTTTTTATTATCTTTATTTTTATTTAAATAACTAAAAGGTGATTTTTATGGATATAGAAAACAATAGGATGGAAAAAATAAGTGCTAGTGTGAAATTAGACCTATGTAATTATTTTAATTGGAATGATATTGATGTTAATTATAATATTATTGATATTGACGAAAAAAAGATATATGCATTGTCAAGCGACTATGAATGGCAATTAATTTATTGGCATCATGATATGGATTTATCATTAAAAGAACGGTTATTTGCGGGTGTTCAATATTGGAGTAATTATTCAGATGCATACCAGAAAATTTTAACCAAATTAGATAAAGGAAATAAAAAAATTGATTTTTGCAATAGATACAATAATTTATTTGAGATATTTTCACTCAATGCGAACCATAAAGTCCCATATGATCATTTATTTTCATTATATCGATGGCGTTCAATAGTTTCTGAATATGCATATGAAAAATGGTCTGAAAATAAAACGGTTGCATTACCGTTACGCCAAAAAATTGAATTAGACGAAACCGCACCTATTATTTGCAGGGGTAATGAAACCTCTAATTATATACGTTTTGGGCAGTTGTCATTTTCAAATAAAGAAGTATTAACCATCCGTTTGTTGCTTTCCCACCGAAATATAAATGAAATTAGCCGTATTCAAGGCTGTTCGGAGGAGGACGAATATATAAGGGTTAACAATATCAAAAAAAAATTAAACTGTGAAATGGCATCTCAAAAGGAATGTTTTTCGGTAATGAAAGATCATGGGATTACATTAGCAAGCTTAGAAAAATTAATGCCTATTAATTAATTTAACTATTGGTTTTCTATAGGGATATGGGATCATTTTATGAAATGGAAATTACGTTTTGGCGCTGTGGTTGGGAATTCTCTTGAGTTTTATGATTTTGCAATTTTTGCTGCGATTTCATCATATTTAAGTGCAGAATTAACTCGCTTAGGTTATCAGCAAGCAACGGAGCTGGTGTGGGGTATTTTTGCTTTACGCTTTCTTATACGGCCACTAGGTGGGTATGTGATTGGCCGTTATGCAGATAAAGTCGGTAAAAAACCGGCCATGATTTTGGTCAGTATTCTTACCGGTAGTGCAACATTATGTATGGCATTTCTGCCTATTGAACTCTTAGGGGTATATACGCCTTTAGCCATCTTATTTCTTCAAATGTTGTTATCTTTTAGTTATGCGGGTGAAAGCCCATCACTGTCTACCTATTTATATAAAGATTCTAAACCCCAAGAACGAGGTAGAATTTCTGGGTTGTTAACCGGAAGTGCGGTTGTTGGTGTTATTGGCTCACTAGGGGTCGTGTTCATTCTCGAAAATATATTAGACCCTGAAACCATGCAAAGGGTGGGGTGGCGGATACCACTACTATTAGGTCTAGGTAATATACTGATCTGTTTTTGGTTTCGCTATCGCTTACCAGACCAACCCATTGAGTATGATGGGGGCCAAAAAATAGATTGGCTTAAGGTATTTAATATTTTACTGGTTGTTATTCCTGGGTCAGTTATTTTTTATACCTTAAATTTTTCATCTTCATTTTTACTTAAAGAGTTAGAACTCGAAGAATTTAAAAGCATATATTCAATGATATCATCAACGTTATTATTGGTTTTAATGGCAATAGTTGGTTGGCTAACCGATAAATACAGTTACGCTGAACGGGTTTTTAACTTAGGGGTAAAGCTTGCTGCCATACTATCAATTCCTATTTATTACCTAATGTCGACTAAGGTTTTATCATTAGTACTTATCTCTCAATCGTCAATTATTATTATTTCAGCGATGGTTTTATGTAATTGGAATTATGCTGTGGCAAAACCCGCCAATGGACAAGTTACAACCTTAAGTATGGGATACAATCTTGCATCGACGATTATAGGAGGGGTAACGCCTTTAATTATCAATTATTTAGTCCTCATTGATGTTTCCTTGGTTGGTGTTTTTGTTTCGTTGAGTTCGTTAACTCTATTTGTTTCATTGTTATTGAGTAAAAAACAAAGGTTATTAACTATTTAAATGTAAGGGTGACATATGAATATAGAAAATAAACACCTAGAACTTTCTTGTTCTGGTTTTGGTGATAAGTTTTTAAAGTACTTCGATTGGAATGATATAGATGTTACTTATAGTAGAGTAGATTTGATTAATCATTCTGTAAGGACTATTTCTAGTAATTATAATTGGGTTCTTATGGTTTGGGATGATGATTTAGATAAGAAAGTAAAGGAGCGATTAATCCCTGGTATTCAATATTGGAATAATTACTCTGCCGAATTTCAAAAAACATTATCTAAAACAGATAAGAAAGAAATGAAAGTGGATTTTTGTACTCAATATGGCGGTGTATATGAAATTACATCAATAAATTCAAGAAAGAAATTCTCATCTAATGAGTTATTAGAGCTCTATAAATTAAGAGCTGTTATTTCTGATTACTCTCAGCATGTCTGGAAAGATAATGAAAATATTATTTTACCACTTAGGGCGGACATAAGCTTATCTCAACAAATTGAAGATAATAACCGAGATATTTTAGATTTTCATCATTATATGCGTTTTGGTAACATTCGTTTTACCCGTAAGGAAATGATAACTATTCGTTTATTATTATCACATTGCCGAGTAAAGGAAATTAGTTATATTCAAGGTTGTTCGGAAGCGACAGAAAATAAACGTATTCTACGCATTAAAGAAAAACTAGGTTGCTCTTATACTTCACCTAGTGGTTTATTTCTGGCTTTAAAAGAAAATGGCATTACTCTTGCGTGTTTGGAATCTTTGGTGAGTTACCCTTAAATATGAGAATATTTTTCTACAAGGAAATTGATTAATAGAAAAGGGATAAATAATGAAATGGAGATTCATGTTTGGCGCCGTCGCAGGTAATGCTTTAAAGTATTATGATATTGCTGTGTTTGCGGCTATATCCACTTATTTAAGTACGGAATTAACTAATTTAGGTTATACACAAGCAACGGAAATGGTATGGGGGATTTTTGCATTACGTTTTTTAATCCGCCCACTAGGTGGGTATGTTATAGGCCGATATGCTGATACGGTAGGGGAAAAATCAGCTCTAGTATTAACAAGTATGATAACCGGTACGGCAACATTAATGATGGCACTGTTACCCATTGAATTATTAGGAGACTATACGCCATTAGCAATATTAATTTTACAATTGGCCCTTTCTTTTAGTTTTGCAGGTGAGTTTCCTTCTCTAATTACGTATTTATTTAAGGATTTAGATGGAAATATTCAGTCTAGAGTTTCGTCAATTATTGTTGGTAGCTCTTTATGTGGAGTAATCGCATCATTAGCTGTCGTTTTCATGTTAAAGAACACATTTTCTGAAGAAGCGATGCAGTCAATTGGCTGGAGGCTCCCACTATTAATTGGTTTAATTAATATTTTAATTAGTTTTTGGTTTAGAGCAAAATTACCGGATTATAAAAGTGAATTAGATGAAAAACCAATATTCAGTTGGCTCCATGTATTTTGGGTTTTCTTATTTACCATTCCTGGTACTGTCACTTTCTACTCTCAAAATTTATCAACTTCATTAATTATTGAAAAATTAATGATAGACGAGATAAAGAGTTTTTATGAAATATTTTCGTCCGGTCTATTGTTAATTTTTATGCTGATATGTGGTTGGTTAACCGATAAATATAGCTCAGTTAAATCTGTTTTTAATATGGGCGTCATTGGGATGGTATTGCTTTCAGTACCACTCTATTTTTCATTGCAGCTAGATAATTTACTTCTCGTCTTTTTCGCTCAAGTCGTTATGTCCGCATATTCAGCGATGATATTGTGTAATTTATCGGCCGTACTGATGGATAAATCTAATGGGCAAGCAACAATACTAGGCGTAGGCTACAATGGTGCCTCTGCCTCTATCGGGGGGATCACCCCTCTGATTGTTAGTTATTTAAGTCACTTTAACTTAGGCTATGTTGGGCTATTTATTGCGGGTTGTGGGCTTTCTTACTTTATATCTACTTGGTTGCCAAAACCAAATCCTGTTTAGTGTTAGCTATGATTTAGTCCCCCCCGCAAGGGGGATTAAATAACAATACACCATAGGGTTATAGTAACGAAAAATCAGCTTGTTACCTTATTAACTATATAAATATTTTGCCTTTCTTCTACAGGTTTCGTTCTCGGCTTTTTAGGTTGTATTGTCATTGAAATATCTCTTAACGTCATGTTCCAAAAGCAAATCTGATAAGGCCATCATTGCACTTAATGTTGGCATGCTAAAACTTAGCTCTTTGGTAGTTTTGCTGTTTCAACTATCTGGCTGCTACTTCTATGAAAAGATAAAATAAATGCGATCAATAAAACATACATCATCGCACCAATCAGCCATAGCCAGCCATCCCATGTTGCGAGTGTTTGACCAAAAATAAAACTAAATAATAATGGACCAATAACCCCAGTGGCATTGGTTAAACTGACTAAAATCCCTTGTAATTTACCTTGGTTAGCTTGATTGACTTGAGCGGACATTAGCCCTTGTAGCGCTGGCAATGCAATACTGCCACCAGCGAGTAAGACCAATGTTGGGTAAATCATCCAGCCTTCTGTCAGTAATGACAAAATAATGAATGCGGTGCCATCTGCGATAAAACCGACAATAATTGTCACTTTCTCATTGAATTTTTTGGCTATCGCCCCGGCAATAAAGGCTTGAAATAGGGCATGCATGACGCCTAAACCCGCCAGAGATAACCCAACTTGCATACTGTCCCATTGAAAGCGATTTTCGGTAAATAACACCCAGGTTGTTGCAGGGATCTGGCCAATTAGCTGCGCCATAAAAAAGACAAAAAGGAGCAAAATGACAGGTTTTATCAGCCGTATGAAGGAAACCGGCTGCTCTACAGTTTCATTTTGATCATTCTGTATAGCACGTCTGTTTTGATCTTTAAAAATAAGCAAGATCACGGCAAAAGAGCACGCGTTCAAGACGGCTGCAATAACAAAAGGTAAATGTGGAGAGAATTGCCCTGCAAAGCCGCCAATCGCAGGGCCAGCGATTAGGCCAAGACCAAATGCTGCACCTAGTCGTCCAAACCATTTTGTACGCTCTTTTGGGGCTGTGTTGTCAGCAATAATAGAAGCGGCAACAGCGCCTGTTGCACCAGTGATCCCCGAAACTAAACGGCCTAAATACAGTATCCAAAGTGAGCTAGATAAAGCTAGTAAAGTATAGTCGAGAGCGGCTCCCGCAAGGGAAAGCAGTAAGATAGCTCTGCGACCGAATTTATCGGACCATTTTCCCAGTATTGGCGCAAAAAACACCTGCATGACGGCATACAGGGCTAGTAAGATGCCGTAGTGGTTTGCCAGATTTTCTATTGTTACATACTCACGAAGTAAGGCTGGCAAAACAGGCATGATCATGCCGATCCCCATGGCATCGAGGGCGGTGATCGTTAAAGCAGTGATCGCAAAATTATTCATAATTGATTTCTCTATCAGTGATAGAGTTGGAATATATCCCTATCAGTGATAGAGTGTCAATAAAAATAGGGGAACATGATGGCAAGGTTAGATAGAGAAACCATTATTAGTGCTGCATTAGACTTGCTGAATGAAGTGGGGATGGAAGGGCTGACAACTCGAAAATTGGCTCAAAAACTGGGCGTTGAGCAGCCTACACTGTATTGGCATGTGAAGAATAAGCGCACGTTGTTGGATGCATTATCGGTTGAAATGCTAAAACGGCACCATGACCACCCATTACCAGCCCAAGGGGAAACGTGGCAGGAATTTTTGCGTCATAACGCATTAAGTTTTCGCCGTGCCTTGCTTCGCTATCGTGATGGGGCAAAGGTACATCTGGGGACTCGCCCTAGTTCAGAGCAATATGCTACTGTGGAAAAACAATTACAGTTTATGGTCGATAACGGTTTTTCATTACAAAACGGTTTATATGCAATTAGCGCGGTGGGGCATTTTACGTTAGGTTCGGTGCTAGAACAGCAAGAACATATTGCCGCAATCAGTGAGCGGGATGTAGAACAAGATAGCTCAATGCCATTGTTATTAAAGCAGGCGATACACATCATAGATAGTGATGATGGAACGGCAGCTTTCTTATTCGGTTTAGAATCACTTATTCGAGGCTTTAAGCAGTAGTTTTTAAGCTTTAAAAAAGAAAAGGTATGGCCATTGCTGCCATACCTTGTATTAAAATAATGTGTGATTGAATTATTTACAGTGTGAATACACCGATAATTGCAATAACGCTGATGATTGCTGAGCCGCCATAGAAAACCCATTTTGTCGCTGGGACATGGATTTTAAAGTCGTGCAACGTATGGTGGATACGGTGCATACCACACCATACTGGCAAAATAATCATCAATAATAAGAAAATACGGCCGATAAAGCTTTGGCTAAATGCCATAATGCGCTCATAGCTCAGCATTTCTGGTGCAACACCCAGCGGAATTAAAATTCCTAACAGAATGATGATAGCAGGGCCAATCACGGCACTCCACATACCACCTGCACCAAATAACCCCCAGAAAATCGGCTCATCGGAACGTTTAGGCGTTAGATTCATCAGATTCTCCTTAGATTAAAATAACAATGCGATTGCTAAGATTGCCGCAGTTACAACAATCGTGAGTGCCCAGAAGCCTTTAACGATAGGCTCCTCTGACATTTTCTTATCTTTTACAATAATACTGACGGCTTTTGGTGCAAGTTTGAACCACGTTGTGGTGTGCAATAGCGTTGCTGCCAAAGTAATAATGTTAATGATAAGGATGATTGGGTTACTTAAGAACCCAACAAAACCCGCCCATGATTCAGGGCCACTTTTCAGTGCAAATACCCCATATAGGACTAAAATACTGAACCAAACTTGAAGGACTGAAGTACTTTCACGCATGATGTAAAAGCGATAAAAACCCAGCTTTTGCCACCAATCGCCCTTCATTTCCCTAACATAGGGTTTACGTTTCGTTGTCATGACTTCAATTCTCCTTATCGTGGCTTCAGCATGGCGATAACAAAGTCTTGCGCACTGGCAACTTTACCTTGTTGGATCGCGCCCGCAGGGTCGACATGCTTAGGACAGACTTCAGAGCAGTAGCCTACAAACGTACAGCTCCAGACACCATTGTCACCGTTTAACAAGGTCATGCGTTCTTTCGCACCATGGTCTCGGTTATCTAAATTGTAGCGCTCTGCCAATGTGATCGCGGCTGGGCCGATGAACTCTGGGTTCAGTCCAAATTGTGGGCAAGCTGCATAGCACAGACCACAGTTGATACAGCCTGAAAATTGATGGTATTTCGCCATCTGGGCAGGCGTTTGCTTATTTGGGCCTTCAGAAGGTTTACGGTCATTACCAATAATGTACGGTTTGATCGCCTCTAAACGCTCAATAAAGTGTGTCATATCAACAACAAGGTCGCGCTCGATTGGGAAGTTACCTAATGGCTCAACTTTCATGCCTTGCGGGTATTCGCGCAGGAATGTTTTACAAGCCAGTTTAGGCACTTTATCCACCATCATGCCACAAGAACCACAAATCGCCATACGACAGGACCAGCGGTAAGACAGGTCTGGAGCGAGGTTATCTTTGATATAGCCTAACGCATCTAACAAAGAAGTTTGCTCGTCGTAAGGGACATCATACGTCACCAAATGGGGCTCACTATCCGTTTCCGGATTGTAACGCATGATCTCCATTTTTAGGTGTTTCATATCATCCATTAGCTTGCTCCTTCTTCGCCTTATCTTGAGCTTCAGCTTCGGCACCGTAAACACGTTTAGCTGGCTGAGATTTCGTGATTTTTACGTCACTGTATTCTAAACGAGGGGAGCCCTCTGGGTTATAGAATGCCAAAGTATGTTTAAGGAAATTAACATCATCACGCTCAGTACAGCCTTCATCGAGACGTTGGTGTGCACCACGTGATTCTTTACGGTTGATTGCAGAGTGAGCCATACATTCCGCCACATCAAGGCCAAAGCCTAACTCAATGGTGTACAGTAGGTCAGTGTTAAAGACGCTGCTATGGTCGGTAATTTCGACGTGTTTAAAGCGTTCTTTCAGTTCAGCAATTTTATCAACGGTTTTTTGCATTAATTCAGGAGTACGGTAGATACCGCAGCCTTCTTCCATTGAAATACCCATTTCGTCACGGATTTTCGACCAGCTCTCTTTCCCTTTTTGGTTCATGAGTTTTTGTAGGTCATTTTCGATATCTTTGGTACGGGCTTCAATAGCACTAGCATTTGCAGGTGTTGCTTCAGCAGCATGGCGAGCGGCTTCTTCACCTGCCAGACGACCAAATACAACTAATTCAGCTAATGAGTTAGAACCTAAACGGTTTGCACCGTGCAAGCCAACAGAGGAACACTCACCGACTGCAAACAGGCCTTTGATACGTGTTTCTGTGCGTTGATCCGTTTCGATACCACCCATGGTGTAGTGAGCGGTTGGGCGAACAGGAATCGGGTCTGTTACTGGGTCAACCCCCACATAGGCTTTCGCCAGCTCACAAATAAATGGTAAACGCTCATGCAGTTTTTCTGCGCCAAGGTGGCGAAGATCTAAGTAAACAACATCACCGCGGTGGGTACTGATAGTGCGGCCTGCACGCCATTCGTGCCAGAACGCTTGGGAAACTTTGTCACGCGGACCCAGTTCCATATATTTGTTTTCAGGTTTGCCCAGTGGCGTTTCAGGGCCCATTCCGTAGTCTTGCAGATAGCGATAGCCATCTTTATTGACAAGGATCCCGCCCTCACCACGACAACCTTCGGTCATTAAGATACCAGAACCAGGAAGACCTGTTGGGTGATACTGAACGAATTCCATATCACGCAGCGGCACGCCATGGCGGAATGCGATACCCATACCATCACCGGTTACAATACCGCCATTGGTGTTGTAGCGATAAACGCGTCCAGCACCGCCAGTTGCCATCACGATGGCATTAGCACGGATCTGGACTTTTGTTCCTTCCATCATATTTAACGCGACAAGACCACGGACTTGGCCTTCATCAACAATGATATCGAGAACAAAATGTTCGTCAAAACGTTGAATTTGTGGATATTTTAATGAAGTTTGGAACAGGGTGTGGAGCATGTGGAAGCCTGTTTTATCGGCTGCAAACCAAGTCCGCTCAATTTTCATCCCACCAAAGCGGCGAACGTTAACTGAACCATCTGGTTTACGGCTCCACGGGCAGCCCCATAGCTCTAGTTGGGTCATTTCTGTTGGGCAATGTTCGACGAAATAATCGACAACATCTTGCTCACACAGCCAGTCTCCACCAGCAACAGTATCATTAAAATGATAGTCATAGGAGTCATGAGCCTGAGTAACTGCTGCTGATCCCCCCTCTGCGGCCACAGTGTGACTACGCATTGGGTATACTTTTGAGACCAGAGCAATCTTGATATTGGGATTTGCTTCAGCGGCAGCAATTGCTGCACGTAAGCCTGCGCCCCCGGCCCCGATAATCGCTAAATCGGCATTGAAGGTTTGCACTGCGCTTCTCCATTGTTCAAGTGTAAAATTGATAAATTCTTTTAAATACTTTTGATAATTAGCTATGTCATTTTCAGTTCAACTTAAAGCTAAACTACGAAATATCTGTTTTTTAATAGTAAATAATATAATAGCTAATAATGACTTATCATGCTGTGAATTATAGCGAATAGTACTCAAGATAAATTTGATATAGAGGGGGGTTTTGGCCAAATTTAGCAATAAAGTGTGAGGTAGATCTTCTTTTTGTAAATTGTTTTTATATTACTCGATTTTGTAGGTGGTTAACATCGAATAAAAAGGAATTTCAAATGATTATCATTAAATTCACAGGGAGTTTTAGTGTATAAAACCAAGTGGATTAGTCGGGTTTTATCAATAATAAGTGAATAATACTATTATTATAGCTGAAGAGTTTAATTCATATTGAATGCTAATTTGCGAGGAGTCTCACTATTTATTTTTAGAATAAATTTATTTTCTAAGCGAAAATTTTAAAATAGATTGAGAAAGCGAATCGTTTCGTTTTTTTAGTAACAGTTATGTCACATAACATAAGAAATAATCATGTTTTAGGCGGTTTTATTTACGTCTTCCCATCAGTCTATGTAAAGCTAAAAGCAAAGGCTTTGCCTAATCGTATAAAGCAAGGGATAATCAGGCTATCCCTACTTACTCATTATGTCGACAGTCACAAGCGCTGACGCTCAGATAAATGCGCTTTATCAGTGTAAATGCATTGTGTGTTGCAAGTGAGGTGGGTACACTGCACGACTAAGTTTATTTTGGAGTCATCTTAATGAGTGATATAGCGAATTGGCAGCCAACCGCCCCCATCGCTAACCTGTTACAGCGCGCAAAAATAGTTGCGGAAATCAGACGTTTTTTTACTGATCGCTGTGTACTTGAAGTCGAAACCCCCGCAATGAGTCAGGCAACAGTCACTGACATTCATCTTGTTCCATTTGAAACGCGTTTTGTGGGGCCAGGTGCGGCACAAGGCATTAATTTATATTTAATGACTAGCCCTGAATACCACATGAAACGTTTATTAGCTGCAGGTAGTGGTCCTATCTATCAGCTAGGTCGCAGCTTTAGAAATGAAGAAGCAGGGCGGCATCATAACCCTGAATTTACCATGTTAGAGTGGTATCGCCCGCATTTTGATATGTATCGTTTGATTAATGAAGTGGATGACTTACTGCAACAAGTTTTAGAATGTGAGAGCGCAGAGCTACTTTCATACCAGCAAGCGTTTTTACGCTATTTGGATATTGACCCATTATCTGCTGAGAAAAGTGAATTACGTGAAGTTGCAGCGCGCTTAGATTTAAGCAATATCGCTGATAACGAAGAAGATAAAGACACTTTATTGCAGTTATTGTTTACCATGGGGGTTGAGCCTCATATTGGTAAAGAAAAGCCCGCTGTTGTGTATCATTTTCCTGCAACCCAAGCTTCTCTTGCTGTAATCAGTACCGAAGATCACCGAGTCGCCGAGCGTTTTGAGGTGTATTTCAAAGGGATGGAGCTGGCGAATGGCTTTCACGAGCTAACTGATGCCAGTGAGCAACGTCAGCGATTTGAACAAGACAACCGTAAGCGTGCGGCAATGGGGCTACCGACAGCACCTATTGATGAGCATTTACTTGCGGCTTTAGAGCATGGTCTACCCGATTGTTCGGGGGTCGCTGTTGGGGTGGATAGGCTGATTATGATTGCTTTAAATGCAGGCAAAATCAGTGATGTGATCGCATTCCCTGTCACTATCGCTTAACTAAGGCGTCCAACTTGAAGAAAATGCAGCCAAATGGCTGCATTCTTATTTGGTGCAGAAAACTATTTTTGTTTCTGTTGTTCTAAGAACTTAACCCCTAAGTCAGGGAAGTCGGTGAAGGCCCCATCGACATCGGCTTGGTTATAAATGATGTCATAAAGCTGTTGCCCATCTTTGGCGTATTTTGGCAGCTTATCAACACGGATAGTGAACGGATGAACCGCCATTTTGTTGTCATGGGCTTCTTTGACCATACCATTCACTTTGATATTGGTAGGTGTAGATTCTTCATTAATTAGCATATGATAATCAGGACCAATACCATCGGCATAGGTCGCAATTTCTTTCATGGCACCGGGTTTCATCATCCAATCATAATTGTAATTAACCCAAGTTCCGTCAGGTTTTTGCTCTTGAGTCTCATTCCAATCGGTGTAAGCAATCAATTGAATTAATTTAAGATCCATTCCCATTTCTGGCATCAAGGTATTTTTGATACGTTTTAGGTCATTAGGGTCAAATGACTGTAGATAAACGTTGGAATCCTTGGTGGTGTAGCCATACTCTTTAAGGACTTCGAGTGTTTTCTTGGTGATATCTTTGCCTTCTTGTAAGTGGAACCAAGGGGCTTTAATTTCTGGGTAGATACCAATATTTTTACCCGTTGATTTGTTTAGTCCTTGAACAAATTCAATCTCTTCTTGGAAGGTATGAACGCGGAAGTCTGATTTGCCCATTGGGAAGCGGTTCGGATAGCTTTGCACTTTTTTACCATCAACAATATCAAATCCTTCTGTAAAATTGAGTGATTTGATTTCATCAAGGGTAAAGTCAATCGCATAGTAACGGCCATCTTTACGGGCGCGATCAGGGAAACGTTCAGCAACATCTGTCACGCGATCGAGATAATGGTCATGTAAGACCACGAGCTCGTTATCTTTCGTCATAACTAAATCTTGCTCAAGAAAATCAGCACCTTGTGCGTAAGCCATTGCTTTTGCAGGTAGGGTATGTTCCGGTAAGTAACCACTTGCACCACGATGTGCAATGACAACTTTACTTGAAGCTTGAGCTACAGCAGACACTGACATCACTAAAACCATACTAGCCACCAATGTTTTTAATGGAAAGCTCATGATTATATCTCCTTGGCACTTTATTTGGGTAAAAAAATGGGCTACATCATTTTTTGATATAGCCCACGAGTCTAGCGATTAACAATGAACATTTGATGAATGTTTATTGTGAGTTTGCTAATTCACGTTTATGTTTGCTTTCGCTCAACATGACGATAAACAGTAGAACAACCGCTAATGCTGAACCACCGATCATGACAGCGAAGCCACCGTCCCAACCGAAGTAGTCTACGGTATAACCAACGATAGCACTTGCTGCGACAGAACCACCGAGGTAGCCGAACAAGCCTGTAAATCCTGCGGCAGTACCTGCTGCTTTTTTCGGTGCAAGTTCAAGGGCGTGCAAACCAATCAACATAACAGGACCATAGATTAGGAAACCGATGATCAACATACATGCCATATCAACATTTGGGTTACCCGCTGGGTTCATCCAGAACACGATAGTTGCAATGGTTACCAGAACCATGAAGAACACACCAGTGGCTCCACGGTTACCACGGAAGACTTTATCCGACATCCAACCACACAGTAACGTACCTGGGATACCTGCGTATTCATATAAGAAGTAAGCCCATGAAGATTTGTCCATTGCGAAGTGTTTAACTTCACGCAGGTAAGTTGGAGACCAGTCCAAAACACCATAACGCAGTAAGTAAACGAACACGTTCGCAATCGCAATCATCCATAATAGTTTGTTAGGGAAAACATACTTCATGAAGATTTCTTTTGCGGTTAACTCTTGCTCATCTGATGCTTTATAGTCAGTTGGATAGTCGTTTTTGTACTCTTCAATTGGAGGAAGACCACAAGATTGCGGAGTGTCGCGCATTAACGCAAATGCAATGATTGCAACTAGAATAGCAGCCAATGCAGGCATATACAGCGCAGCTTTCCAGTCGTTAAACCATGCCATACCTAACATGAACAGTAATGGCGGGATACCACCACCGACGTTGTGCGCACAGTTCCAAACCGAAACGATACCGCCACGTTCTTTTTGTGACCACCAGTGAACCATGGTACGTCCACAAGGAGGCCAACCCATACCTTGGAACCAACCACAAAGGAACAGTAATACGAACATGACCATGATGCTTGATGTTGCCCATGGTACGAAGCCCATGATTAACATCACTGCGGAGGCGAGAATCAAACCTGCGGGTAAGAAATAGCGCGGATTTGCACGGTCGGAAAACGACCCCATGATAAATTTAGAAAATCCGTAAGCAATTGAGATCCCTGATAATGCAAAACCAAGGTCACCTTTAGAGAAACCTTGTTCAACAAGATATGGCATCGCTAACGCAAAGTTCTTTCGGACTAGATAATACGCTGCGTAACCAAAGAAAATACCCATGAAGATCTGCCAACGAAGCTTACGATAGACAGGATCTATCTTATCCGCTGGCAGCCTCTCTATATGAGGTGCTGGTTTAAAAATGCTTAACATATACGCCTCCGATGGCATGCTAATTTTTATTTACACTTCCATTTCTCTATTTCAGAGAAATATTGAGTGTTTATTATTGGTGAAGTAACAAAAACGAAAATAATCGAGTAATTTAAGAGTCTTTGTTTTCTTAATTGCTCTAAATTGTAGTCGTTAAAAAACAATTTATCTGTAATCCAACGCACAATTATTGATTTTGTTTATGAAGTTGCATAGTAAATGACATTTGTGAATAGAATGGAACTGGAAATGTTAATTATTTTGTGATTCTCATCACGATTTTGTTCTTTTGAACACTAAATACGCATTAAATGCTTTCGTTTTTGTTCCTTATCAAACATTGATCGCGTTTCTGGACTATATTTAATAATAGATTATAAAAATAGAACCTATACTTATTTATTATAGAAACGTTTATTAATGTGAGGAATGCGACATGAATGGCTCATCTGTGACTGAAACGGATGTCATCATTATCGGTGGTGGCGCAACAGGTGCAGGAGTCGCTCGTGACTGCGCTCGCCGAGGTCTAAGAACCGTTTTACTCGAAAGGCATGATATTGCGACTGGCGCAACAGGTCGTAACCATGGATTATTGCATAGTGGCGCGCGTTATGCCGTCACCGATGGTGAATCTGCCAGAGAATGTATCGAAGAGAACAAAATTTTAAAGCGTATCGCACATCATTGTATTGAACGAACGGACGGTTTGTTTATTACTCTCCCTGAAGACAGCTTAGAATATCAGCAGCAATTCATTACGGCCTGCCAAGCGGCGGGTATTGATGCGACTGCGATTGACCCTAAAGAGGCAATTCGTCTTGAACCTTCTGTTAACCCACATCTCATCGGTGCGGTTCGTGTTCCTGATGGTACGGTTGACCCATTCCGTTTGACTGCGGCAAACATGTTAGATGCCAGAGAGCATGGCGCGAAAGTATTAACTTATCATGAAGTTATTGGCTTGATTCGTGATGGCGATACGGTACGTGGCGTGACGGTTTATGATCACCATGCTAAAAAACAATATGATATTTACGCAGAAATTGTCGTCAATGCAGGCGGGATCTGGGGACAAAAAATTGCAGAATATGGCGAACTAAAAATTAAAATGTTCCCTGCGAAAGGGGCATTATTAATTTTAGGTCACCGTTTGAACAACATGGTGATAAACCGCTGCCGTAAGCCTGCTGATGCTGATATTCTTGTGCCTGGCGACACCATTTCACTGATCGGTACCACATCCACGCACATTGAATATGACCAAATTGATAATATGTATGTCACCCCTGAAGAGGTGGATATTCTGATTCGTGAAGGTTCGATGCTGTCTCCTGCACTCGCGACAACGCGCATTCTACGTGCATATGCCGGTGTTCGGCCATTAGTTGCCAGTGATGATGATCCATCAGGGCGTAATGTCAGCCGCGGTATTGTGTTGTTAGACCATGCTAAACGCGATGGCTTAGAAGGGTTTATCACTATCACTGGTGGTAAGTTAATGACATATCGCCTGATGGCGGAATGGGCTACTGATAAAGTTTGTGAAAAATTAGGCCACAGTGCCAAATGTACAACAGCAGAAGCGCAACTACCGGGTTCGCAACATAGTGCAGAAGAAGCCTTACGCAATGTTGTTTCCATTCCAGCCCCTATTCGTGGCTCAGCGGTTTACCGCCATGGCGACAGGGCTTCTGCAATTCTCAGTGCGGATAGGCTCGATAAAAGTTTAGTTTGTGAGTGTGAAGCCGTTACTGCGGGTGAAGTGCGCTATGCCGTTAATTCATTAACAGTCAATAATTTACTTGATTTAAGGCGCCGTACTCGTGTGGGGATGGGAACTTGCCAAGGTGAGCTATGTGCATGCCGCGCAGCTGGCTTACTCAACCGTTTTAATGTCACAACGCCCCATGAAACAGAGCAGCAATTAAGTCACTTCCTGAATGAACGTTGGAAAGGTGTACGTCCAATTGCTTGGGGTGACGCATTGCGTGAAAGTGAATTTACCAGCTGGGTATATCACGGGTTATGTGGCATGAATGAAGCGACACTTGGTAAGGATGCACAGAAGGAGGCGGACAATGAAATATGATGTAGTAGTCATGGGCGGCGGTTTAGCTGGATTAATGAGCGGCATACGCTTAACCCAGTCTGGGCTATCTTGTGCAATAGTTAGCGCAGGGCAAAATGCATTGCATTTTTCATCAGGCTCCTTAGATTTATTAACTCATTTGCCTAATGGGGAAGTGGCTGAAAAACCATTAGAAATGCTTGATGCGTTAAAGGAACAGTCGCCAGCACACCCTTATAGTTTAATTGGAAAAACGCAGGTTACTGAGTTAGCGCATGTGGCTCAGTCGATATTGCAGCAAGCAGGTGTTCATTTAAAAGGTTCGTGCGAGGAAAATCACTATCGGATTACCCCTCTAGGCCATAAACGCATGACTTGGCTTAGTCCTAAATCGGTTCCAACTGTCGGCTTGCACCATAAAATGGATGCTAACAAAATCGCGGTGGTTGGTATCGAAGGTTTCTTGGATTTTCAACCCCAGATGGTGGCTGATGAGCTACAACGTGAAGGGCTACAAGCAACAGCTCACTACGTGCATTTACCCTTATTAGACAGACTAAGAGAAAACCCGAGCGAATTTAGAGCTATTAATGTTGCTCGTTGGTTAGATCGTCCAGAAAACATGACTCAAATGGTGGCTGAAATCTCTCCGTTGGTCGCAGATGCAGAAGCGATTTTCATGCCAGCGTGTATCGGACTCGACAGTGATGAACCTTTACAGGAGTTACAAAGGAGCTTAGGTAAGCCTATATTTTTATTGCCGACTCTTCCGCCTTCTTTATTGGGGATCCGTTTACACGAAATGTTATTGCGTCAGTTTCGGCGTCAAGGTGGCATAGTGATGCCAGGTGATAAAGTCACCGCGGTAAACTGTGTGGATGGCCGAATTGAATCTGTCCAGACTCGTAATCATGGTGATATCTCTTTAAAAGCTAAGCATTTTGTTCTGGCAACGGGGAGTTTTTTCAATAATGGATTGGTGGCAGAGTTCGATCGTGTGTATGAACCATTGATGCAATTGGACCTGTGTGAAATTTCAGAACGTGCAAAATGGACTAACAAAGAGTTTTTTGCTTCCCAACCGTATATGGCTTTTGGTGTGAAAACCGATGAAAAATTGCGCGCTCAAAAAGAGGGCAACGCTATTTCAAACCTTTATGTCGCCGGCGCTGTATTAGGCGGTTTTGACCCTCTCACCCAAGGTTGTGGGGCGGGGGTATCAATAATTAGCGCATTATATGCCGCTAATGAAATCATTAATGAACGGATTAAGAGTAAAGCCCAGCAGGTGGAGGTGGCACAATGAGTATTCAAGATGCAAGCTTTGAAAGCTGTATTAAATGCACGGTGTGTACCACTTACTGCCCGGTTGCAAAGGTCAATCCATTGTACCCTGGTCCTAAGCAAGCAGGACCTGATGGTGAGCGTTTGCGCTTAAAAGACCCAATGTTATATGACGAGGCACTTAAATATTGTACAAACTGCAAACGCTGTGAAGTGGCTTGCCCGTCGGATGTGAAAATTGGCGATATTATCGCTCGTGCGCGTAATACTTACAGCCAGCAAAAACCTAAAATTCGTGATGCAATTCTCAGCCATACTGATTTAATGGGGTCATTATCGACACCATTTGCACCCGTGGTGAATACCATTACAGGGTTAAAACCTGTACGTCAAATTCTTGATAAAGCTTTGAAAATTGACCATCGTCGAGAATTACCAAAATATTCATTTGGGACCTTCCGTCGTTGGTACTCTAAGCAGGCTGCGGAGCAAGCTAAATACGAAGAGCAAGTTGCGTTCTTCCATGGTTGCTATGTGAATTATAACCACCCTCAATTAGGTAAAGACTTAATTAAAGTCTTCAATGGGATGAACATTGGCGTTCAATTACTGAAACGCGAAAAGTGTTGTGGTGTGGCGTTAATTGCCAATGGCTTTATGAAACAGGCAAAACGTCAAGCAAATGTGAACTTAGAGTCGTTGCAAGAAACTATCCTTGAAAAACATGTGCCTGTTGTTGCAACTTCATCAACCTGTACATTTACCATCCGTGATGAATATACGCATGTCCTTGATGTTGATACTTCCGCAATGAGGGATAACATCGAGCTTGCAACACGTTATATCTATCGTTTACTGGAAGAAGGTCGTGAACTTAAACTGAAACATACGCCTTTAAAAGTGGCTTATCACACACCATGCCATATGGAAAAAATGGGCTGGACTTCCTACACATTAGAGTTAATTAAGCGTGTACCCGGCGTTGAACTGATTGTGTTGGATTCACAATGTTGTGGTATCGCAGGAACCTATGGTTTCAAAAAAGAAAACTATGAAGTCTCTCAAGGTATTGGTGCAGGGTTATTTCGCCAAATTGAAGAAAGTGGCGCGGATATGGTGATCACAGACTGCGAGACTTGTAAGTGGCAGATTGAGATGTCGACGAGTAAGAAGTGTGAGCACCCGATTTCACTTCTAGCAAAAGCTTTGTGATCTATTACTTATCAAATTGTAGGGTTGTTATTTTTTGTTTTAGCTCAGTTAAACTTATTTTGGAGATAGCATTTAGCTATCTCCTTTTTTGTTTTTAGTGTTGATTGACTAACTGTTTTTTATCTGAGTTTGCAAAGAAATATTTCAAAATAAAATTCAAAAGTACACCGTAAGCTGGTAAGAAAAATAGCATACAAATAAGTAGTTTGAAGACATAGTCAACTAATGCAATCTCTACCCAGTTTGCGGCCATAAATGGGTCGCTACTACGGAAAAATGCGATAAAGAAGAATGCGATAGTATCAATTAAATTACCAAAGAACATGGCACAAGCAGGAGCCACATACCAACGTGCATTTTGACGTAATCGATTAAAAACACTGACATCTAATATTTGACCCAACACATAAGCCATAAAGCTTGCTGCGGCAATACGTGCGACAAATAAGTTAAACTCAGATAATGCGGTAAAGCCTTGCCATTCCCCTTGGAAAAATAGCGCTGAAATTACATAGGATATTAATAGTGCGGGTAGCATAACTGCAGTGATAATCTTACGTGCAAGCGGTGCGCCATAAATACGGACGGTTAAGTCAGTTGCTAAGAAAATAAATGGAAAAGTAAATGCGCCCCAAGTGGTATGGAAACCGAAAATATTAATCGGCAATTGCACTAGGTAGTTACTAGAAGTAATAATTAAAATATGAAATAACGAAAGCCAAATTAACGCAGTGGCTTTTTGCTGCGCAGTAAAATTAAACATATTGTACCTTTTTAGTGACAATGGGGTGAGGGAACCCATGAAATTCATCCCAACAGTTGGGAACTGCGCATAATACGCCTGTTGCGCAACAAAAGCAAAACAGTTCATTCATTGAATGTTATTTTATTATATAATCAATTTATTGTTCCCTTTTGGAAGTGTTTTTTAATGTCTGATTCTTTTGATAATGCCACTAAAACCCTTGACACACTTGGGTTGCGTTGCCCTGAGCCTGTTATGTTAGTGCGTAAAACGGTTCGTAATATGGCAGATGGGGAAACGTTGTTAATTATTGCGGATGACCCAGCAACCACACGCGACATTCCGGGCTTTTGCCGTTTTATGGAGCATGATTTATTAGCCGTAGAGGTTGATGATACCCCGTATCGTTATTTGTTGCGTAAAAAGTCGAGCTAGTAGTCATTAGCTAATTTCATTTTGTACGTTAATTCCTGCCAAGAAGTAGGGATTAACGTAGGTTTAATACTTCCTGATAGCTTAGCCCTGTAAGTTGACAGATAAGTTCAATACTTGTACCAAGTTGTAAGCCTTTAAGAGCAATTTCATGTTGTTTATTGTTTGCTCCGATATCAATGCCCCTATTTACACCGATATCAATGCCTCTATTTACACCGATATCAATGCCTTCTTGTAACCCTTGGTTTTTTAATCGTTGTGCGATGTTCATGATATCCTCTTGGTTATTTTCTAGTTGGTGTATAAGTTGATTGACCACTGTTTCAAAATGTGGTGAATCCATAGTAATAAATAAGTAATTGAAAATAGTAATTATATCATCACTATGATGATAGTTTCGATTCATCGCTTCAGCTAGTAATTGCGTAATTTTTTCTATGTTATCTCTTAGGTCTCTATGTTTCATAGCAAGTTCCATGACGGCAACTTTGCGATGGTTTACGAGCTCATTATCATCAATAACAGTAATATCGACGAGAGGAAATGGCTGACTGTATAAGTTTGACGCAATTTCAGGCCACGGAAAACAGTGTGTCCACGGCTGAGCATATGGGTAGGGGGTTATTTTCCCATGATAAAATAAAACTGGGACAACCAGTGGTAAATCGCGATGACCTTGTTGTAAGTGCTGATTCATGGCAAGGAACGCATAATGCATCATCCTCCAACCCATTAGTTTATCGGGTGTTGATTGATGTTCAACTAACATATAAATATACCCCTCACCTTGCTGTGTCTCGACAGTGTAGAGAACATCCGAAAGACGAGTACGTAGCTGATTATCAATGAAAGATGAATTTGTTATTGCTAATGTTTTGAAATCACATAATTGCTTAATATGGTTGGGTAAGTGAATATCAAAAAAATCACGTGCATTATCAATTTTGGACATAAACCCTTTAAATGCAGCATCATGCGGTGTTGAACTGTGATTTTTTACCATACTCAGAACCCACTAAACGTTATACCAAAATAGTCTATTGATAAAACGTATTTTAGCGAAAATTGAGGTTCGTGGAGAAAAAGTTAGTCCTAATTATTTAATTGAATTTGTATTTAACATATTGTAATACAGACGTTTATTGGAAGGGTTGCAAATGAAAAACGCCACTTAGCGTGGCGTTTAAATCAGTTGATTGAAACTAGATTGATTGAAGCCCTGTTAATTAAAGCTATTTTTTCACTTGGGGTAATTTAACGCGTAGTAGACGCACTGCATTTGCTGTGACGAGTGCTGTTGCACCTGAGTCAGCAAGTACAGCAACCCAAAGCCCGGTAATGCCTAATAAACTGGTCACGAGGAAGACCGCTTTTAGCCCCAAGGCAATCGCGATATTTTCACGAATGATTTTTCGCGTTGCACGAGAAAGCGCGATGATTTCAGCTAGCCCCGTTAAACGGTTATGGGTTAATGCGGCATCGGCGGTTTCTAACGCAACGTCCGTACCACTTCCCATGGCTACCCCGATACTGGAGGCTTTCATTGCCGGAGCGTCGTTAATGCCATCACCGACCATCATGGTGCTGTGGTTACGATTAAGTTCTATTACTGCAGTCACTTTATCTTCAGGTAATAAGCCAGCACGGAACTCCATGCCTAGTTGCCCTGCAATAGCACTCGCAGCACGAGGGTTATCACCCGTTAACATTACCGCATTAACGTTAAGCGCTTTAAGCATACTCATCGCATCCGACGCGTCACCACGTAGTGTATCTTGCAGCGCAGTTAAACCGATTACACTGTCATCTTCGAGTGTGACAACAACCGTTTTCCCTTCTGCTTCTAGAACATCGACCTTATTTTTCCATTCACTATTGAGTGGAGTATCAAGGCGGTTTGGTGCACTCACCAGTATACGTTTACTACCCAGTATGCCTTCGACGCCTTTTCCTGCTAACGCTTTACGGTCTTGAGCTTCAGTAATGCTCAGTGATAGCGACTCTGCTTTATTCACCACTGCTTTAGCGAGTGGGTGGTGAGAGCCAACCTCAACAGACGCCGTGATTTGAACTAATTCACTTTCTGTCATGCCTTTTACAGGAACAAGGTCAGTGACATGAGGTTTACCTTCCGTTAGTGTGCCTGTTTTATCTAAAGCAATTGTTGTGATTGTACCCAGTTGCTCAAGTGCTGCACCGCCTTTAATTAATGCACCGCGTCGTGTCGCCGTTGCGAGTGCAGAGGTGATGGCTGCAGGTGTCGAAATCACTAGAGCACAAGGGCAACCGATTAGTAACAGTGTTAAACCGCGGTAAATCCATGTTTCCCATGATGCATCAAAGAAAATGGGTGGAATAACAATCACTAATGCGGAAATCAGCATGATGATTGGTGTGTATACACGGCTAAAGCGATCAATAAAACGTTCTATTGGTGCGCGACGTTCTTCAGCTTCTTCAATGAGCTGTAAAATACGGTCGATGGCATTTTGGCCTTGCTCTGATACCACCTGCATTTGAACAGATCTATCGACAGATAAGCAACCTGCTGCCACTTTTTCGCCCGCATTGCGTTCTACAGGAACGGATTCACCTGTTAGCGCACTTTCATCAAAGCTAGCAAAACCTGAGAGTAATACGGCATCGGTCGGTAAACGCCCACCCGGAGCAATCTCAATAATGTCTCCTGGGCGTAATTGCGCAACAGGGATCGTCGATTTTTGCCCATCTTTGATTAAAACAGCATCTTCTGGAACCAATGCCATTAAGGCACTAACTCCTCGTCGGGCTCTACCAGCAGAATAAGACTCCAACATTTCGCCTAACATAAACAGTAAGATAACCATCGCGGCTTCTTCTGTTGCTTGAATGAAGATAGCGCCCACAGCGGCAACGGTCATCAAAGTTTCGATAGCAAAAGGTGAACCTGTACGCATTAAGCGGAGTGATTTACGTGCGATCGGATACAATCCAAACAGGGTTGTCAAAATAAAGGCGATGTTACCAATTTTTGGGCTGAATGATTCAATACCCCAGCTAATTGCCATCAAAATCGCTAATATAATGACAGGCTTAGCTTCACTGAGTAAGCTTTGTGGTGGCGCAATAGCCGCCGCACTGTTACCAGTCACTTCGAGCAATTCATAGCCAGCAGCTTCAACCGTGGAACGAACCGCTGCACTAATATCCGTATTGGCATCAACCACTAATTTTTCAGTAGCGAACAACACCTTAGCTTGTTTAACTTCACTAATTTGGCCGACTGCGGTTTCAATTTTATTGGCACAACTAGGGCAATCCATACCGCGAATAACCCAACTGAATCGTTGCCCTGCGGCTTGGGTTGGCTCAACGTCATTGATGATATTCGAGCTTAATCCACAACTATCACCGTGTTGGTGGCCATGGCCTGCATGGCTATGGTGCGTATCGTCTGTATCATGCTTATGGGGTGAATGGCATCCTTGATGCTGGTGAGATTCTTCATCGTCATCTGAGTGTTGCTTTGTATAGCCATGTTCGTGAGTATGTGAGTCATTACTCACTTCTTTGCTATTTTCTGTTATTACAGAAGAACAGGCCGCGCTACTTGAGCAGCAAGAACTGGTATGTACATGATTTTCTTTATGAGAGTGTGAGTGCATAAGCGCCCCCTTATCTAACAATAATTCGTTTCATTATTCATTGCAGATAAGTCTACACTCTGGAGTCTACTCCAGAGTCAAACTAAAAGAGGAGCTGCCAACTGATAAAATTTTCAAATAGCACTTTTTATCAATTGGCATGGTATTTACTAACCGAAGAGTTACAAATAAATGGCCCGGACAATAAAGAATTGCCCGATGAAATAGAGCGCAGCAACAACGGCTTTTGAAGCTTTAAATGGGATACGGAATCGAGCAATTAGCCATACGCAGTTAGAAAGAAAGAGGAGTGACGCACCAATCATGATTGAAAAATTGTATTCACGACCGAGACCAAAATATTGGTCGCCAGCAACCCATGCCATAATCATACACATTATTAATGATGCAAAAACAATGGCTTGAAGATTTTCAAGTTTACCCCAAATAAACACTAAAGTAATGGCAGCGACAATCAGAGGGGCGGCCAACCAAGGTAGATAGAGCCCAAAATTGAGTTGCATTCCGAAACTAATGGTATAAATCAAGTAACTCAAGAACATCAACGCAACGGAAGCTAGTAAGTGCTCACTTGAAAGCATACGAGACAGATCTGCGACGAGCGAGACTAGCAACCCCGCAAGAATGAGGTAATTCTGCAGGTTAAGATCGTCGGAACTCCAGCCCCAAAGTAATAAAAGTAGCAGTGTGATCGGGCGAAATAACCACCGTTGCCACCCGGGTCCTCGATAGGCGGCATCGACATATAACCAACCAGAAAAGAGTACTGCGAGGAATGGCCAACTAATCATATACACATCCTTATATGTTCAATGAATGACACGACAGTGATCCGGCAACTTATACTCGTTTATTTCAAGCTATTTAGAGTATAGAAATGTGTCCAGCTTAGTTAAATAAGATAAACTATAGCGACTGACTTTTTAAGTGAAAAGCATACATTATGAATAAGCCTATATTATTGATCATTGTTTTAGCAGTCATTGCTGTCCTAGCAACTAAGCGTTTTTTTGATCAACGCAAGCAAAATGAAATCAACGATAACGCCTTGCCTGTGAGTTACTTAGTCAAAGTTGATAGCAAAAAAGACTATCCATACCCAAATATGCGCTCTCGAGAGCGGGATGTTGTTTCTCCTGAAACTTTTCGCTATGAGATTCACTTTAAGACGCTATCAAGCGGCGAAATTATTAAAACCATTGTAACGGAAGAACAGTATCAAGGCGTTGAGCTTGGCCATGAGGGTAAGCTGATTATGCAAGGTACCCGCTTTATTCGTTTTGAGCCAGCTTAGCATAACTCATTCACCTGATTGTTTTTTCTTCGCTTCTTCTAAATCAGTTTTATTTTTTTTCTGCATCGCTAGCATTTCGAATACGCCAAAAAAGAAAATGCGCAGTTGAGCTAAACCCGATATTTTCTCGCCTTTTGGTAGGGTTGCTTTTAGGAAAATAGTTTGTAATGCGTGCATGAAAACCATAAAAACCATTGCAATATCCATAAAGTATTTCAATGGTTTAGGGAATGGATGGACAAGGTTAAAGACCATAAAGCCCCAAACGCAAATCATGAGTAGGCGCCCAATATTGATAAACATGTTTTTTGTTCCTAAAGTGAAGTCCGAATAAAAAGGCGATATGCGACTTGCCCCGCTATTTTTTCGCGATGAAGCTGCCAATTTGCCGGAATGTCAGTAAGTGGTGACTCCGCTTCTGACTCAACGTATATCCAGCTTTCTTCAGCTAACCATTGGTTTTTTTCTAACAATTGAATGGTTTCATTGAGCAGCCCCTTGCGAAAAGGTGGATCAATGAAAACCACATCAAAAGGGGTTCCAGCTTGGCTTAAAACAGCGAGGCTATTGTTCTGAATAATAGTTGCGTTATCAGCTTGTAAGCGAGCTTTGTTTTCAGTTAACAGTTGTGCGTTTTGTTTATCGAGCTCAATAAAAGTGACCGTTTCTGCAAAACGAGAAAGAGCTTCAAAGCCCAGTGAGCCACTTCCTGCGAAGCAATCTAAGCAACGCGCATCTCGAATAATTGGCATTAACCAGTTAAATAACGTTTCTTTAATTCTGTCTGTGGTTGGACGTAAGCCCTCACTATCACGAACTGGCAGCTTTCTTCCGCGCCATTTTCCACCAATAATACGAATTTGCCCTAAAGAGGGGGATTGTGGTTTTTTTGCCATAATGTTTATTGTTACTTAACGGGTTTATGTACTTAAATTTGATTGTTACTATTGTATACCTGTCAGGCGATAAGTTGCAGTGTTGTTATCTCTGATTGGTCATTTTTCAATTATAGAACTTCATTTTCACCGTTTTAACACGGAAATTCAGATTAAATTGGCAGGATTTTTCTTTCAGATATGTGTTGCTGAGCGATGAAATGGTAGACTGCATATAATTTTATTGCGATTTGATTATCGAGTGCCATATTTTTACCGCGAGGAGTGTAGTGGCAAATGGCTAAAGACAAGAAAAAAGGTTTTTTCTCATGGTTGGGGTTTGGGCGTAAAAATGAAGAAGAAACTCAGCAACAAGAAGCTCAACAGTATGATAATGATGTAGTCAAGGATGTTGAAAACAAATCACCCCATGAAACTGCGGTTGATGCCGCAACCGCCGAAGCGGAACGTCAAGCTCAAGCAGAGCAAGCCGCTATTAAAGCTGCTGAAGATGAAGCAGAGCGACAGTATGAAGCGCAGCAAGCTGCGATTGATGCAGCAACCGAGCAAGCAGAACGTGAGCGAAAAGCTAAATTAGCGGCGCTCCAAGCAGCTCAAGATCAAGCGGAACAAGCGCATCAGGAAGCCCAAGAGAAAATACTCGCGGAAGAAAAAGCAGAGCGTGAACGCCAAGAAACTGAAGCAATACGTATTGCCGAAGCAGAAATGGAACGTCAGCGTCAAGTTGAGTTAGCGGCGCTCCAGGCTGTAGAAGAAGCCGAAGAACAGCGTCGTCAAGCAGAGTTAGCTGCAATCCAAGCGGCAGAAGAACAA
>NZ_JAMPSX010000027.1:0-28102 GCF_028484875.1 Providencia sp. PROV032
CCAACACCGCCGCAACACAAAATATGACGAAAATTAGGCTGGGTTATCGATATCAACAAACTCCGCATCTAACCCATGTTCATCTACGAGCCACTGAGTCAGTGCTTTGATCCCATAACGCTCCGTTGCGTGATGCCCTGCGCTGTAGAAATGGATCCCCATTTCCCTTGCTATATGAATGGTTTGCTCAGAAACTTCCCCTGTTACAAAAGCATCTACGCCAAATTCCGCCGCTTGTAGGATGAAACCTTGCCCTCCACCTGTACACCATGCAATTTGGCGAATTTCTTCTTTTGCATTATCACCACAATGAAGAACTTTACGGCCAAGGCGAGTTTCTAAGCGAGACGTTAATTCTGAAGGTGTAATGGGTTGATCAAAAAAACCAAATGGCATTAACGGGTCAATTTGGCCATTCACCTGCACCCCCATAATATAAGCAAGCTGAGTATTATTACCTAATTGGTGATGCGCATCTAATGGGAGGTGATAACCATACAGGTTGATATCATTCGCTAATAATGTTTTTAAGCGATTCTTTTTCATCCCTTTGATGATCGCTGGCTCATTTTTCCAAAAATAGCCATGATGAACAATGATGGCATCGGCTTTCTTTTCAACAGCGACATCTAGCAAAGCTTGGCAAGCTGTCACACCGGTGATGATTTTATGTACATGTGGCCGCCCTTCAACTTGCAATCCATTCGGTGCAAAATCTTGGAACTCACTAACTTTCAATTCATCATTAATGATTTCTTCTAATCTTAAGTTATGCATTATATTGTCCTTTTTACTGCACAGCTAAACGGTTTACCCACCAGTTTGAAGGTAATTAACTGATAATCAATAAGCATAAACGGAAACATGATTTTTTTCTGTATTATTTAGAGCAAATCAGGTCTATTGCCCATGAAAAATAACTGGCGATTAAATAAAGAATGGAAGATAAAAAACAAAACCCCCACAACTCGACATTGCAGGGGTTATGACTGGACACTAAATTTTAAATTAGCGATGACTTTCCAGCGTTGTCTCTGAGCGTTCTAGCCAAACGGGTTTATCGCTGGTCTTAGCCCAAACCTTATGTAAATGGCTATAAAATTTTGCTCTTTTTGGATAAAAAACCATAACCGGAAACGCAATAATGCCAGCTGTTACAGCTGCAGTGCGGCGTGCAAGTACCTGATTACGGGAATATTCGCGATATGTGGACATCGACATCCTCCTTCAGTTGCCACTTTATTTGCCGATCCTAGCTTTGCCCTATCATTCCCCATTAATACACATTTTTCATTAACACAGTAGTAAAGAGCGACTAAAACCGAGCAGATAATATGAAATATATTGACTGTGATTAGAATACTGCAAATTGTGTAATAAAACAACTCATCTGACCACTTAAAATGTAAATATGACTAAAAAAACTGACCATTCCGTATTTTTACTACATAATTTAACCAAGTGGTGTTTTATTTGAACATAAAAATCACAACTAATTAACAACAGGCAATTCATTTCATAAACAACCACCCGCTCTTCCAAGCGAATAAATCGTTATTTTTATACTTTTTTTACACCCAGCCCATGCTTTTTATCAGCTTCTTTACAGCGAACCCTTTAGCCTTATCACATGGAAATAATAAGGAGAAAACACCGTGTCATTACTTTCCATTACTGGGGCAGTTCTTGTCATTTTACTGCTAGCGTATCTGATTTATGCCCTGCTTAACGCGGAGGATTTCTGATATGACGACGACCACATTGCTATTTTTAGGTAGTTTTTTGCTGATCCTATTCATCTTAGCAAAACCTTTAGGTAATGGGATCGCTCGGTTAATCGACAATGACATTCCCCGTCGATTAGCATCAAGTGAATCCCTACTTTGGCGTTTAACCGGTGTTAAACAGCCAGGAAGACACATGGCTGAAATGAATTGGCAACAATACGCCTTAGCGATTGTATTATTTAATATTTTAGGTTTTATTTTATTATTCGCTATTTTAATGAATCAAGGCTATTTACCGCTTAATCCACAACATTTTGAGGGAATGAGCTGGAATTTAGCCTTCAATACCGCAGTGAGTTTTATTACTAATACAAACTGGCAAGCCTATAGTGGTGAAAATACATTAAGCTATTTAAGCCAAATGGCTGGACTGACAGTGCAAAACTTTCTATCTGCAGCTACAGGACTTGCCGTTGCCTTCGCAATTATTCGTGCATTTTCACGCCATGGTAGTAAAACGGTTGGCAATGCATGGTTAGATATTTACCGAATTACGGTGTATTTACTTTTCCCTTTAGCGATTATTTTTGCGCTATTTTTTGTCAGCCAAGGTGTGATCCAAAATTTTTCCAATTATTTACTTATTCATCCTTTAGATAGCAGTGAACAGCTATTACCGATGGGGCCCGTTGCTTCGCAGGAAGCAATAAAATTGCTAGGCACAAATGGTGGTGGATTTTTTGGCTCTAACTCATCACACCCCTTTGAAAACCCAACGGCACTCAGTAATTTTGTGCAAATGCTAGCTATTTTCCTCATTCCTACCGCCCTTTGCTTTGCTTTTGGTCGTGTTGTCGGCAACAACAAACAAGGTCATACCTTACTCTGGGTTATGGGGATCATTTTTGTGGTTGCAGCCATCGTCGTGGTTAAAGCGGAATATGTAGGAAACCCGTTTTTAACCGAGCTACACGCAACGAGTTCCGCCAATATGGAAGGAAAAGAGAGTCGCTTCGGGATCGTTGGCTCCGCTTTATTTGCCGTCGTTACTACCGCTGCATCTTGTGGTGCGGTTAATGCAATGCATGACTCCTTTACCGCGATGGGCGGCATGGTACCAATGTGGTTAATGCAAATTGGTGAGGTCGTATTTGGTGGTGTCGGTTCCGGTTTATACGGTATGTTGCTATTTGTGCTACTTGCCGTGTTCCTTGCAGGCCTGATGATTGGCCGGACCCCTGAATACCTCGGTAAAAAAATCGAAGTGCGCGAAATGAAAATGGTCGCATTGGCGATTTTGGTCACCCCAACCTTAGTGCTACTTGGTACAACTATTTCATTAATGACTGAAGTTGGGCGTGCTGGGATTTTAAATCCAGGCGCTCATGGGTTTAGTGAAGTGTTATATGCTTTTTCTTCTGCTGCTAATAATAATGGTAGCGCTTTTGCAGGTCTCAGCACAAATACCCCGTATTACAATGTGCTACTTGCGATAGCAATGTTTATCGGTCGCTTTGGTGTCATTCTTCCTGTTTTAGCGATCGCGGGTTCTATGACCAATAAAAAACCACAAGCCCAAAGCCACGCTACTTTACCCACAACAGGCCCTTTATTCATTGGGTTACTGATTTTCACTGTGCTTCTCATTGGTGCCCTGACCTTTGTACCAGCCCTTGCTTTAGGTCCAATTGCTGAACAATTACACATTGGTTTTGCGGGATGATGAGGAGGAAAATATGAACAATAAAAATATTAAATTATTCGATAATAAGCTAATCAAACAATCTATTTTTGAATCTATCAAGAAATGTACACCACAAGCACAATGGCGTAACCCTGTGATGTTTGTAGTTTTTATTGGCAGTATTATCACCACGTTTCTCTGGTTAGCCATGGTAATGGATTACACGCAAGGCAGTGCTTGGTTCAGTGGAATGATCACACTTTGGCTATGGTTTACGGTTATTTTCGCCAACTTTGCAGAAGCGCTCGCTGAAGGACGAAGCAAAGCACAAGCCCAAAGCTTAAAAGGTGTTAAACAACAAAGCAGCGCAACACGTTTAGCTTCCCCCTCACTGGAGGCAAGTCAAGAAATAGTGAGTTCAGACCAGTTACGTAAAGGTGATATTGTGTTGATCCGCGCAGGAGAAACCATTCCTTGTGACGGTGAAGTCATCGAAGGTGGTGCTTCGGTGGATGAAAGCGCAATCACAGGGGAATCCGCCCCTGTGATCCGTGAATCCGGTGGTGATTTTTCCTCTGTAACAGGAGGAACTCGCGTACTTTCCGATTGGCTGATCGTGGAGTGTACCGTTAACCCCGGTGAAACCTTCTTAGATAGAATGATTTCCATGGTTGAAGGTGCGCAACGCCGTAAAACGCCCAATGAGATTGCGTTAACTATTTTGTTAACTGCACTCACGATAATTTTTGTCCTCGTTTGTGCAACATTGTACCCTTTTACCCTTTTTGCCTCAGATTATGCAGGTGCCGGTGATGCGGTTTCTATTTTAGTATTGATTGCCCTATTAGTCTGTTTAATTCCAACCACCATTGGAGGCTTGCTTTCATCTATCGGTGTAGCAGGGATGAGCCGCATGTTAGGGGCAAATGTAATAGCCACCAGCGGTCGTGCTGTGGAAGCAGCAGGAGACGTTGACGTTCTATTACTCGATAAAACGGGGACGATTACACTGGGCAACCGCCAAGCCTCCGAATTTTTACCGCTAACGGGTATCACTGAGCAGCAACTAGCTGATGCCGCGCAATTATCTTCCCTAGCCGATGAAACACCCGAAGGCCGCAGCATTGTGGTGCTAGCAAAACAAAAGTTTAATTTACGCGAAAGAGATATTCACGCCCTGAATGCAACCTTTGTTCCTTTCTCCGCGATGACACGTATGAGTGGCGTCAATATTGGCGAACGAATGATCCGCAAAGGTTCTGCGGATGCCATCCGCCGTTATATTGAAGCTAACCACGGTAAATTTCCTGTTGAAGCGGATCAGCTGGTCGAAAAAGTGGCCCATTTAGGTGAAACGCCACTTGTGGTGGTTGATAATAAAACGGTTTTAGGTGTCGTTGCATTAAAAGATATCGTCAAAGGGGGTATGAAAGAACGCTTTGCCCAAATGCGCAGTATGGGCATCAAAACCGTGATGATCACGGGGGATAACCACTTAACAGCCGCCGCAATTGCAGCCGAAGCAGGTGTCGATGATTTCCTTGCAGAGGCCACTCCTGAAGCCAAACTCGCGTTGATCCGCCAATATCAATCTGAAGGTCGCTTGGTTGCCATGACTGGTGACGGCACCAACGATGCACCGGCACTCGCGCAAGCGGATGTTGCGGTGGCAATGAATTCAGGCACCCAAGCAGCAAAAGAAGCCGGTAATATGGTGGATTTAGATTCTAACCCAACCAAGCTGATTGAAGTGGTGCACATTGGTAAACAGATGCTGATGACCCGAGGCTCATTAACTACCTTCAGTATTGCCAATGATATTGCTAAATACTTTGCGATTATTCCTGCGGCCTTCGCCGTAACATGGCCACAACTTAACGCATTAAATGTAATGCATTTGCACTCACCGGCCTCTGCAATTCTTTCCGCAGTGATCTTTAATGCATTAATTATTATTTTCCTGATCCCTCTAGCAATTAAAGGGGTTAATTATCGCCCAATGAGCTCACAATCATTATTGCAACGTAACTTAGGCATTTATGGTTTAGGCGGGCTGATTGTGCCATTTATTGGGATCAAGCTCATTGACCTATTTATTAGTCTCTTTGGGATATAAGGAATTGATTATGAATATGATCCGTTCATCGATTATTATGCTATTAATACTCACACTTTTTACTGGTATAGCCTACCCATTAATGGTAACCGGCCTCGCCCATGTTTTCTTTCCATGGCAGGCTAACGGCTCTTTGCTCACTCAAGATGAACACATTGTTGGCTCAGCCTTGATCGGGCAAAATGTGGATGACGCCCGCTATTTTCACGGTCGCCCCTCCTCAACTATTGATAGCCCCTACAATACATTAGCTTCTGGTGGAAGTAATTTAGCGGTCAGCAACCCATTATTACAACAAGTTATGACTGAACGCAGTGAACAACTGCGCGCAGAAAATCCCGATGCCAGTCATGCCATTCCAGCCGATTTACTCACATCGTCTGCCAGTGGCTTAGACCCCAATATTTCCGTTGATGCCGCGTTGTACCAAACGCCACGCATTGCAAAAAGCAGGCAAATTCCATTGGATGCGGTAAAATTATTGATAGAAACGCACACTGAACAGACATTGTTATCCTTTTTAGGCGAACCCGTCATTAATGTGCTAAAACTGAACTTAGCACTTGATGAATATCAACAACAAATAAATAGTCAAACTCACTAGGGGCTATGATGAACAATCAGGAACCTATCCGCCCTAACCCCGATGAACTCTTGGTCAAAGCCAATGAAATTGGACGTGGCAAATTAAAGATTTTTTTCGGGGCCTGTGCGGGTGTTGGAAAAACATATGCCATGCTCCAAGAAGCACAAAGACTCAGAGCGCAAGGGCTAGATGTGCTGATTGGCGTAGTAGAAACCCATGAAAGAGAAGAAACGGCCGCGCTACTTGACGGCCTTTCACTATTGCCCCCCAGACGTATTATTCATCACGGTCGTCGTCTAAACAGCTTCGATATTGACGCCGCAATTGCTAGGCATCCAGCCATAATTTTAATGGATGAGTTAGCATTTAGTAACCCTAATGGCAGCCGTCACCCTAAACGCTGGCAAGATGTCGAAGAATTATTAGATGCTGGTATTGATGTGTTGACAACCATCAACGTTCAACATATTGAAAGCCTGAATGATATTGTGGGAAGCATTACAGGTATTCGTGTACGTGAAACGGTTCCAGATCATATTTTTGATGCCGCAGACGAGGTGGTATTAGTCGACCTTCCTCCTGACGACCTACGACAGCGCCTTAAAGAAGGCAAAGTTTATATCCCAGGACAAGCCGAACGCGCCATTGAACATTTTTTCCGTAAAGGAAATTTAATTGCACTTCGTGAACTCGCTCTTCGCCGTACTGCCGACCGGGTTGATGACCAGATGCGTGAATTTCGCGACGGTAAAGGCCAAGCACCTGTTTGGCACACTCGCGATGGACTCTTGCTATGCATTGGCCATAATACGGGAAATGAAAAATTAGTCCGTACAGCCGCGCGACTTGCTGCAAAATTTGGCAGTGTCTGGCATGCTGTTTATGTTGAAACCCCTTCACTTCATCAGCTACCTGAAACCCAGCGCAGAGCTATCTTAAAAGCGTTACGCCTTGCTCAAGACTTAGGGGCAGAAACGGCCACGTTATCCGATCCTTCAGAAGAAAAAGCCATATTACGTTATGCACGAGAACATAATTTAGGGAAAATATTAATTGGTCGGCGTAATAAAGCAAACAAATGGTTTAAGCTCAATTGGCGTCCCGGTTTTGCCGATCGTCTTGGTAAGCTCGGCCCTGATCTAGATTTAGTGATCGTCGCACTTGAAGAGCAAAGTGAGTGGGATAAAGAGCCGGAAAGAAAACCATTCTCTGAAAAATGGCGATCGGATATGAATGGCTATTTAATGGCTATTGTGATGTGCGCCGCTATCACCTTATTTTCACGTACCTTTTTATTGGCCCTCGATAAAGCCAACCTCGTGACACTCTATCTATTAGGTGTCGTGTTAATTGCATTATTTTATGGTCGACGACCCTCTGTCTTTGCCGCGCTGGTCAACGTGATCAGTTTTGACCTGTTCTTTGTTCAACCCCATTTTTCTCTTGCTATCATGGACATGCAATATTTAGTCACTTTTACGGTGATGCTAATTGTTGGGGTTGTTGTGGGGAATTTAACTGCGGGTATGCGATACCAAGCACGTATCGCTCGGTATCGAGAACAACGGACACGTCATTTATATGAAATGACAAAAGAATTAGGCCAAGCCATTACCACAGATGATATTGGAAAAACAGGGTACCATTTTCTCAATAATGCCTTCCAAGCCAAAAGTTGCTTATTATTACCTGATGAGGATGGCCAATTAACACCGTTGCAATGTGATGGCTATACTGCAATGCAAATTGATAAAGCCATTGCTAAGTGGAGTTTTGATAAGCGCCAACCTGCCGGTGCTGGTACGGATACTTTGCCAAGTGTTCCTTATCAATTACAACCGATCACCACGGCAGATCAAACCCTTGCTGTTCTTGCGATTGAGCCAAAAAATATGCGCCAATTATTGATCCCTGAGCAACAGCGTATGCTGCAAACCTTTACGGGGCTGATTGCGAGTGCTCTTGCTCGTCTACAGCTGACCAAACAAGCTGAGTCTGCCAAATTAGATATTGAACGTGAACAACTGAGAAACTCGTTACTTGCTGCACTTTCTCATGACCTAAAAACACCGCTCACCGTTTTATTCGGTCAAACCGAAATTTTAATGTTGAATTTATCGGCGGAAAACTCGCCATTAACAGAGCAAGTCAACCAAATGCGCCAACAAGTACTTAGCACTTCGCGTTTAGTGAATAATTTATTGGATATGGCTCGCTTGCAATCGGGTAGTATTCAACCCAATTTAGCATGGGAATCACTACAAGAAATTACCAGTAGTGCCGTTAGAACCTTAGATTACACCTTACACAGTCACCCTTTAGAAATTGATATTCCAGCCGATTTATTACTTTATTGCGATGCTAATTTGATTGAACGGGTTCTAATCAATCTATTAGAAAATGCCGTAAAATACAGCCATAACGATACCCCGATCGGTATTCGAGCTGCCGTTGAAGGGCAAAAAATTCATATTGAAATATGGGATGCCAGCAATGGGATCCCAAATGGGCAAGAAAAAAATATTTTCGACAAATTTTCTCGGGCGCAAAAAGAGTCAGCAATCCCAGGAGTTGGCTTAGGGCTCGCTATTTGCCGTGCTATAATTCAATTACATGAAGGGGAAATTTGGGCGCAGAATAATAATAAAGGTGGAGCCAGTTTCCACTTTGTCTTACCTCTAAAGCAACTACCTGATATCGAAGTAGAAACATAAAGGATTAGCATATTGTGAGCACTAGCCATCAAATTCTAGTTGTTGAAGATGAAAAAGAAATTCGTCGCTTTGTTCGCTTGGCGCTGGAAGGTGAAGGCTGGAAAGTCTTTGAGGCGGAAAACTATCAACGCGGCCTCATTGAGTCCGGTACGCGACAACCTGATTTATTGATTTTAGACCTTGGCTTACCTGATGGCGATGGACTCAATTTAATTCGTGAACTACGCCAGTGGAGCAGTATCCCTATCATTGTTTTATCCGCTCGCGAAGAGGAGTCGCAAAAGGTGGCTGCATTGGATGCCGGCGCTGATGATTACCTGACAAAACCCTTTGGTATTAGTGAATTACTGGCTCGTGTTAGAGTCGCTTTACGGCGTTTTGGCAAAGTAACCCAAGAAAACTCAAAATGCCAGTTTGGGGATATCACTATCGATTTTATTAATCGAATTGTTACCAAGCAAGGTGAAGAGCTCCACCTTACCCCGATTGAGTTCCGTTTACTCAGTGAACTGGTGGCTAATAGTGGCAAAGTATTGACTCAACGGCATTTATTACTACAAGTGTGGGGGCCTAATTATGTGGAACATAATCATTACTTACGCATCTACATGGGCCATCTACGGCAAAAGTTGGAGAATGACCCAGCACGCCCAATTCACCTATTAACCGAAACAGGGATTGGTTATCGCTTTATGCCTTAATCGACTATTAAGAATTAAATTCTAAGAATCTTACCGATAGTTTAAATTAAAAGTCTGCTTATAATTTCTTCACCTTTATTTCTATGGAGAGAAATTCGTGCAAATGCTTACCACCCAACTATCAAATCGTTTTTCATCTGCATTAGTGCTTTTTTTAAGTGTTTTTGTAACCACTCAAGCCCTTGCATTAAGTCCTGAAGAAAAAATTCGTACTGAATCATTATTAGCAGCACTTGGTAAACAGCAGGATCTTACTTTTACTCGTAATGGCACTGAGTATTCCGCTGTCGATGCTGAGTCTCACTTGCGATTAAAACTACGTAAAACAGAGAAACGCCTCAATACTGCAGAACAATTTATTGATAACGTTGCTTCAAAATCATCCATTACTGGTGAAGAGTATCAAGTCAAAGATGCACAAGGAAATGTGATCTCAGCCAATAAATATTTGCATGAATTATTAAAAGAAAAAGTGGATAACAAACCTCAATAAGTCGTATTACCCATAGAAAAAGCCGTGATATTAACTAGAAATATCACGGCTTTTTTTGTTCTAATGCTCTCGAACAGCCCTCTAAATAATTCATTTATCAGGGGCTCATTCGTGTTGTAGGAAAGCAGCAAGACCGCTAGACCCTAGGAGTATACATAAGTATGTGACTAGGGCTAGTGCGTGAAGCTAACACACCTACAGCGCGAAGGATAACGAGGATTTTAGTTAGACTCGAGCTTAGCCCAAGTATCACGCAACCCCACAGTACGATTAAACACTAAATGATCTTCGCTGCTTAAACGGCTGTCAGCACAGAAATAGCCTTCACGCTCAAACTGATACGCCTTTTCTGCCTCTGCATTTTTCAGGCTTGGCTCAACAAAACCTTGGCGAATAACCAGTGACTCCGGGTTGATAACTGATAAGAAATCATCTTCTGCACCAGGGTTTGGTACTGTAAATAAACGGTCATACAGACGAATTTCTGCTGGTAATGCATGAGCGACGCTAACCCAATGAATAACGCCTTTGACTTTACGGCCATCTGCCGGGTCTTTATTCAGTGTGCCTGCATCATAACTACAGTAAATAGTTGTGATATTACCATCAGCGTCTTTTTCAACACGCTCGGCCTTAATAATGTATGCATTACGCAAACGAACTTCTTTGCCTAATACTAAGCGCTTATATTGGCGATTCGCTTCTTCACGAAAGTCTGCACGGTCAATATAGATTTCATTGCTAAATGGTACTTGGCGCGTACCCATCTCCGGTTTATTTGGATGGTTTGGCGCTGTTAAAATCTCTTCGCCAGCAGGCATGTTTTCAATCACCACACGAACTGGGTCGATAACCGCCATCGCACGTGGTGCTGACTCATTCAGGTCATCACGAATACAAGACTCTAAAGCGGCCATTTCA
The DNA here is from genome assembly GCF_028484875.1 of Providencia sp. PROV032. NCBI lineage: Bacteria > Pseudomonadati > Pseudomonadota > Gammaproteobacteria > Enterobacterales > Morganellaceae > Providencia > Providencia sp. PROV032. The sequence continues at coordinate 10,943 of NZ_JAMPSX010000027.1, forward strand.
ACGTTATTGTCTTGTTTAGTCACGCCGATACGTTGGCAAAATTCACGAATTGAGGCTGCGGTATAACCACGACGACGTAAACCCGAAATGGTTAACATACGTGGGTCATCCCAACCATTAACATGTTTTTCGGTGACTAGTTGGTTCAATTTACGCTTAGACATCACCGTGTATTCCAAATTCAGACGAGAAAACTCGTACTGACGTGGATGGCAATCAATGGTGATATTATCTAATACCCAATCATATAAACGGCGGTTATCTTGGAACTCTAGCGTACATAATGAATGCGTAATCCCTTCCAATGCATCAGAAATACAATGCGTGAAGTCATACATTGGATAAATACACCATTTGTTGCCAGATTGGTGATGTTCCGCAAATTTAATACGATATAAAACTGGATCACGCATCACCATAAATGGGGATGCCATATCGATTTTCGCACGTAAACACGCTTTTCCTTCTTCGAAGCCACCCGCACGCATTTTTTCGAATAATGCTAAGTTGTCTTCAATTAGGCGCTCACGGTATGGGCTATTTTTACCGGGCTCTTTGAGTGTCCCACGATATTCGCGAATTTCGTCTGGGCTGAGCTCATCAACATAAGCTAAGCCTTTTTTGATCAGCTCGATCGCATATTGATACAAGGTATCAAAGTAGTCAGAGGAATAACGAACATCGCCGCTCCACTCAAAACCAAGCCATTTAACGTCTTCTTGAATTGAATTAACGTATTCGACATCTTCTTTTACAGGGTTTGTATCATCAAAACGTAAGTTACATTGGCCCTGATAATCCTTGGCAATGCCAAAATTCAAGCAGATTGATTTAGCATGACCAATATGTAAATAGCCATTCGGTTCAGGTGGAAAACGCGTATGCACTGACGTGTGTTTTCCAGTCGCCAGATCTTCATCTATGATCTGACGGATAAAATTTGTTGGGCGAGCATCTGCCTCATTCATTGTCATCATTCCTCAATGCCAAAAGCGCGCTAAAAGCGTGTAGTATCTGAATATATTCTACCATAATCAATCAGGAAACAACCGTTTGATTGCGCCAAGTGCAGCAAAAGCGATGATCTGGAAGAATTTAGGGCAAAAAGCCCATCTTTACCCGCCGATATACGCTATTTTTAAGCCAGTAACATAACAGTCAAAACAATGAGTAACAGTAGCGGATAACTTTGAGCATGACGTTTATCGCTCAGGTAAGGCATTAATAAAGAAGCAAAACGGATCCCTAACCACGATGTCACAATGAGAATTAATGCCCCTTTAATATAGATCATCCCCAGAAAGCCTGCTCCGAGGTCAATGTGTTTATCAATGGCGAAATAAAAATAAGTTAATGTCCCCGTGATTGCCATTGGTAATGTCAATGGGTTCGCAAAGGCAGCAGCTTGGATCATACTCGCACCTCTACGTCGCATTAAAGGAACTGTCATCACACTGCCACCAACACCTAAAAATGCCGCCACCGCACCAATCACCACTCCAATCGGGGTATCGGCAAAAATACCACCACGGGAGGCTTGTATACCTATAGATCCTGTTTTCATAAAACCAGGACGTATAAAACAATCTAGAATAGTGATAATGAGATAACCGATGAATATCCAACGAATTAATGCACTATCTACGGATAGCGCAACAATTGCCCCAAATATGCCACCAATTGAAATTGGAATAATAAAAGGACGTATAATTGGCCAGCTGAGATTCCCTTTTAAATAATGAGCGCGACTTGATAACGTTGATGAAAAAATCATCACGCAGGTTGAAGTTGCCACCGCAATCTGCATTGCCACAGTTCCTGCATCGCTTTGTGGCCCCCACACTAAGGTAATCAAGGCATATAACAGTGGAACCGTAATAAAACCGCCACCGAAGCCGAATAGTGCGGTGGTGATCCCCGAAATAAAGCCAAATAAACACAAAAGCAGTTCCACAGATAAACCCTCTCAGTAATTGAGAAAATATTTTATCGATGAAAAAAGCCCCTTGCTTATGCAAATTTGACAACCTTGTTTGAGATTTCGCCAATGTTATTAATAAATGCAATTTTTTAATACGAAAAATAGCGTGTTTTTTACACGCTATTTTTAACGCATTATTCATAACTACCTTTCATATTAGTCATAAAATAAAATTTTGGTAAATTAACCAATCGCATCTTTCTCTTTCTGATTTCCTCTATGTTTTTTTAAGTACGCTTCTATTTTCTTTTCTACTTTATCATTACATTCTTTTACCCAGATACGGTTATTCGGGTTTTGTTGCTTACATTTATCACCTTCATTTGATATTTTGAGTAAATCAACATATGTATCAAAATTCTTGAGGTAATATGCATCTTGCCCCTTTGGGTTATCTCTTGCGGCCATTTCTAAATAGTATTTAGCTTTATTAAAGTCCTGAGGGATCCCGCCGAGTCCATGTAAATAAATCGTCGAAAGATTTTTTACTGCGACAAGTACCTTATTACCATGAAGGTGGTAAGCTCGTTCATAATATGAAATTGCTTCTGGCATATTTATTTCCCCCCCATTACCATGCTGATAGTTTACCCCTGTAAATAACAGAGCTAACCCATTATTAGAATTAATTTTTAATACTCTCTTCAAAAAGAAATTTGCCAGTGCACACTCTTCTTTTGCAGCTTTCACATTATGTAAATGCTTAAAATCGGTGCAACCAATTCTGAAAAAAGAAAACAAGACATAATTATCATCTTCATTATTATTTTTTAAGGCCCGATGATATAACTCAAGCACTTGCTGTTGGTTTGCAGGATAAGAAACTTTTTTAGGTAGGTCAGGGTCATAACGAAGTTCTGTTTCATTATATTCAATGGTATATAGACGATCCCTCACAGTTGGAATTAAAGGAGGATTTGTATTTCCTCCCCAAGTTGGAGTCCCGATCATGAACGCTCCTATAACGATAAACCATGAAATCAACCTCACGAAATTTCTCCTAAATCATAAGTCGAGAGTGAAGTTATAAGTATTTCACTAATTCAGTCATATTACATATTCCTTATATTTTTGTTTTAGATAAATATTATTTTGTATAAAACAAGTAAATTAAATTATTTACTAATAATTTATAAATATAGATAATTACCATTCATCTCGATAATCGAATGAAACTTGATAATCATATTTACTAAATTCAATGTTATGTTTTATATGATTTTGAAGATTAGAAACCCAGTCAGAAACCATATCAAAACAACCATTATTAATAATATTTTCCTCAGGATTAATGGTTTCCTCTATAATGCTATCATTATCGCCTAGATCTAGAGAATACTCTTCACCAACATATTCCTCTGTTTGTTTATCAAACCAAACCAAATGAATTTTTAATCCCATTCCTTTCTCCTTATAGATACTTTTTTATAATTATTTTAGGCGCTTTAATTTTAATTATTCGCGTATTTTAGAAAAAACACCTCCCCACAAAGCTAACAATTAATTATATTTTCTTTATAAACCAAACTCAATTGATAGTGATTATCATTATTTGTTATACCCTGTATGATTATCTTTTTCTTATTTAACCACCATAAAAAAAGGGTGGCCTAAGCCACCCTCTTACTAACTTATAATATTAAGCTGAATTATTTCAGAACATTATAAATAACCGTTTCGCCTGCTTTCACATCGCCTTCAACTAAAATCTCGACACCAGCGAAGTCATCAATATTGCTGATGATAACTGGGCTAATCATTGATTTAGCATTGGCCTCAAGGAACGCAAGGTCGAGGTTCAGAATTGGTGTGCCAGCGGTTACTTCAGCTCCTTCTTCCACTAAACGTGCACAACCTTCGCCTTTCAGTGCAACAGTATCAATCCCCATATGAACAATGAGTTCGACACCATTTTCTGTTTCAAGGCAGAATGCATGATTAGTTTCGAAAATTTTCACCACCGTACCTGATGCCGGCGCTAACACTTCACTGCTTGTTGGTTTGATGGCAATACCATCGCCCACAATGCGGCTAGAAAACGCTTCATCAGGCACATCATCAAGTGAGAAAACTTGACCACTCACTGGCGCAACCAGAGATAAAATCACATTGCCTTTAGCTTTCGCAGGCTCTGTCGCTTTTTTCTCTTCTGCCGCTGCAACTGGCGCAGAACCTGCAATTGGGCCTTTTGCAATCACTTCAGTCATTGCTTTTGCCACTAATTCAGCACGTGTACCGACAATCACTTGCACATTTTGTTTGCTTAAGCGGATAACACCTGAAGCGCCTAAACGTTTAGTCATCGCATCGTTAACAACTGCTGAATCTTTAACGCCTAAACGTAAACGTGTAATACAAGCATCAATACTGACGATGTTATCACTACCCCCCACCGCTGCAACATATTGGCGAGCTTCTTTTTGAATATCGCTGTCACTGTTATCGGCAGGGCTAATGCTTTCGTCATAACCATCAATCGTTTCATCACCTGCGCTCTCTTCACGGCCTGGTGTTAACAGGTTGAATTTGCGGATCATGAAACGGAAAATGACATAGTAGATGCAGAAGAAAACCAAGCCTTGGACAATCAACATATACCACTGAACGGCTAGTGGGTTACGTGATTGCAATAACATATCGACTAAACCTGCGCTGAAGCCGAACCCTGAGATCCATTCCATTGTTGCTGCGATATAAACCGAAATACCGGTTAACAATGCGTGGACTACGTACAGAATCGGTGCCACGAACATGAAGGAGAATTCAAGCGGCTCAGTGATACCGGTGAAGAATGCCGCGAACGCACCGGCAATCATAATACCAGCAACTTTTGCCTTATTTTCTGGACGTGCACAGTGGTAAATCGCTAATGCCGCACCAGGTAAACCAAACATCATGATTGGGAAGAAGCCCGCTTGGTAACGACCCGTAATACCTACTGTTGCAAGGCCTGCTTCAATTGACTTAGCACCGCCTAAGAAGTTTGGAATATCATTGATCCCTGCAACGTCAAACCAGAACACTGAGTTAAGTGCATGGTGAAGACCCACAGGAATTAATAAACGGTTGAAAAATGCGTAAATCCCCGCGCCCACAGAGCCTAAGTCTTTAATGCTTTCACCGAAAGAGACTAAACCGTTATAGACCACTGGCCACACATACATCAGTATGAAGGCTAAGATGATCATTAAGAATGATGTCAGAATGGGTACAAGGCGACGACCGCTAAAGAAAGACAATGCTTTTGGTAGCTCTACGCCACTGTAGCGGTTGTACAATTCTGCAGACAGTACCCCAACTAAGATACCCACGAACTGGTTATTTATTTTACCGAATGCCGCAGGAACGCTTTCCAACGGAACATTCATGATCATGGAATAAGATGCAGGAGAACACAGTGTTGTCACGACTAAAAAGCCAACAAAACCGGTCAGTGCAGCAGCACCGTCTTTATCTTTTGACATCCCATAAGCAACACCAATAGCAAATAGCACGGACATATTATCAATAATAGCCGCGCCCGATTTAATCAGTAACGCCGCGATTGCACTATTGGCTCCCCAACCATCTGGGTCAATCCAATAGCCAATCCCCATCAGGATTGCTGCAGCTGGTAGTACCGCAACTGGCACCATAAGTGCCCTACCAATCCGCTGTAAGTAGCTAAGAATATTCACAAACTCCCCCTTTATCGCCCTATTTTTGTCCCATTTACGGGATCTTCTTGTTCACACACCTAAATCATAATTTAGGTTATTGAGAGTATCAATTTCATAGTCTAAATTAATTGTTTCGCGATGCAAAATAAATAGGTTCGATTTGTGATAAATATCAACGAAAGAGTTACTGATATGACTAAATTACTAGCTATTATTGAAAACTTATTTTATGATTAAAAATAACTTTTTTATGCTATTAACCTGTATATTCTCAGCACACTTGAATGCATGAACTGAAACAAAAACAGCAGGTCAAGCAAGTGATAATGCACAATAAATTTGAAGTATAACGAGTATTCCTATATCTAATGAATAACATCAGGGATACATATATATATGAAAGATTTCACAGACTTATTAGAGGTAATTAAGACATGAGGCTAATTCCACTTAACAATGCGCATAATGTCGGCATTTGGTCCGCACAGTATATCGCTGATAAAATCAACGCATTCAACCCTACTGCTGATCGCCCTTTCGTTCTTGGGCTACCAACAGGTGGCACCCCTCTTGCAACTTATAAGGCTCTGATTGCTTTATATAACGCAGGAAAAGTCAGTTTTAAGCATGTGGTCACATTTAATATGGATGAATATATTGGTATTCCAGCTAATCATCCTCAAAGCTATCACACATTTATGCATGAGAATTTCTTTAACCACATCGATATTCAAGCGCAAAATATTAATTTACTGAATGGCAATGCCCCTGATGTTGATGCAGAATGCCAACGTTATGAAGATAAAATTAAATCTTACGGCAAAATTAATTTATTTATGGGCGGCGTAGGTAACGACGGTCATATTGCTTTCAATGAACCGGGTTCTTCACTGAACTCTCGTACTCGCATTAAGACATTAACGCCCGAAACACGCCAAGCTAACTCACGTTTTTTTGATAACGATATCAACCAAGTACCAAAATTCGCTTTAACTGTGGGAGTTGCCACATTAATGGATGCTGAAGAGTTAATGGTACTCGCGACAGGTGCAAATAAAGCCAATGCAGTTCATGCTGCGGTAGAAGGTTCAATCAACCATATGTGGACAGTAAGCTGCGTGCAAATGCATCCAAAAGCACTGGTCGTCTGTGATGAACCCGCAACACTCGAATTAAAAGTCAAAACGCTTAAATATTTCAAACAGCTAGAATCTGAAATTATTGAAAAGTTTAACTAATATTATATTTATCAATCACCCGGTCAGCGAAGGCTGATCGGTGACCCACCTTCCAGAGGTCAGGAGTTTAAGCCATGTATGCATTAACAAATTGCATTATTTATACAGGTCATGAAAGACTGGATAACCATGCGGTCATCATCGATGGTGAAATCATCAAAGATGTTTGTCCTGTCTCTGAATTACCTTCCCATATTTCACAGCATGACCTACAAGGTGCAATCTTATCCGCTGGGTTTATTGACCTGCAAGTCAACGGCTGTGGTGGTGTCCAATTCAATGATAATAAAGAAAATGTCACATTAAAGAATTTGGATATCATGCAAAAAGCCAATGAACGCACGGGATGTACCAGTTATTTGCCAACGCTGATTACGTGCTCTGACGAATTAATGAAGCATGGTATTGAGGTCATGACCGAGTATTTAAAAGACCACAAGAACCAAGCTCTCGGGCTCCATTTAGAAGGCCCATACATTAATGTTATTAAGAAAGGCACACATAACCCTGAATTTATCCGCCAACCATCCGCGCAGATGATTGATTATTTAGCCGCCCATGCAGATGCGATAACGAAAATCACATTAGCACCTGAAATGGTTGAAGTTAATTATATTCATCAATTGAAAGATGCAGGGATTGTGATTTCAGCTGGGCACTCAAATGCAACTTACGAGGAAGCCAAACTAGGTTTTAAAGCCGGAATCTGCTTTTCAACGCACCTTTTTAACGCCATGCCATATATTTCAGGCCGTGGCCCGGGTTTAGTAGGGGCTATTTATGACACCCCTGAAGTTTACGCCGGAATTATTGCGGATGGCTTACATGTCCAATGGGCAAATATCCGTAATAGCAAACACTTAAAAGGTGATAAATTAATTTTAGTGACTGATGCCACCGCGCCCGCAGGAATAGATCCTCAAACTGGTGAAATGGATCATTTTATCTTCGCAGGTAAAACCATATACTACCGCGATGGATTATGTGTAGATGAAAATGGCACACTCAGCGGCTCATCACTAACAATGATAGAAGCAGTAAGAAACAGTGTAGAGTACGTGGGTATTCCATTAGATGAAACACTGAGAATGGCAACGCTCTACCCCGCAAGAGCCATTGGAGTTGATGAGACGTTAGGGTCTATCGCTCCGGGTAAAATTGCGAATTTAACCGCGTTTAACCACGACTTCGACGTCCTCGCAACCTATGTTAACGGAGCAGAAGTCTACAAAAAATGAGTAACTAGCTAATGAATCAAAGCCACTCGCTGAAGCAAATTGGTAATATTGATCTCGTCAAACAACTCAATAGCGCTGTCGTCTATAGTTTGATTGACCAACATGGCCCGATATCAAGAATTCAAATCGCGGAGCAAAGCCAACTTGCCCCAGCCAGTGTCACTAAAATCACTCGCCAACTACTCGAACGTGGCTTAATTAAAGAAGTTGACCAACAGGCCTCCACTGGGGGCCGACGTGCCATATCGATTGTCTCCGAACACAAAAATTTTCACACCATTGGCGTTCGTTTAGGCCGCTATGATGCCACCATCGCCTTATACGACTTAGGTGGCAAAATGATTATCGATGCTCATTACCCTATCACGGAACCTTCTCAGCAAGCGGTAGAACAAAAGCTGATTTCCGCCCTTGAAGATTTTATCGAACATAATCAAAAACGCTTAAAAGAGTTAATCGCAATTTCGATTATTCTCCCTGGGTTAGTTAACCCAAATAGTGGAATTGTCTACTACATGCCACATATCAAAGTTGACAATTGGCATCTCATCGATAATTTACAAGCGCACTTTAGAATAACGTGTTATGCAGGGCACGATATTCGCAGCCTAGCGCTCGCTGAGAGCTACTTTGGTGCAACCCGTGATTGCGAAGACTCACTCCTCGTCCGTATTCACAGAGGCACAGGAGCAGGTTTAGTCATCAATAAAGAGATATTGCTCAACCACCGAGGTAACCTCGGGGAAATCGGCCATATCCAAGTTGACCCACTCGGTGAACTTTGTCACTGTGGCAATTTTGGTTGTTTAGAAACCATTGCCTCAAACCAAGCGATTGAAGCTCGTGTAAAACAACGTTTAGAACAAGGCTATTCAAGCTCCCTTACATTGGAAAATTGTACAATTTCCCATATTTGCCAAGCCGCCAATACAGGAGACCCACTTGCCAATGAAGTTATTCAGCATGTTGGCCGTCAAATTGGTAAAGCGATTGCTATCTCAATAAACTTGTTTAACCCTGAAAAAGTCGTCATTGCAGGCGATATCACGGAAGCAGAACAAATTCTGTTACCCGCGATTCAAAGCTGCATTGACACACAAGCCTTAAAAGGGTTTAGGGAGAATCTCCCCATCGTCACGTCACAGTTAGTTCATAACTCTGCGATAGGCGCTTTCGCACTTACTAAACGGGCAATGCTCAATGGTGAATTATTACAAAAACTGTTTGAAAGCTAATTTTTACCGTTGCTCTCTTTAAAGCAGGTCGAGATACCTGCTTTTTTATTAGCGACAATCTGAACGTTTCGTTTCATAAGCTATTTTTCTATCGCGTCGTCTTCTCCCTCCTTTGTTCCTGTTACAAATTTTTGCGCTCTTTCACTGTATGACTTCACGCGTCACCAAATTACATTTATCTAACAGGTAAGATAAAAAGTGATTTTTTTCAAATATGGGCTTGTTTTTTGCTGGCTTTATCGACAAAATGATTATTCATCAAACAAACAGACACATTTTCTGAAAAATAGTGCAAAAAGCTATTGACTGTCGTGTGTGTAATTAGCATAATGCGCCCCGCAACGCCGACGAAGGTAATGCAAAAAAAGATGGCTATGTAGCTCAGCTGGTTAGAGCACAACACTCATAATGTTGGGGTCACAGGTTCGAATCCCGTCATAGCCACCATTATTTTGCGGGAGTGGCGAAATTGGTAGACGCACCAGATTTAGGTTCTGGCGCCGCAAGGTGTGCAAGTTCAAGTCTTGTCTCCCGCACCATTTTCCTTCTCGGTAGTATTGAATTTAAGATTGGGGTATCGCCAAGCGGTAAGGCACCAGGTTTTGATCCTGGCATTCCCAGGTTCGAATCCTGGTACCCCAGCCATCTTAATACAATCAATAGTAGAATTTCCCGGATGGGGTATCGCCAAGCGGTAAGGCACCAGGTTTTGATCCTGGCATTCCCAGGTTCGAATCCTGGTACCCCAGCCATCTACTTCCCTTCTTGTTGCAACAATCATTCCAAAGAAATAATAATGGCTATGTAGCTCAGCTGGTTAGAGCACAACACTCATAATGTTGGGGTCACAGGTTCGAATCCCGTCGTAGCTACCATTTCTTTTTGTTGGGGTATCGCCAAGCGGTAAGGCACCAGGTTTTGATCCTGGCATTCCCAGGTTCGAATCCTGGTACCCCAGCCATTCTCTCTTTAATCCCCCATAAATTAGATTTCCCTTAACACCCCGTAGTGCATTTAGGCATAACGTATTTATGTATAAAACCCTACCTCTAATTTCATTTATCACTTTTATTGATAAATGAAACAAAAATAAAAAAAACAGCAGACACGTTCGATTTTTAATAAACAGGGGAGCCATTTCCACTGTTTTCTATATTTTCACCTCTGTTTTTTAGCTTAACGGATTATTTTTTGCGATATCTTTATTTATTTAATCCCAATACTACTAAATAAGTAGCAACTTAATCGCTAAAAGTGATCTTAGAGCAACATTTACCCTATAAAATTTACGTTTAGGTAACTTTTATATCAAATATGTGACTTCAATCATTTTTATATAACCATTTAAAGTGGTAACCTTCCCTAGAATTGTAGTTAGGTATGATTATTACCAGTCAAATTATTATCACTCACTGGTACTAATGAATTCAGCCCCTTCCTCCATTCCAACTAAATTAGCTCTCAAAAACTCTAATAAAAGTTTTAAACCTAATAATTATAAATTGCCAAACGCAACATTTTTACAGAGAAAATTTATGCGAAACATGATAAAGCAACCCATATATAAAATATTATATGTTCAAGTGATAGTAGCCATCGTTCTGGGTATAGCACTTGGTCACTTTTTTCCAGACATTGGTGAGTCACTAAAACCGCTTGGTGATGCATTCATCAAAATCGTTAAAATGATTATCGCACCAGTTATCTTCTTAACTGTTGTCACCGGTATATCAGGGATGTCAAACATGAAGGCCGTGGGAAGTGTCGCAGGTAAAGCAATGCTCTACTTTATCACTTTCTCGACAATTGCTCTCATCATCGGTCTTATCATCGCGAATATCATTCGTCCAGGTTCGGGGCTTAATATTGATCCAGCGACTTTGGATAGCAGCAAAGTTGCCACCTACGTTGAAAAAGCACACGAATCCTCGATTGTCAGCTTTTTGATGAATATCATCCCTGATACCGTCATCAGCCCATTAGTTAATGGAAATATTCTGCAAGTTCTGTTTATTGCAGTTATTTTTGGGTTAGCGCTAGCTGCAACGGGTAAACACGGCGAGCCTATCGTTAAGTTACTGCAAAACTTTTCTGAACCTGTGTTCAAAATGGTGGCGATGCTAATGAAACTCGCCCCTATCGGGGCATTCGGTGCAATGGCATTTACCATTGGTAAATATGGAATATCCTCTATCGGCAATTTAATGATGCTGATTATGACTTTCTATATAACATCACTGCTATTTGTCTTACTGGTGTTGGGAGCGGTAGCCAAATATAACGGTTTCTCAATCATTGAACTGATTAAGTACATCAAAGATGAACTCTGGTTAGTATTAGGGACTTCTTCTTCTGAGGCCGCATTACCAAGTTTAATGCGAAAAATGGAGCATGCGGGGTGTGAAAAATCTGTTGTAGGCTTAGTGATCCCTACTGGTTATTCATTCAACCTTGATGGTACCAACATCTACATGACGATGGCCGCATTATTTATTGCCCAAGCCACCAATATTGAGCTGACTATCTGGGAACAAATTTCATTGCTGCTAGTTGCCATGATAAGCTCGAAGGGGGCAGCTGGTGTAACGGGTGCAGGTTTTATTACTTTAGCAGCCACTTTGATGGTGGTACCAAGCGTTCCTGTTGCAGGCATGGCGCTTATTTTAGGTATCGACCGATTTATGTCTGAGTGCCGCGCTTTAACTAACTTAGTCGGTAACGCATGTGCGTGTATCGTTGTTGCACGTTGGGAAAAAGAACTCGACACAGAAAAACTGGCTCATGCATTTTCAGCAAAAAATGAAACTTTAGATTCAGTGATTACTGAAGACGACAGCATCAATACAGATATAAGTCACATTCAGCCAATTGATTTAGCTAATAATAAATAGCGCTAACTTCTTCATTTAATTATAAATAGGCCTCTAATTTTGCGGCCTATTTATATATCTAAGATAAGTTCTATAACCCTAACGCATACTTCAGAGCCAGTTTTTTTGCTTCTCCGGCGCGCTGTGCCGCCATCAACCCAAGATTCCTAACTATTTTCAATCCCGGTAACTTTTCACTAAATGCCATATAGAACACATCCATTCCAGCTTGCATGATTAAATTATCAGGTAAACGACGGCGTTGATAACGTTTCAATACATCAAGGGAATTCCATGGTTGTATGTATTCACGCGCGTAAGTCACTTCTTTGAGCAATGCATCAACATCTCGATAGCCTAAATTCACTCCCTGCCCCGCTAAAGGGTTGATGGTATGAGCGGCATCGCCAATCAGTGCCAGCCCATCCATCACATAGCGACTTGCGTGGTGACGGGTCAGTGGAAACGCCCCGGAAGCTATCGCAGTGATCGGCCCTAAGCGTTCAGGAAAAGCTTCAGAAACCGCTCCCGTCAATTGTTCCATTGACATACCTTGTAAACGTCTGATCTTTGCGGGACTGTCATACCAGACTAATGAGGCCCAATTATCATACAGAGGTAAAAATGCCCTCGGCCCTGACGGAAAAAACTGCTGCCATGTTTTGTCTTGCTGAGGCTGCTGTGTTTGAATACTAATCAACATACATGATTGGCGATACTGCCAGCCTCGGCTACCAATTCCTGCCATTTTACGGACTTGCGAATTAGCGCCATCAGCGCCGACCACAAGCTTAGCTTGTAAAGTTCGGCCATCATCTAATGCCAACATCCACTCTTTTTGCTGCTTAGATTGATATAAATTGATAAGTCTCGCAGGACAGACAAGGTCTAGATTGCTGTATTTTTCACATTCTTGCCACAATGCAAGTTGTAACACACGGTTTTCTACCATAAAACCGAGTTCAGGCAACCCAAGGCTTTGAGCATCGAAAACCACATTGCTATCGGGTTCTTCCCATGTTTCTAACTGGCGATATGGCGCACTCCGCATTGCTTTCACATGTTGCCAAGCCCCTAATTGTTCCAACAATTCAACAGAAGCGCGGCTAATCGCAGAAATACGAACATCAGGAGCACTTTGTGAGTCAAAGGCCGCAGGTTGTGCTTTTTCAAGCAAAGCGACTCGCATGCCTTCTTGAGCAAAGCCCAATGCTGCTGCCGCGCCAGTCATCCCTGCGCCAACGACGACAACATCATAAGATTCGATTAATTTATTCATACGTTCGCTACTATTTATTGTTTAATAAAGGTTATCGTTTGATAACAGTGACTACGTTAATAAAGGTATTGTACCGAAAAATGATGGCTGTCACAGGAAATATAGGTATTGAAGGCTTAGAGCTCATGCGTTTCTCTCTTCTTTATAACCTTACAAATAGTGTATTTTGCTGAAAACATTTTGATTTGCACAAAAAACAACCACAATTTCGCAACATCCTCTGGTCACTGATGCCGCAAATGAATACAATACGTGCTAATTTTAAAACAATAGGCAAATTGCCTGCCCTTAGATTTCGTGTGGTGATATTATTTTAAATATCTTTGCATTTATCCCATCATACAATGATGTCCTTAATCAAAATGCATGCGACTTCCCAAATATAAAGGGTAGGACTTTGGATTTACAACGCGTTTCGGAGTCCATTACACTAGCCGCTTCGAAAACACCGGATATACGACATGTCGACGAATAAAAAGCTATACATTAAAACTTGGGGTTGCCAGATGAATGAGTATGACTCATCCAAAATGGTATCTTTATTAGAAAATACCCATGGTTATCAACTCACTGAAATTGCAGAAGAAGCCGATTTATTACTGCTTAATACCTGTTCAATTCGTGAAAAAGCACAAGAAAAAGTCTTCCATCAACTTGGTCGTTGGAAGTTTTTTAAAGACAAAAACCCTGACATTATTATTGGTGTAGGCGGCTGTGTCGCTTCACAAGAAGGGGATTTTATTCGCCAACGTGCACCAAGTGTTGACATCGTTTTCGGCCCGCAAACTTTGCACCGTTTGCCTGAGATGATTAACCAAGTTCAAGGCACTCGTAGCCCAGTTATCGATATCAGCTTCCCTGAAATTGAAAAGTTTGACCGTTTACCTGAACCTCGTGCCGAAGGACCAACGGCTTTCGTTTCGATAATGGAAGGCTGTAACAAGTACTGCACCTTCTGTGTAGTACCTTACACCCGAGGTGAAGAAGTTAGTCGCCCTTGTGATGATATCTTGTTTGAAATCGCGCAGTTAGCGGCACAAGGTGTACGTGAAGTTAATTTGCTTGGCCAAAACGTGAATGCCTACCGCGGTGAAACCTTTGATGGTGAAATTTGCTCATTTGCAGAATTATTGCGTTTAGTCGCTGCAATTGATGGTATCGACCGTGTGCGCTTTACCACTAGCCACCCAATTGAATTTACTGACGACATCATCGAAGTCTACCGCGATACCCCTGAATTAGTCAGCTTTTTGCATCTCCCCGTGCAAAGTGGCTCAGACCGCATTCTAACAATGATGAAACGTGCGCACACCGCACTTGAATACAAAGCCATTATTCGCAAACTGCGTGAAGCACGCCCTGGTATTCTAATCAGTTCGGACTTTATCGTGGGCTTCCCCGGTGAAACAACTGATGACTTCGAAAAAACAATGAAACTCATTGCAGACGTGAATTTTGACATGAGCTACAGCTTTGTCTACTCCGCACGTCCTGGCACACCCGCTGCAGATTTACCTGACGATGTAACTGAAGATGAGAAAAAACAGCGTCTATACTTACTGCAACAGCGTATTAATCAGCAGGCACTAAGCTTCAGCCGCCAAATGGTGGGAACCGTTCAACGTATCTTAGTTGAAGGAACATCCCGTAAAAACGTTATGGAGCTATCTGGACGTACTGAAAATAACCGTGTGGTAAACTTTGAAGGCACACCGGATATGATCGGTAAATTTGTGGATGTCGAAATTGTGGATGTCTATACCAACTCATTACGCGGTAAAGTCATTCGTACAGAAGACCAAATGGGTCTTCGCGTTCATGAATCGCCAGAATCTGTTATTGCACGTACCCGTAAAGAAGATGAGCTAGGTGTTGGTAGCTTTCAACCCTAAGCCGCAACCATAGGATATTCAGTGACCGAGACAAAAAATTTGCAAATCGCAACACAAGAAATCTTTCTAGAACCCGCAGATAACCAGCGTTTAATGAGCCTCTGCGGGCCATTTGACGATAATATCAAGCAGCTAGAACGCCGCCTTGCTATCGAAATTAATCGCCGTGATAACCGTTTTAAGTTATCGGGTAAGCCACTGAATGTTCAAGCGGCGAGCAAAATTTTGCGTCAACTGTATGTCGATACCGCACCCGTACGCGGTGTGACCCCTGATATCGACCCTGAAAATATTCACTTAGCCATTATGGATAGCCGCGTTTTAGAGCAATCTGCCGATAGCGTGCCTGACTATGGCAAGGCGGTGAATATTAAAACTAAACGTGGTGTGATCAAACCACGCACCCCAAATCAAGCGCAATATATCGCCAATATTTTAGACCATGATATTACATTTGGAATTGGCCCCGCCGGAACGGGTAAAACCTACTTAGCAGTCGCAGCAGCTGTTGATGCGTTAGAGCGCCAAGAAGTTCGTCGTATTTTGCTTACCCGTCCAGCGGTTGAAGCAGGCGAGAAACTGGGTTTTTTGCCTGGGGATCTCAGCCAAAAAGTCGACCCTTACCTACGTCCACTTTATGATGCGCTATTTGAAATGTTAGGCTTTGAAAAAGTTGAAAAACTCATTGAACGTAATGTTATCGAAGTTGCACCGCTCGCCTATATGCGTGGTCGTACCTTAAATGATGCGTTTATTATTTTAGATGAGAGCCAAAACACCACCATCGAACAGATGAAAATGTTTTTAACACGTATTGGCTTTAATTCCAAAGCGGTTGTGACGGGTGATATTACTCAGGTTGACTTACCTCGCGGTAGTAAATCAGGGTTACGTCATGCCATTGAAGTGCTTTCTGAAGTGGATGATTTAAGCTTTAATTTCTTCCACAGCGAAGACGTGGTTCGCCATCCCGTCGTTGCAAAAGTCGTCATGGCTTATGAAGTATGGGAAGAACAAGATAATAAACGTCGCCAACAATTACGTGAAGAAAAAGAACAACAAAAGCAATTTGAAAAGCAGGAAAACCCATAAATGAGTGACATCGAAATTATTCTCGATTTACAAATTGCGTGTGAAAACCCTGATGGTTTGCCTTCGGAAGACGAGTTTCAGCGTTGGTTAACCGCTGTGTTGCCGAAATTTCAAGCACAAAGTGAAGTCACTATTCGGGTAGTTGATGAACCTGAAAGCCATCACTTGAACTTAACCTATCGCGGTAAAGACAAACCGACTAACGTGTTGTCATTCCCCTTTGAAGCCCCACCTGAAATTGAGCTTCCTTTGCTCGGTGATTTAATTATTTGTCGCCAAGTCGTTGAACAAGAAGCGGTTGAGCAACAAAAAACGGCAGAAGAACACTGGGCACACATGGTTGTTCACGGTTGCCTTCATCTTTTAGGCTATGATCATATTGAAGATGATGAAGCAGAAGAAATGGAAGGTTTAGAAACCGAAATTCTGGCTGAATTGGGCTATGAAGACCCATATCTTGCAGAAAAAGAGTGACCTAACTATAATTTTTTGAAATGCCTTTCTGATAGAAAGCATTACTTTACAAAAAATTGACGGTTATTTTGCAGATAAACCGTCAATTTTATGCTAAAAAGAATCCAGTAAGCTGTTTTTATTAACTAACCTAAGCTCCAAATACTTTAACTTGGCCTACTTTTGGTACCAAGTACAGCCAACAACGCTGCAGTTCGAGATA
>NZ_JAMPSX010000028.1:0-52497 GCF_028484875.1 Providencia sp. PROV032
CAGCCAACAACGCTGCAGTTCGAAGTATGACGAGTATTTTTTTGAGGAATATTAAATTAACCGCCATGAGCGACGATAACTCTTCGAGTAGCGATAACCCTGGTCCTAAGAAAGGGTTCTTTGCACTGTTAAATCACCTATTCCATGGTGAACCTAAAAATCGTGATGATTTAGTCGAATTAATCCGCGACTCTGAACAAAACGATTTGATCGATCCTGATACCCGCGAAATGCTTGAAGGGGTAATGGATATTGCGGATCAGCGCGTACGCGACATTATGATCCCGCGTTCCCAAATTGTTACCTTAAAACGTAATCAAACGCTTGATGAGTGCCTTGATGTCATTATTGACTCAGCTCACTCACGCTTCCCTGTTATTAGTGAAGACAAAGACCATATCGAAGGGTTATTGATGGCAAAAGATTTACTGCCATTTATGCGTACCGACGCAGAGCCTTTTAGTATTGATAAGGTATTACGCCAAGCGGTTGTTGTCCCTGAAAGTAAGCGAGTAGACCGGCTACTCAAAGAATTCCGCTCTCAACGCTATCATATGGCTATCGTGATCGATGAGTTTGGTGGCGTTTCTGGTCTAGTGACCATTGAAGATATTTTAGAGCTCATCGTAGGCGAAATTGAAGACGAATATGACGACCAAGACGATGTTGATATTCGTCAACTCAGCCGTCATTCTTATTCTGTCCGAGCCCTTACACAGATTGAAGATTTTAATGAAGCCTTTGGGACTCATTTTAGTGACGATGAAGTCGATACCGTCGGTGGCCTCGTTATGCAAGCCTTTGGACACCTGCCTTCTCGTGGTGAAATCATCACGATAGACAACTACCAATTTAAAGTTGCGATGGCTGACAGCCGCAGGATCCTTCTGCTTCACGTGAAAATTCCAGACGACGCGCCAGTTCCAACTTTGGAAGAAGAACAGACTTAATGAACTCAACGTCTATTTATCAAAGCCAGCGGTTACGGTTATTGCTGGCTTTAATTTTCGGAGCCAGTGGAACACTGGCTTTTTCGCCTTTCGACATCTGGCCTGCCGCACTGCTTTCTATCCTTTTCCTCCAACTACTGACCTTGCAGCGTACAGCCAAACAATCTTTTGCTATTGGCTTCGCTTGGGGATTTGGCTTATTCGGTAGTGGGGTTAACTGGGTTTACGTCAGTATTGCCGATTTTGGTGGCATGCCGGGCCCTGTAAACGTATTTATTGTTATTTTATTAGCCGCTTACCTCGCGCTTTATACTGGCCTTTTTGGTGGTTTACTGGCTAAGCTTGCTCCTAAAGCTAATATTTGGCGTTTCGTTTTTATGGCGCCAGCGCTCTGGCAAGTCACTGAATTTCTGCGGGGTTGGGTATTAACTGGCTTCCCATGGCTACAATTTGGTTATAGCCAGATTGATGGGCCGATGAAAGCACTCGCCCCTGTATTTGGGGTAGAAATGATCACATTGCTTTTATTTAGCATTAGTGGTCTGTTAGTACTCGCTATCCTACGCCGCAGCTTTATCGCGCTCGCCGTTGCAGCTGCCTTCATTTTTGCCCCATTAATCGCCAAAAATGTACAGTGGTTTACCCCCCTTGAAGGCAAAAAAATGGAAGTGGCATTGGTTCAAGGCAACATTCCCCAATCAATGAAGTGGGAAGCTAGCTTCTTACAAAAAACCAAAGACACCTACATGGCGCTCTCTCGCCCTTATATCGGCAAAGCGTCTTTGATTATTTGGCCTGAATCAGCGGTCCCTTCTGTTGAGCTCGATAACCAAACGTGGCTTAAATCTCTCGACCAATTATTGGCAGAGTCGAATACCCAATTAATTACTGGAATTGTGGATGCACGCCCGATAGATGGTGAATATACTTTTTATAATACAATCATTGTATTAGGCGATAAAAACCCGTACTTGTACCCATCTAAAAACCGCTATAACAAACACCATTTAGTGCCATTTGGTGAATATGTACCTTTAGAAGATTTGCTGCGCCCTATCGCACCGTTCTTTAATTTGCCAATGTCAGGTTTTAGCCGTGGCGATTATGAGCAAGCGCAATTAGCGGTTGGTAATATTCATCTAACGGCTGCGATTTGCTATGAAATTATTTTAGGTACACAGGTCAGGGATAATTTTAAACCTGATAGCGATTACTTACTTACCGTCTCCAATGATGCATGGTTTGGTCAATCTATCGGCCCATGGCAGCATTTCCAAATGGCGCGTATGCGTTCATTAGAATTGGGACGCCCATTATTACGTTCCACCAATAACGGGATAACTGCGGTGATCAGTGCAGATGGCTCAATACAAGATATGCTGCCACAATTTAAAGCAGCGACGCTTGCTACTGAAGTCACACCAACAACTGGACTGACACCTTACGCACGTTGGAGCCATTATCCGATGTGGGGAGTAGTCGTTATATTTGGTATTCTTGGTTTTGCTCTGAATCGCCGTCAAAAATAACGATATTGACCCCACCTCAGTCGCTATCAATGAGGTGGGGTAACCCGCTAAGCAACCAGTAACCCTTGTAGATCCGCAATTTTCACTGTCACAATACAACCTGAGTTGAATTGTAAGAAATCATCTTCGATACCATCGGAAAAAATAACACCGTTATGGGGCATTAATGATTCAATGGCTAACGGGCTCCCCGGCTCAATCGTGCCAAATACCCATTTCGTTCCTGTTGTTTTACTTAAAAATGGCTCCCTAACACTAAACTGTAATTTACTTTCTCCCCAGCCAAACCCTTTTGCCAACGGATGATTATGTCCCCCCATAATTGCCTGTGCTCCCGCTAAAATAGATTGAAACCAACCTGTTGACCCAAGTCCTGTGGATATAATAATGCCAGAGGATGATTGAAACTCTTGCTCTCCATTCCAATTTAACAAATAACGTGCCGACGTGTGGCTTTTCGGACCAATGAATAAATCGTTCACCGCGAGTAAGGATTGCCCGTCATTGGTCGTTGCCTGTGCGAAGGTCACCTTTTTTTGCCCTATTTTTCCTTTTAAGGTATTCATCACCACTTCCTGCAATTGGCCTATTTCAAAAGGAAGCAACTGACCATCCCACCTTTCAGGATCTGGATTAATAGCGATAACGGGTTGTCCGTTTAAGTACTTCAAGGTGTTCGCCACTAAACCATCTTGGCCAATCACGATAACAATATCGTGTTTAGAAAATTGGTAACTGGGCAATAATTTTCTCTCCAATAATTGAAACCTACCTAATGATTTCAATATCGATTCGGCTTGTATTAGTTGGCGTTGATATAAGTCATGTTCATTTAAGTAGTCACTCACCTCTACATGGTTGTGTTCCAAGTAAAATTTGGCTTGAGGCCAAGTATTAAAGCGCTCAATCAATTCCTGCAAACGTGTTTTACGCATTACTAAGACAAAACGTACGTCATTATTCCTTTGCATTATTTACCCCCCTTTCTTCATTAGCTGGCCAAATAAATCAGGCGATATATTGAGCTCACCAATCTTACCGGCATTTTGTGCTAATGATTCGAATGCCATCGCCATCAATTGTTCTGGTCCCATTTTTGCTAACGCTAATGCTTTTAAGTTTTCAACCGGTAATTGACTATAGGCTTTCATTTTAGATTCAATAGAGTAAGCATCGGCGTCCGACTGTATGCGTTGGTTTTCAACACTAAGCGCAACCAATTCATTGCGTTTTGCTTCTGCGTTCACCTGTGCGATTAACTCCTCTTGCTCGATTTCTGCTCGCTCTCGCAATATTTTCCGCTCATTATCAAGGCGCGCCTCTTCAATTTGCTGTTCTTTGGCTTGAACAGATAAGTCGGTTTCTAATTCCGCTTCTTTGATTGTGCGTTCTTGTTCGACAGAAAATTTACGTCTTGCATAAATGGCATCATCAGCCTCTTTCAGTATGGATTCTCTCGCTTGTGCTTCTAATGCTTTAAGCGTTTCAGGTAACGGTGCAATGGCTGAGATAGAAACATCCAAGATTTCAATCCCCAGAGACTCAATGACCGCCTGCACGGCGAGTTGCTGGCTTACCAAAACAACTAATGATTGGCTAATTAACAATGCATCCCGCAGTGAAGTGGTTTGTACTTTGGCTTGGATCACGGTTTGAGCCGCTCGTACGACTCGATCATTTAATTTAAGGGGGTCTTCTGAAGCGTAACTTTTTCCGTCCTTAGATAAGTTAAAATTTAAGACGTCCGCTGTTTTTTCGGGCTGTTTTACCTGAAAAGAAATTTGCCCCTGAATACGTAAACTTTGGAAATCAGCTGTTTGTAAATTAAAAATAAATGGGGCTTCTTGTGCATTCAATGGAAGCGCCGCAATGGAGGTTTTATCGGAGTTATACCAAAAACTGAGCCCTTTACCTTGCTTACGCACTTTCCCATTCACGGATTGAATAACAAAAGTCGATGAATCTGCTTTGAAATATTTAAAGTTAATCATAGTGTGCTCCTCATTATTGTCTTTATGACTTTAATTAATTATTGTCCTATAGACATTAATTAGTCAAGCAATAATTGTCTTAATGACATTAACTATTTTTTAGCGTATAGTTTATTCATCAATGCCAATCAGACTTTGAGTGATAACCAAATGAATGAAAAAGAATTTTTAGCTCACTACGATAGAAAAAAATTTCTATCACCGCTTATCACTGTCGACGCTGTAGTATTTACCTATCATGAAAACACGCTGAAAGTATTACTTGTCGAGCGCGCTAATTTTCCAGAAAAAGGAAAGTGGGGGTTGCCGGGTGGTTTTATTGATGAAATAAATGATAAAAATTTAGAAGAGACGGTGTTACGTAAGCTGAAAGAAAAAACAGGGGTTATCCCACCCTATGTTGAGCAGCTTTGTACTGAAGGCAACCATCAACGGGATCCTCGAGGCTGGTCTGTCACTGTTTGTTATACGGCGTTAATTGCTTACCAATCCTGCGAAGCGCATATTGATACGGTGGATTCTGTCAGGTGGGTCTCTATTGATGAGATAGATCAGCTTTCTCTTGCATTCGACCACTTCAAACTCTATCAACAAGCAAGAGAACGTCTAAAGCAAAAATCACTCTACTCAATCGTGCCAGGTTTCGCACTTCCTGACGTTTTTACCTTAGCTGAGCTGCAACATGTCCATGAAGTTTTGATTGGCAAACCTTTGCAAAACAAATCGTTCAGACGTCGGCTCGAACAAGCAGATTTGTTGATTGATACTGGAGAAAAACGCCACGAGCGCGGCCGGCCCGCTAATTTGTATCGTTTAAAACCACAATCCGCGGATTACCGTTTTATTCGTAATTTAGAATTTTAGTAATTGATATGCCTGATAAATAAGTATTATCAGGCACTTTAATGAGTGCTATTGGCAAATAGCTGGAGTCACAATATAGGTAAAAATGAGTTTGTTCGACTTATGATAATTATGTGTAATGCCTTCGGGGAACATTTCATGCAAAATATCCATACCTGCATTTTTACTGCAGTAGTTGCGGTTTAAAATTTCACGCATATTTTGCTGCCAGCTATCACCTTCCAATATATTGTCAGGGATCCCTTTGATCGTGTATTGATAAAATAACATGCCATTTTTAGCAGTCACTTCCGTCAATAATGTTACATCGTCGATTAACATAGGTAGAGATTTAGCCATATCAGACAGAAAAATGCCCCGTAACATCGTTGGGTCATCATCCCCTTTTGCATTAAATGCATTGATTTTATCTTCTGTCGAGTTAGCTTTTATTTCATCATAGCGCTGGTCTATTTTTGAATTTTTTATCGTTTCTGACGGTTGTTTCGTTGTTGTTTTTTCTTCCACCTCAGGGGAGCACCCTGTGATTAATACCGCCCCTAAAAATAATCCAATTACTTTATTAAACATAGCCATCCCATTCACCTATTTTATTATTTATATAGCCGAATGAGTTTACCATAATGATAAATTAAACTTATAGGCAGAAAAGTCCCCTTTTTAATCTAAAGGGGATATAGCAAAATTAAAACGATGCAAACCACATACGCATTTTTAAGCCGTAAGAGCTAGTCCAACCCGATGTAAAGCTGACTAATTCGCCGTTATCAATCACCATAAAGGTGGGCGTCGCACTGACCCCGACCGCATTGGAAAGCTGACCGCTGGTATCGTTAATCACAGGAAACGTTAATTCTTTGTTTTCCATTCCCTTGATTAAGCGAGATGTTTCACCTGAGCGTATCGCTACGGAAATAATTGGCATACCTGATTGGCTTAATTCTGATACCGTTGGCGAAGTCAAATTACATACCCCACACCACGTCGCCCAGAAATAAACCAATATTGGTTTTTCTTTGCTTAACTCAGCTAGTGAAACGCTCTCACCATTCACTAGCGTGTGCTGTTCCAATAATACAGGTGCAAGGGTTTGTGGCTTGCGCCATAAATCCATCACTGTAAAAGCAATAAATAAAATAATTGCCAAAACAATAATTTCTTTAGACCACTTTTTTAGTCTAGACATACGTTTTTAACCACTTAGTTTTCAAATAGCCCAAATTTAACGTATAGGAAAACAAAGCATTTAATCGAAATTAATGCTTTGTTATTAAGTTAAAATGCTTTCTTTCCTAATTCGCTAATACTTTTCTAAGTAAATCTTTAGCTTAACTTTATCCTCTAAATAATTCGTGTTGTGGCTAGGCGGCAAGTGAAACTAAGCCCTAAGAGCATACATCAGTATGTGACTAGGGTTAGTAAACGAAGCCAACAACGCCACAGCGCGAAGTATGACGAGGATAACGAGGATTATTTGAGCTTAGCGAGCTGCTCCTTCACTATCTCTTCAAACTGCTGCGCATCGATAGCGCCAGGGATCAACTCATCCCCCACCAATGTTGCTGGCGTTCCATTCACACCCAATTTTTCTGCCAACATCATATTGGTGCGAATACCATCACGGCTCTTATCACTCGCTTTCAGCTTATCATTGCCAGTGGCTTTGAGGGCATCTTTGATATTTGCATCTGATAGCATGCCCTGTTTTTGCATAAATTTGTGGTGTAGAGCTTCAAATGCTTTCGGGTTTTCTTGCCATAACGTCATGCTTAACTGAGCTGAATCCATTGATGTTTGGCCTTTAAATGGTAAATATTTGATTACCACAGCCACATCATTAGGGTATTTTTTCACAATATCCATCAGTTGAGGGTCGAAACGCTTACAGAATGGGCAGTTGAAATCCGTAAAGTTAACTAAGACGAGCTTCGCATCTTTTTTACCGATAAGTGGGCTGGTTGGGTCATTAAACAGAACATCCTGCTCCGCTTTTAACGTTTCTTTCATCTGAGCTTGTTGTCTTTCCCCTTGTTTCGCTTGCAGGGCAACAATGGCTTCTTCTAAAATTTCAGGGTTTTCAACTAAAGTATCACGCACTAATTTACGCACTTGTGCTTCTTGGTCTGCACTCAAAGGTGCCGCCTGTGCTACTGTTCCCATCATTAGTGATGAAAATAAGACAGCTAAAATTGTTTTTTTCATTTTGTGGCTCCTTTGGCCTGATTCATAATGGATATTAGCGATTCACGATCAAGTATCGTTGACAGTACTTCGCCTTCGGCCAAGTTAGGGCCATAAATTTGATTGAATGGAACAGCAACCTGTCCACGTTTTTGTAAAAATGCTGTAATTTCAGGTGAAGGTTTGGTCCAATCCCCACGTAAAGCAACCACATCAGGTTCACTGAGCAGTTGTTGGATATCATCCCTTAGCAGTACATTGTATTTATTTGCCTTACAGGTTACGCACCATTCCGCGGTGACATCAATAAATACCCGTTTATTATCCGCTAACGCGTCAGTAATTGCCTGTTCAGTTAACGGCTGCCAATTCACGGTATCTTTAACGAGAGAGCGGCTACCGGAATGCTGTTCTTGTGTCATCCAGACAAACCCACCAGCAAAAACAGCAAATAATATCAATGGTAAGATTGCCGCCCTAATACCCCGTTTTATCGCGATAAAGACCACCAATAACACTAAGAAAACAACAGCAATTGCGGTCGATGTGGTGACACCAAAATGCGGTATTAATAAGCTAATTAACCATAAGCTGGATATCAGCATCATTAACCCAAGTACAGCACGCAGCTTCAGCATCCACATACCAGGCTTTGGTAGTAAACGAGAGATAACCGGAAAAGCCGCGATCAGTAGCCACGGTAAACTCATTCCGACACCTAATGCCGTGAAAATCAACCACAACTCTTCCATTGGTGCTGCCAATGCAAATGCCACGGCTGTGCCCAAAAATGGTGCAGAGCAAGGCGTTGCCAGTAATGTCGCAAATACCCCTTGCCAAAAATGGCCACTGTTACCATGACCGCCTGCTGTCGCCAAGCGTGTATTGGCCTTACTGCCGAGATTGATTTCAAATAAGCCAAATAAATTCGCCGTAAATAACGCCGTTACCAGCACCATAAAGCCGATAAACCACGGGTTTTGGAACTGAATTCCCCAGCCAACTGCTTGTTGACCGACTCGTAATAACGTCATCAAGAGCGCCAGTAACCAAAAGGAAACTAGAATACCGAGAGAGGACAATAAAAACTGGCGACGAATGGTCTTTTGCTCACCATTAGGCACCATCAAAACAGAACCAAGTTTCATTGCTAACACCGGAAGTACACACGGCATTAGATTAAGGATCAAGCCCCCTAAAAGAGCAAATAGCATCACCTGCCATAAAGAAGCACTGCTCACTTTAGACGCTACCGTGCCGGTAAATGGGCTAACTTGATGGCTAACTTGCTGTGAAATATCGCCATCTGCAACAACAAAAGAAATGGTTTTTCCAGTTAAATCAGGAGAATCGCTACCCCAATCATCGCTGACATCTATTGTTGCTGTTAAATGGTCACCTGATGTTTCTATTACAGGCACGCCTAATGCCGCCCCTTCAACCACATCAGTGAAAATATTCGGTTGCTCCCACGCGGTTCCTGTGCTTTTTTGCAATTCAATGATTAGCTTATCATTCGCAAAACCAACTTTAGTTTGCTCAACTAAACCACTTGATGGTGGAACCGCACCTTTGGCTTGATTAAACGCCCAAGTAAAGTCAGCTGGAACAGGTTCTGTTAAATCGAGCTCAAACGGGTAATCTGTTAAAATACAAACATTACTGCACGTTGATAATGTTAACGTACCTTCAAGTTTATCCAACTTTTCATTACTTGTGACTGTAATGGGGAAAACAATATCCCCCATGTAGCCTTGAGTTGAAACGCCCGCAACATCAAAGCGACCCGGCGTTGGCCATTGCCAATCCGTTGATTCAACAGGTGACGACCACACAATTTCAGGCGCAACTCCGCCTTCACCAGGTGAGCGCCAATAGGTTTTCCAGCCTTCATCAAGCTTTACATCTAGCAAAATGTCGACTTTGCCATTTTCCTGTGCCGAACTTAATAACCTGACCTGCGCATGCTGCGGGGTATTATCACTCATCCACCCCGTATTCGCAGGTTGCAACCACCCCGTATCCGCAGCATATAAACTGCTCGAAAATAGTGCAAAAAATATAAAAAATGAATTAATTAAAAAACGCATTGTTTCCTCCAGAATAAATTACACAAACAAGTCCCTATTCGTTGTGCGCTAATTCCGAAGATTACAAAACTGTAAGTGTCGTCTGACTCTTGGAGGGGCATGTTTCTCTTCATTATTTGCTCTAGATATAAATAGATTAGTACAAAATAACGTTAATGCCGCTAAAGAAAGAAACATGAAGAAGAGAGGTTCAAGAACAGCAGGTAGCAAAGTCATCAATGACTTAGCACTCAGCTCACAACTGGAAAGCTGCGCACTGCCGCTATCACTTTGATTTACTTGAAATTCACTGATGTAAGAAAGGTTAATTCCCGTATTAATTTGTGCTTGCGCGAGCACATCCGGCACAAAAAAATTGGCGAACAGACGCTCTCCGACGGCGCGTTGATTTATACAAACCAATACCATCAGACAGGCGAATAACACTAATCCTTTACCTAATCTTAAATGCCTGTTCATGCGCATCTTTGTATAACTTCCTGAAATAACACTCATTATGCGACTTTGATAACCATAACGATAAAAACCAGTCTTTGGCTAATACCATTACCCCATCTATCTATAAGTTAAATAGAGGTTACATCTTACACAGCAAAATATTCCGTACAAGTACCATCAGCTAACTTTACAAATATTATTCCATTTCAGATCAGTAAACATGCAACTCCATCAAAACTCGGCACGTAAATTGCTTAATCCAATGTATGCCATGATACGAAGATAAATTGCACTTTAATAGTGCGTGATTATCAGTTTCAAACAATTTTAGATAGCAAACCACCATGTTAGTGCGGTAACTCAAAAATTACCCAAATAATATGCGAGACAGCTCCCGAAATTGAAACAATTTGTTTTCATTAATTAACAATTTTAATTACTTTTTAACAAGAATAAAACATATAGCGGATAATCGCGGTGTTATCTAAATCAGCGAAATATTTGCAAACACAACACAACAAAACCACAGTAATTCAGGCGTTATCTCGCGATAGCCCCTTAAAATTACAGCGGGCTTACACCGATGTTCTAAAGGAGTTGTAATTATGCGTATAAGTAAACTTGTATTATCGATGATGATTTTAGGTGCAACCTGCGCAGTCCAAGCAGAAGAATTAAACGGCACTCTGAAAAAAATCAAAGACAACGGTGTAATAGTTGTTGGTCATCGTGAATCATCCGTACCGTTCTCTTACTATGATAATAGCCAGAAAGTGGTTGGTTACTCGCAGGATTATTCAAATGCCATTGTTGATGCAGTGAAGAAAAAATTAAATATGCCTGATCTGCAAGTCAAACTCATTCCAATTACATCACAAAACCGTATTCCACTCCTGCAAAATGGCACATTTGATTTCGAGTGTGGCTCAACAACCAATAATGTAGAAAGACAAAAACAAGCTGCTTTCTCTAACACGATCTTTGTGGTTGGGACGCGCTTACTCACCAAAGGTGACTCTGGTGTAAAAGACTTTGCTGACTTAGCAGGTAAAAATGTCGTTGTGACCTCAGGTACAACTTCTGAAATTCTGTTGAATCAGTTAAATGATGAAAAAAATATGAAAATGCGCATTATCAGCGCGAAAGATCATGGTGACTCATTCCGTACTTTGGAATCTGGTCGTGCTGTCGCCTTTATGATGGATGACGCATTGTTAGCGGGTGAGCGAGCAAAAGCGAAAAAACCAGAGATCTGGGAAATCGTCGGCAAGCCACAAACTGAAGAAGCTTATGGCTGTATGTTACGTAAAGACGACCCTCAATTTAAAGTGCTTATCGATGAAACCATTGCGAATGCACAAACCTCGGGTGCCGCTGAGAAATCCTTTGACCGCTGGTTCAACCAACCTATTCCACCGAAAAATCTGAACCTGAAATTTACGTTGTCCGATGAAATGAAAGCCTTATTTAAAGAACCGAATGACAAAGCATTAAACTAATAAAAAGACAAACAGGGTATTACTGAAGTAAGAATTGCAAGGCGGTCGTTCCCCGCCTTGCATCCTCTTTTACGACAGTATTCGGGAATTTCATTGCCCACAGGAAGTCAATATTATGTCTATTAATTGGAATTGGGGGATTTTCCTTCAGGAAGCCCCGTTTGGGAATACCACCTATTTAGGGTGGTTAATATCTGGTCTCGAAGTCACTGTCACGCTTTCCATTTGCGCATGGATTATCGCATTCTTAGTTGGCTCATTTTTCGGTATTTTACGTACCGTACCTAACCGTTTTTTAGCCTTTTTAGGAACCGCCTACGTAGAGCTATTTCGCAACGTACCGCTTATTGTGCAATTTTTTACTTGGTATTTGGTGATCCCCGAACTGCTTCCTCGCTCAATCGGGGATTGGTTTAAAATGGATTTAGATCCTAACTATCAATTCTTTATATCTTCAATGCTTTGCCTTGGGTTATTCACTGCAGCGCGAATGACCGAGCAAGTACGTGCAGCCATTCAATCACTACCTAGAGGACAAAAAAGCGCTGCTCTCGCAATGGGGCTCACTTTGCCACAAACCTATCGCTACGTTTTATTACCCAACGCCTATCGAGTCATTTTGCCCCCCATGACGTCAGAAATGCTGAACTTAGTCAAAAACTCAGCCATTGCGTCAACCATTGGCTTAGTTGATATGGCGGCACAAGCAGGGAAACTATTGGACTACTCCGCTCACGCATGGGAATCCTTTACCGCAATTACGTTAGCTTATGTCGGAATTAACGTCATTATTATGATTTTAATGACGTTATTAGAGCGCAAAGTTCGCTTACCTGGCACCATTGGAGGGCGGTAAAATGATGTATGAATTTGATTGGAGCTCAATTGCTCCGAGTATGCCCTTTTTAATCGATGGCTTTATTGTCACCGCGAAAATTACACTGACCGCGATAGTGGTGGGGATTTTGTGGGGTACTGTCCTTGCTGTGATGCGGTTATCCACATTCAAACCCATTAGCTGGTTTGCAGCCCTGTATGTGAATACATTTCGCTCCATACCATTAGTCATGGTTTTACTGTGGTTCTACTTAATTGTGCCTAGCTTATTACAAAATGTTCTAGGCTTATCACCAAAAAATGATATTCGTTTAATTTCTGCAATGATAGCCTTCTCTCTTTTTGAAGCGGCCTATTACTCTGAAATCATTCGTGCTGGTATTCAAAGTATTTCTCGAGGACAAGCCTCCGCTGCGTTAGCCTTGGGAATGACAAATATGCAAACCATGCGGCTCGTCGTATTACCGCAAGCCTTTAAAGCCATGGTGCCTTTGTTGTTAACACAAGGGATTGTACTGTTTCAGGACTCCTCTCTCGTGTATGTGCTCAGTTTGACCGACTTTTTCCGTACCGCCACCAATATAGGCGAGCGTGATGGAACACAAGTAGAGATGGTTCTGTTTGCGGGTCTGGTGTACTTTATTATCAGTTTTGGCGCTTCTATGTTAGTGAATTATCTTAAGAAAAGGACTGTTTCATGATAACCCTGAAAAATGTATCCAAATGGTATGGCCAATTTCAGGTGCTTACAGACTGCACAACTGAAGTTAAAAAAGGTGAGGTTGTGGTGGTGTGCGGGCCATCTGGTTCTGGTAAATCCACATTAATAAAAACAGTGAATGGTTTAGAACCTATTCAGCAGGGTGAGATTTTTGTGAATGACATTCAAGTTAATAACAAAAAAACTGACCTTGCAAAGCTTCGCTCTAAAGTTGGGATGGTGTTCCAACACTTTGAGCTATTTCCTCATTTGTCGATCATTGAAAACCTGACATTAGCGCAAGTTAAAGTATTAAACCGCGATAAAAAAGAAGCGGAAGCAAAAGGTTTGAAATTATTGGAGCGTGTAGGTTTATCTAGCCATGCCAATAAATTTCCGGCTCAACTTTCAGGTGGGCAACAGCAACGTGTCGCTATCGCTCGCGCACTGTGTATGGACCCCATCGCAATGCTATTTGATGAGCCTACTTCAGCGCTAGACCCAGAAATGATCAACGAAGTTCTTGACGTTATGGTTGAATTAGCCAATGAAGGCATGACCATGATGGTGGTGACCCATGAAATGGGATTCGCCAAGAAAGTGGCTAACCGCGTGATTTTTATGGATGAAGGGAAGATTGTTGAAGACAGTAAAAAAGAAGACTTTTTTGCAAACCCGCAATCTGATCGTGCAAAAGATTTCTTAGCGAAAATCTTGCATTAAGTTTATTTATTATTTGGCAGAGAACTATCAGGTTTTCTGCCACTTTCCTGATTAAAATCATTCACCATTAACTGCACTATTTTTCATTTACTTTTTTATAAATAAGCTTCCCAATAACGCCTCCCCCGCCATCTTTGGGGTGATTCACGCCATCCATAACATCAACCTCTGCAAAATCAAATGGAGAGATACCTTCAAGACACGCAACATTCACACCATATTGCTCAGGATTAGAACGGCGCTGATGAAAAGTATAAATACCACATACAGAGCAAAAAAAGTGAACCGCTTTCTGGGTATTGAAACGATACTCGGTGAGTTTGTCAGCCCCTTCTATTATAGTGATCCCTAACAAAGGGGCTGAAACTGCAATAGCTCCACGCATTCGACAAAAAGAGCAATTACAGCGTCTTTTTGTATTGAGTCCATCTGTTAATACAACCTTAAACTTCACTGCACCACAGTGGCATTGCGCTCTTTTTTCCATAACAATTCCACAATTGTATAACTGTTGTCAGATAAATTAATAGCAGCCACTATAAAGCAAAGGTCCACTCACCCGCTTAATGATTTTGTGCCTTTTCCATTTTAATAAGGCACAAATAAAAATTAAAAGCCCAATTGATGTTCATTGGATGCATGCCTTCCACAATTAAAAACGGCACTATAAAATATTTGATAGTTTCGTTTTTTTTTGTGTAAAACACTACCAATCTTGCTGTTTTTTGGTTAAGTTTGATGGTCATTGGAATGTAAAATTCTAACTTCGCCCCCCAAAAACAAGATCCAGCTTCCCCTATCGGTTCAGCTAATCAACGATTGTTGTGATAAGGCATTGTTGTTTTCGGGTATGATCCGTTATGCTATGCGGATCTAATTTAAGAAAGACATTAATGCTACTTAATGTAGCCTTTACTCACCATAGGATTATCGGTGCCATGCAAGAACAATATCGTCCAGAAGATATAGAGCCTAAAGTACAGCGTCACTGGGATGAAAAAGCAACTTTCAAAGTGACTGAAGACAACAGCAAAGAAAAATACTACTGCCTGTCCATGCTACCTTACCCTTCTGGTCGACTACACATGGGCCACGTACGTAACTACACCATGGGTGACGTTATCTCTCGTTACCAACGCTTGTTGGGGAAAAACGTTCTCCAACCCATTGGTTGGGATGCGTTTGGTCTACCTGCTGAAGGTGCTGCGGTTAAAAATAATACCGCTCCTGCGCCATGGACTTATGCCAATATCGATTACATGAAAAACCAGCTAAAAATGCTCGGTTTCGGTTACGATTGGGATCGCGAAGTCACGACTTGTACCCCTGAATATTACCGTTGGGAACAATGGTTCTTCACTAAACTGTATGAAAAAGGTTTAGTATACAAAAAAACGTCTGCGGTGAACTGGTGCCCTCACGACTTAACTGTTTTAGCGAATGAACAAGTGGTTGATGGCTGCTGCTGGCGTTGTGACACTCCTGTTGAGCGCAAAGAAATCCCACAATGGTTTATTAAAATTACCGACTACGCAGAAGAATTGCTCAACGACCTCGACAAATTAGATGACTGGCCAGAGCAAGTTAAAACCATGCAGCGCAACTGGATCGGCCGTTCCGAAGGGACTGAGATCACTTTCAATGTTGCAGACCGTGATGAAACCTTAACGGTTTACACCACTCGCCCTGATACCTTTATGGGGGCAACTTATGTCGCTGTCGCAGCTGGTCACCCTCTGGCGAGAGAAGCTGCGGCAAATAACCCTGAATTAGCCCAATTTATTGATGAGTGCCGTAACACCAAAACTGCAGAAGCAGATATGGCAACCATGGATAAAAAAGGGATGGCTACGGGCTTATTCGTTATTCATCCATTAACCCAAGAAAAACTGCCAATTTGGGTCGCTAACTTTGTTTTAATGGAATACGGTACGGGTGCGGTTATGGCCGTTCCAGCCCATGACCAACGTGACTGGGAATTCGCCCACAAATACAACTTACCCATCAAACCTGTTATTGCCGATGCTGATGGCAATGAACCTGATTTATCCCAAGAAGCGATGACCGAGAAGAATTCCCTGATTAACTCAGGTGAATTCAGTGGATTAGACCACCAAGCTGGTTTTAATGCGATTTCAGATAAACTCGTTTCTCTGGGCGCAGGCCAACGTAAAGTAAACTATCGCTTACGTGACTGGGGCGTTTCACGTCAACGTTACTGGGGCGCACCAATCCCAATGGCAACATTGGAAGATGGTACTGTCGTGCCTGTTCCTGAAGACCAATTACCTGTCATTCTGCCAGAAGATGTCGTGATGAACGGCATTACCAGCCCAATTAAAGCTGATCCTGAGTGGGCAAAAATGACCATTAATGGTCAACCTGCACTACGTGAAACCGATACTTTCGATACCTTTATGGAATCATCTTGGTACTATGCACGTTATACCTGCCCACAATATGACGAAGGCATGTTAGACCCAGAGGCAGCGAACTACTGGTTACCGGTTGACCAATATATCGGTGGTATCGAGCACGCTATCATGCACTTAATGTATTTCCGCTTCTTCCATAAGTTGATGCGTGATGCAGGGTTAGTAAATTCCGATGAACCAGCAAAACGCTTACTGTGCCAAGGCATGGTGCTTGCTGATGCATTTTATTACACCGGCAGCGATGGCCAACGTGTTTGGGTCTCCCCGGCAGATGCTATTGTTGAACGTGACGATAAAAACCGTATTACTAAAGCCGTAGACAGTGAAGGTCATGAACTGGTGTATACCGGTATGAGCAAAATGTCTAAGTCGAAAAACAACGGTATTGACCCACAATTGATGGTCGAGAAATACGGTGCCGATACTGTTCGTCTGTTTATGATGTTTGCAGCGCCACCTGAGTTAACCCTTGAGTGGCAAGAGTCTAGCGTTGAAGGTGCTAACCGCTTCGTTCGTCGTGTTTGGCGTTTAGTGCATGAACATTCTCAAAAAGGTGCGACTTCGCCTTTAGATATCAGCGCACTGACACCAGAACAGAAAGACTTACGTCGTGATCTGCACAAGACAATTGCTAAAGTCTCTGATGATTTCAGTCGTCGTTATGCATTTAATACCGCGATTGCAGCCATCATGGAATTCTTAAACAAATTAGTTCGTGCACCACAAGAAACTGAACAAGACCGTGCATTAGTCCAAGAGTCTCTTGAAGCTATCACATTAATGTTATCACCAATCATTCCACATGCTTGCTTTGAAATGTGGAAAGCGCTCGGTCACCAAACAGACATTGACTTTGCACAGTGGCCTGTTGCTGATGAAAAAGCCATGATTGACGATACCAAGCTGGTTGTCGTTCAAGTTAATGGTAAGGTTCGCGGCCGTATCACCGTTCCGGCTGATGCAACCCAAGAGTTTGTCCTAGACATGGCAAAAAATGAGCCAAGCGTAGCGAAATACCTTGAAGGTGTTAGCATCCGCAAAGTAATCTATGTCCCAGGCAAATTGCTAAACCTTGTTGTAGGTTAATATTAGGTTGTTGGCTGATAAGGAGGCCAGGTGCGTTATCTGATAACTTTATTTTTGAGCCTGGCGGTGCTAGTCACCGCAGGTTGCGGTTTTCGTCTTCAAGGAACAACTCAAATTCCTGAGGAACTGAGAACTTTGCAGCTAAGTTCAAGTGACCCATATAGCTACCTCACAAGAGCGCTTAGGGAGCAACTGCGGCTCAATAATGTGACCATTCTCGAAACTGGAAGAGCCGGTGTTCCCATTTTGAAAGTTCTGAGTTCTAATGAAAACACTGAAACTGTATCCGTTTATCAAGATGGTAAAGCAGCAGAGAAACAATTAACACTGGTAATGAATGTGCAAGTGTTAATGCCTGATGGTGCTATCTATCCATTACAAAGCCGTGTTGAACGCACTTTCTTCGACAACCCTTTAGAAGCACTTGCAAAAGATGCAGAAAAAGAAATTGTTAGACAAGAAATGCAAGAACAAGCTGCACGTAATATCGTGCGTAAATTATTGCTTGTTCATTCAGCAGAGCTTGAAAAAGCAAAAAACCAAGCGGCTGATACGAATACTCAACCATAATGACGCGTATTTACCCTGAACAGCTGGCCTCTTCGTTACAAGAGTCTCTAAGAGGCCGCTATTTAATTTGGGGCAATGAGCCCCTTCTTCTTCAAGAAAGCCAAGATGCCATCCGAAAAGCCGCACAAGAGCAAGGCTTTGAAGAGCATTTTTCGTTTTCTCTTGAACAAAATACCGATTGGGATGAAATTTTTAGCCTCTGCCAAGCTCTCAGCCTATTCGCAAGCCGCCAAACTCTGACGCTATTATTACCTGAAAATGGCCCTAACGCCGCCATGGCAGAAAAGCTGAACCAACTAGCACAACTACTACATTCAGATCTCCTTCTTGTGTTACGCGGTCATAAGCTCACTAAAGCACAAGAAAACAGTGCTTGGTTTAAAGCAATTAGCCAAGATGCTATTTATATCAGCTGCCTAACTCCTGAATATCAGCGGTTACCACAATGGGTTTCTAAACGCGCCTACAGTATGCGGCTTTCGTTAGAAACTGAAGCTAACCAGCTACTTTGTTACTGCTATGAGGGCAATTTACTTGGTTTGGCGCAAGCACTTGAGCGGCTGTCTCTTCTTTATCCAGACGGTAAACTCACCTACCCTCGGGTCGAAAGTGCCGTTAATGATTCTGCGCATTTTACCCCCTACCATTGGGTTGATGCCCTATTGGCTGGTAAATCCCGCCGTTCATGGCATATTTTAGAGCAGCTGCAACAAGAAGATGTCGAGCCTGTTATTTTATTGCGTTCAATCCAACGTGATCTCATGTTGCTTATTACATTAAAACGCCAATCTGCAACCACCGCGCTAAAGACATTATTTGATCAACACAAAGTGTGGCAAAACCGCCGAGGTGTGCTCACGGAAGCTTTACAACGTTTAACACTGCATCAATTGCAATCTGCATTAATGTTATTAACGCAAGCAGAAATCAATATTAAACAAGATTTTAGCCATTCCCCATGGCCTGACCTACAGTCACTGTCTATGCTATTATGTGGTAAAGCATTTGCAGAGAACTTTATTCATGAGTAATTCTTTTCCAAAACAACATAACTTGCTAGCGCTATTCGGAGGGACATTCGACCCTATTCACTTTGGCCATTTACGCCCAGTGCAAGCCCTTGCCCAACAGGTTGGTCTCGAAAAAGTTCTCTTGTTACCTAACCACGTCCCCCCCCATCGCCCACAACCCGAAGCGACGCCATCACAACGTTTAGAAATGGTGAAACTTGCGATTCAAAACCTGCCGTTGTTTACTATCGACACCCGTGAATTAGCGAAAAACAGCCCTTCTTATACAATAGAAACGCTAATTGAATTACGCCAAGAAATTGGGCCAGAAAAACCCCTGGCGTTTATTATTGGCCAAGATTCCTTATTGTCGATTAATAAATGGCACGGTTGGGATCGCATTCTTGATAACTGCCATTTATTGGTTTGTTCCCGACCGGGGTATGCCACGCAGTTTGCCGACCCTAAAATGCAAAATTGGCTGTTAGAACATCAAACAACAGACCCTATTACCTTAAACCAAATAGCGAATGGGTATATTTTTATTGGGGATACCCCATTGGTAAATATCTCTGCAACCGAAATCCGCGAAAAATTAAGCTCCGGTGACTCGTGTCAGGATTTAATTCCAGATGCGGTTCTGCAATATATTCATCAACAACACCTTTATCAGCAATAAGGGATCTCTCTTATTGAACTGCAATTAGGGTATGGTTCAAAAATGACTTGCTCTATTAAATAGTTGTCTGGGTATTGAACAAGCAACTGTTTCATCATCGCTAACGGCCGGTTTAACGGTAAATTCCCCGCTAAGTAGTCATTAATCAGCCACAATAAGCGTTTTTTCTCATCTTTCGTAGCTTTGTGTTTAAAATAGCCTTGCATATGACTTAGCGCATTAACTTCAATGTTTCTTGAAGGTACCGTTGCCAATATTTCCATTAAACAGGCTTTATATTGATTAAAAAAACACTCAAGATCGGTATTGCTTTTAATACTTGCCACTAAGCGCCCGGTATACTGATAGCCAACTGGGGAATACGCCATAATGAGATATTTGTGGCAACTATGAAATTGGATAATATTGTGATGTGTTAACACGCGATATAAGCCATTTAATCTTTGTATCGTATATAATTTCGTCAAAAAGCAGTCCCAGAACGCAACATTTTGTAGTTTATCATCGGTTAATATCGGAATGCTTGCAGGGAATAGCCCTTGTAATTCACAGAATTGCGGCTGAGAGCAGATAATACCATTAACTTTGTCCTGCACGTCCTCATGGGAAAAACTCGTTACAAATTCAACCGTAGAATTCACTTGCCGATAAATATTAGCAGGCAGGTGATTAATCCCTTCAAATATAAAAACTTTTGGTTTAATTATTTGCACAATACGTATCTCATCCTAAAATATTTATCTGGGGAACAGTTTTTAGCGCTATTTTGTAAAGTTAGCACAAACTTCTTGCTCAAATGTACGGATATCCCTATAAATTTCACTCCACAATGAATAAAAAAGAATTTAGCCGATTTTTCTTAAAATCTAGGGTAAAATAGCAAGGCTGTTAATGTCTTTGATTCATTATCAGCGATTATTTTATCGACAAACTACAAACAGTGTTTAACGTGATATTCTGTTTATTTGAATAAAAGGTGAACCTTTTGCAAGGAACTGAACTCCAACAATTTATTATCGATCAGCTTGATGATGCTAAAGCAGAAGATATCATTACTATCGATGTTCAAGGGAAATCAAGTATTACTGATCAGATGATCATCTGTACAGGGACATCAAGCCGCCATTTGATGTCAGTTGCTGACAGATTAATCGAAGCTTGCCGCAAAAATGGTTTAATGCCATTAGGTGTTGAAGGGCAAGGTATTTCTGATTGGATTGTCGTCGACCTTGGCGATGCCATTGTTCATATAATGCAAGATGAAAGTCGTCGTATGTATGAATTAGAAAAGCTCTGGAGCTGAGTTTGAAATTACAGCTCATCGCC
Source organism: Providencia sp. PROV032 (assembly GCF_028484875.1). Classification (NCBI taxonomy): domain Bacteria; kingdom Pseudomonadati; phylum Pseudomonadota; class Gammaproteobacteria; order Enterobacterales; family Morganellaceae; genus Providencia; species Providencia sp. PROV032. The sequence goes on from NZ_JAMPSX010000028.1 coordinate 20,909, forward strand.
GTTGGAACAAAAATGCCGGACTGGGTCCAGACCGGCTTTATGGATTACCTCCACCGTTTTCCTAAAGATATGCCCTTTGAATTAACGGAAATTCCAGCAGGGAAACGTGGAAAAAATGCAGATATAAAACGCATTCTAGAAAAAGAAGGCGAATTAATGCTCGCTGCGGTAGGCAAAGGAAATCGCATCGTTACTCTGGATATTCCAGGCGATCGTTGGGACACCCCAAAACTTGCCGTACAGCTCGATAAATGGAAACAAGATGGCCGTAATGTCAGTTTATTAATCGGTGGTCCCGAAGGTCTTGCACCCGCTTGCAAAGCGGCCGCGGAGCAAAGCTGGTCACTTTCACCACTTACGCTTCCCCATCCACTGGTTCGTGTCCTTGTTGCCGAAAGTCTGTATCGCGCATGGAGTATTACGACTAACCACCCTTATCACAGGGAATAGTCAGGTTTAAATATGTTCAAAATGGCAATGGGATGAAAACACAACGCACCCCTTTTCGCGACCATACCGCTGAATCAGTTTTGTTTATCCGCCGAGCGCTTATCGCCTTCGGTGTGATTGTCATTTTAACGTCTATTCTTGTGACCAATTTGTATCATTTGCAAATTGTCCGCCACGAAGATTACCAAACGCGGTCAAATGATAACCGGATCAAATTAGTGCCTATCGCACCAAGCCGCGGGATTATCTATGATCGCCGAGGAACCCAACTCGCTCTTAATCGCACGTTTTATCAGCTAGAAATCGTGCCGGAAAAAGTCAGTAACCTACAAGAAACCTTAGATAATCTTCGTAGTGTGGTCGATTTAACTGACGAAGACATCACTAACTTTGAAAAAGAGCGTAAGCGCTCACGTCGGTTTACCTCTATTGCACTAAAAACACAGCTTAACGAAGTCCAAGTCGCGCGTTTTGCTGTTAATCAATATCGTTTTCCTGGTTTAGAGGTCAAAAGCTACCAACGTCGTTCTTACCCATACGGCTCTGCATTAACCCATGTGATTGGCTATGTGGCAAAAATCAATGATAAAGATGTTGAACGTCTTGATAAAGAAGGTTTATTACCCAACTATGCCGCTAGTCACGATATCGGTAAATTAGGTATCGAACGCTATTATGAAGATATTTTACACGGTAAAACAGGCTACGAAGAAGTTGAAGTGAATAGCCGCGGGCGTGTTATTCGCCAACTTCATGAACAACCACCGCAAGCAGGTCGAGATATCTACCTCACCATTGATCTCGAACTGCAAATTTATATCGAAAAGCTGTTAACCACCAGCCGTGCAGCCGTCGTCGTCACTGACCCGCGTAATGGGGAAATTTTGGCTCTGGTGTCGAATCCAAGTTATGACTCTAACTTGTTTGTTAACGGTATCTCCAATAAAGATTATCAAGCATTATTGAATAACCCTGATAGGCCATTGATTAACCGAACAACTCAAGGGCTTTATCCCCCTGCATCGACAGTAAAACCGTTTATTTCTGTCGCTGCGTTAAGTGAAAAGGTGATCACGCCCAACACCACCATTTTTGACCCTGGTTGGTGGCAATTACCCGGTTCAGAAAAACGTTATCGTGACTGGAAGCGCTGGGGACACGGCAAACTCAACGTATCAAAATCGATTATTGAATCTGCGGATACCTTCTTCTACCAAGTCGCCTATGACATGGGGATTGACCGTATTTCTGAGTGGATGAGCCGGTTTGGCTTTGGCGATTATACAGGAATTGACCTTGCTGAAGAACGCTCAGGGATCATGCCGACCCGTGAATGGAAACAAAAACGCTATAAAAAACCTTGGTATCAAGGCGATACTATTCCTGTAGGGATTGGACAAGGCTATTGGACCGCAACGCCAATTCAAATGTCAAAAGCATTGATGACATTAATTAATGATGGCCAAGTTAAAACGCCTCATTTGCTCTACGGCACAAAATTGGGTAATGCCATGGTGCCTTATGAAGATAAAGAAACCAAGCAAATTGGCGACGTGAATTCAGGTTTTTGGGAATTAGCTAAGCATGGCATGTACGGTGTTGCCAACGCACCAAATGGTACGGGCCGCCGCAGTTTCATTGGTACGCCGTATAAAGCTGCGGCCAAATCGGGTACCGCGCAAGTCTTCAGTTATGAAACCTATAATGCCAGTAAACTTGCTGAACACTTACGCGACCATAAGTTGATGATTGCTTACGCTCCGTATGATAAACCCACTATCGCTGTTGCGATTATTTTAGAAAACGGGGGCGTGGGCCCTGCAGTCGGCGACATTGTGCGGCAAATATTTGACCACGTTCTTCTTGGTGATAACAGCACTGATGTCCCGGTGTCAGCAACCAATCCAGGAGAAGATCGCTGATGCACAATCTAATGAATAACCATGGGCTATAAAGAATATGACAGACGATAAGAAAAAGATTTCGTTATCCACACGTCTGCATATAGATGTGCCTATGCTTCTGATTATTATCGCGTTGCTTGCATACAGCGCATTTATTATGTGGAGTGCTAGCGGTCAAGATCCTGAAATGATGGAACGCAAATTGGGGCAGATAGCATCAGGCTTCATCGTCATGATCGTGATGGCGCAGATCCCCCCTAGAATGTATGAAAACTGGGCACCTCACCTGTTTATCTTTTGTGTTATTTTATTGGTTTTTGTTGATGTGTTCGGGCAAATAAGTAAAGGGGCTCAGCGCTGGTTAGACTTGGGGTTTATTCGGTTTCAGCCCTCTGAAATTGCAAAAATTGCCGTCCCTTTAATGGTCGCTCGCTTCATGAACCGAGACCTATGCCCTCCTTCATTCAAAAACACCTTAATCGCACTCGTCTTGATTTTTGTACCGACACTATTAGTGGCTGCGCAGCCAGATCTTGGTACCTCAATTTTAGTTGCCGCTTCCGGCTTGTTTGTTTTGTTCCTTGCTGGGATGAGCTGGCGGCTTATTACTGTCGCAGCCATTGCTCTCGCAGCCTTTATTCCATTGCTGTGGTTCTTTTTGATGCATGGCTACCAAAGAGCCCGCGTCATGATGTTATTAGACCCAGAAACTGACCCATTAGGGGCTGGTTACCATATTATCCAGTCAAAAATTGCGATTGGTTCTGGTGGGTTAGTGGGGAAAGGTTGGCTACATGGCACACAATCACAGCTTGAATTTTTGCCAGAAAGACATACCGACTTTATTTTTGCCGTGTTAGCAGAGGAACTTGGCTTAGTCGGGGTGCTTATTTTACTTGGCCTATATCTTTTACTGATTATTCGCGGACTTTATATTGCTGCTAGCGCACAAAATACATTTGGCCGGGTTATGGTTGGTGGTTTGATATTAATCCTTTTTGTCTATGTATTTGTGAATATCGGTATGGTCAGTGGTATATTACCTGTGGTTGGTGTTCCCCTCCCTTTAGTGAGCTACGGGGGATCCGCTTTGATTGTTTTAATGGCTGGATTCGGTATTATCATGTCGATACATACACACCGAAAATTCCTTTCTAAAAGTTTATAAGATGAGGCTTAGTATGCGTTTACAATGGATAATGCTTGGCGTCACAGCCGCGCTACTTAGTGGCTGTGTGACAGAAAATGTTAAACAACCAGCCCAAGTGCCAACCAATGTACCCACTCAAGATGTATTAGGTGCAGAGCCTCATTATGAGCCGTATCATCCAACCGCAAATAATGATTACTCACGTAATGGCCAACAATACCAAATCGTGCGTGACCCATCACAATTTAGCCAAGTAGGCTATGCATCCATTTATGGTGCGGAGTCTGCCGGCAATATGACAGCGATAGGTGAACGTATTAACCCTGTGGAATTAACTGCCGCTCATCCTACTTTGCCTATCCCAAGTTATGTTCGTATCACTAACATGATGAATGGTCGCATGATGGTCGTGCGTGTTAATGACCGCGGCCCTTATGTCCCGGGTAAAAGTATTGCAGTATCAAGAGCGACCGCTGACCGCCTGAATTTAATGCCGACGACAAAAATTAAAATTGATGCTATTCAAGTTGCTCAAGATGGTACCTTGTCAGGTCCTGGGACCGTAGGTTCTAATTTTGTGAAACAAAGTTATGCATTACCAGGGCGCCCACAATTAGGTTCTGGCCCAATGGGTACCCCTGTAATGGAGAACTTGCCAACGCCAGAAAATATATTGCCCGTTCAGCAGCCAAAAGAGCCAATGCAGCCTACTATGCCAGATATGAACCTGCAAACCCCTACACCACCGCCAACTGCAACTACCGCTGAAGAACCTGTGCCAGAACGTGGTTTTCTCGTTCAAGCTGGTGCGATTAGTAACCAAACTAATGCACAAAACATGCTGAATGAATTGAAAACGCAATTTAATGTCCCTGGACGGTTACAACCCTACAACGGTATTTTCCGAGTACAATTAGGGCCATTTAGTACAAGACAGCAAGCTGTTGAGGTTCAAGGCCGTTTACAGTCTGAAAAAAATCAATCGTCAATGGTCGTTGCGCCATAAAGCGATGCTAACTTAGGTCGCTCACGTCTATTTGGAGCAACCTAAATTCAGGCAATATTGAACTGACAAAAAAATCATTGGTGCAGCGCAAAAGTCACTTTTTTCTTACCCCTTTCTTTTGCTAAACTGCGCCTCCTTGTGTTAACCGAATTTCGGATGTAATGGTAAAACCATGAATAATGTCGCTCCATCACGCATCGTGCGTCATACAGTGCTGGGCTCCGCACTCCTTCTTATGACTGCTAATATTGCAAATGCTAATGAAACTTTCCCGACCCCATCAATTCCTGCTGCACCTGCGATTGATGCAGAAGCTTATATATTAATTGATTATAATTCAGGCAAAGTTCTTGCTGAAAGTAATGCAGACCAACGTCGCGACCCTGCGAGTTTGACTAAAATGATGACCAGCTATGTTATCGGTCAGGCAATTAAGTCAGGCAAAATTGGTGAAAATGATATTGTCACGGTTGGAAATGATGCGTGGGCGACGGGTAACCCAATATTTAAAGGCTCATCATTGATGTTCTTAAAACCTGGCGATCGCGTTAGCGTATCCCAGCTAACTCGGGGCATTAATTTGCAATCAGGTAACGATGCTTGTGTTGCAATGGCCGACTATATTGCAGGTGATCAAACCAACTTTGTACAATTAATGAATGGCTACGTGAACAAATTAGGGCTAAAAAACACCCATTTTGAAACGGTTCATGGTTTAGATGCGGATGGTCAGTACAGCTCAGCCCGTGATATGGCCCTTATTGGCCAAGCGCTAGTGCGTGATGTACCTGAAGAATACGCTATCTATAAAGAGAAAGAATTTACCTTTAACAATATCCGCCAAACAAATCGCAATGGGCTGCTGTGGGATAAGAGCTTAGCTGTTGATGGCATCAAAACAGGCCATACTAATGCCGCGGGCTACAACCTTGTCGCATCAGCAACCGAAGGCGACATGCGCCTGATCTCCGTTGTTATGGGGGGGAAAAGCAGCAAAGGCCGTGATGCAGAGAGCAAAAAATTACTCACTTATGGCTTCCGTTTTTATGAAACCGTTAAGCCATTACAAGCCAATGTTGACTTTGCCAGTGTGCCAGTCTGGTTTGGTGATGAAAATGAAGTAAAATTAGGTGTCACAGAAGATTTATACCTCACAATCCCACGTGGCCGCTTAAAAGATTTAAAAGCTAGCTATGAATTATCGACAGCTGAGCTCGAAGCCCCGTTAACCAAAGGCCAACAAGTCGGGACAATTAGTTTTCAGCTTGATGGCAAAATCATCGAACAACACCCTCTAGCGGTGTTAAAAGATGTTGAAGAAGGTGGTTTCTTCAGCCGATTAATTGACTACATCAAGTTACTCTTTCATCGCTGGTTTGGTTAAGACTTGAAACTAAAACAAGTCGCCCTCATATAGTAAATATTGAAATATAGTAAGTATCGAAATGTTTGTTGGATGAATACTTCTCATTGGCTGGTTTAATAATACCAGCCAATCTTTTTCAGCCAGCAGCCCAATTTAAAAATTAGGAGTGCCCATGAAAACGAAATTAGGTGAACTGCTTGAGTTCCCATGTCCATTAACCTACAAAGTAATGGGCTTGGCACAGCCTGAGCTGGTTGATCAAGTGGTTGAAGTGGTACAGCGCCATGCGCCAGGTGACTATAGCCCAGACGTAAAACCAAGTAGCAAAGGCAATTATCACTCAGTTTCTATTACTATTAATGCAACTCATATTGAACAAGTTGAAACCTTGTATACTGAGTTAGGTGCATTAGAGTTAGTGAAAGTAGTGCTTTAATCAAAACTGTATTAAAGACCCACATCAAAGGCCGAATAGTCTGTTGCTATTCGGCCTTTTTTCGTTTTGTTCCTCTACTTTAGCGTGGATTACATTTACACCTAAATAACATTTGATTCCAATTTGAATCACATTTTATGCAAGTACCAGATACGATGTTAGCTTGAAGTATGGCAAACATAGGCGTTATACTGCCCGCAACGATAAAGACAACGTGGACACCTAAATTTTGTCAGATAGATGTATAACCATACGCCAACTCGGCCTTGCTCCTTATCAAACTGTTTCTGATGCGATGCACCATTTCACTGAACACCGTACGCCTGAAACTCATGATGAAATATGGCTGGTTGAACATCCTCGCGTATTTACTCAAGGCCAAGCCGGAAAAGCAGAACACGTTCTGGCGCCTGGGGATATTCCAGTTATTCAAAGTGATAGAGGTGGCCAAGTCACCTACCATGGCCCAGGACAGCAAGTGATGTACGTGATGCTTGACTTAAAACGCAATAAAATTGGTGTCAGAGAACTCGTCAGCGCACTAGAAAATACCGTCGTGAATACCCTTGCCCATTTTAATATTGCAGCGTATCCTCGCCCTGATGCTCCTGGTGTCTATGTTAATGGCGATAAAATTTGCTCCCTCGGATTACGCATACGGCAAGGTTGTTCTTTTCATGGTCTCGCATTAAATATTGATATGGATCTTGAACCCTTTAACCGCATTAACCCTTGTGGTTACAGCGAATTAAAAATGACTCAGGTGAGTGACCTTGCTCCCAAAGTGTCAGTTTCTGATGTTCAGCCTGTGCTAATTCGCCAATTCTGTGACACACTGGGATTTCATATTGTTCAATAATAATGCTATAATTTTTAACAATTTTAAAAATTATTTTAATGAATGGATAACAGCCTCCATTTAGTTTTATTTAGAATTATCACTTATCCATCAGCATAAAAGATAACTGGAACCGTCATATTATGAGTAAACCAATTCAGATAGAACGCGGAATTAAATATCGTGACGCCGACAAAATGGCGCTGATCCCTGTCAAAAACGTTGTGACTGAACGAGAAGAGATTCTACGTAAACCTGACTGGATGAAAATTAGGCTGCCGGCTGATTCCACTCGTATTCAAGGTATTAAAGCCGCCATGCGTAAAAATGGCTTACACTCTGTGTGTGAAGAGGCTTCATGCCCTAACCTTTCTGAGTGTTTTAACCACGGTACTGCGACCTTTATGATTTTGGGCGCTATTTGTACCCGCCGTTGCCCATTCTGTGATGTGGCCCATGGTCGACCCAATGCACCGGATGCAAACGAACCTGAAAAATTAGCGCAAACAATTAAAGATATGGCATTACGCTATGTTGTCATCACGTCAGTTGACCGTGATGACCTACGTGATGGCGGAGCACAACATTTTGCTGATTGCATTCGTGCTATTCGTGAAAAAAGCCCATCAATTAAAATTGAAACACTGGTTCCTGATTTCCGCGGCCGTATGGATCGCGCGTTAGAGATTTTAACCGCAACACCGCCAGATGTGTTTAACCATAACCTTGAAAACGTGCCGCGTGTTTACCGCCAAGTTCGTCCAGGTGCTAACTATGAATGGTCTTTAAAATTACTCGAAAAATTTAAAGAAGCGCACCCCGATATCCCAACTAAATCTGGGTTAATGGTCGGTCTTGGTGAAACCAATGAAGAGATCATTGAAGTTATGCGCGATTTACGTCGCCATGGTGTAACGATGCTTACACTAGGCCAATACTTACAACCAAGTCGCCATCACTTACCCGTCAAACGCTATGTCAGCCCTGCTGAGTTCGATGAAATGAAAGAAGAAGCCATGGCTATGGGCTTCACTCATGCTGCTTGTGGCCCATTCGTTCGCTCTTCTTACCACGCTGATTTACAAGCTAAAGGTGAAGAAGTTAAATAGTCTCAACGGGTTAATTTATAGATGAAAAGGTCTGGTTTATATCAGGCCTTTTTTATTTTTTATAGATAAAAAAACTCGCCCTAGATAGCTAGGGCGAGTTTTCAGCTGTTCGTTTTAATCGTAATTATAAAAATTACAGAGGAATAACGTTAGCAGCAGATGGGCCTTTAGCACCTTCAGTAATTTCAAATTCCACTTTTTGGCCTTCAGCTAAGGTTTTAAAACCATCGCCCATAATCGCAGAAAAGTGAACAAATACATCTTTGCTACCATCTTCTGGAGTGATAAAACCAAAACCTTTAGATTCGTTGAACCACTTAACGTTACCTTTAACTTTAGACATCAAATATTACCTTTAAAATAAAATAGACACACCATCTGTATCGAGCTCAGTACATCAGATTTCTCAGTTACTTGTCTACAACCTAGATCACGAAAATGGACTAAAAAGGTAAAAAAATATTATTTATCGACAGAATAGGCTCTAATTTCGATAATAATTCTTAACAATAGTAATTATCACAACTAATAGTATTACTTATAGTTAATTATTTAGATTTTACTTCTCATGCAACAGTAACCAATCTTTAATATCTAAGCCCCCTGTATATCCCACTAATTTCCCATCGTGTCCAAGAACTCGATGACAAGGAACAATTAATGAGATTGGATTACGGGAGTTTGCCATACCGACAGCACGGCAATAATTAACGGATCCTAGCTTTAAGGCCAAATCTTTATAACTCCATCGCTCCCCATAAGGGATCCCACAAAGGTGTTTCCAGACTTTTTTCTGAAATTCTGTTCCCTGTGGGTTTAATGAAACCGTAAACGCGGTTCTTTTGTGATTAAAATATTCCTTTAATTCTTTCACACAAAGCTTGGAATGATCATTCTTTGTTTCTTTTTCTGTTTTTTCATCAACAAAATAGAGGCTAGTTACTCCGTCATCATCAGCCGTAATATGGATCCACGGTTTAGGAAATTTATCCGGGGTTGCTAAATATTGATGGTACATAGTATCTCCTCAAAAGGACTCAATTACCTGATTGTATATACAGTTATAGAGTAAATTATTTCCACTTTGCAATGATCTTTTTTCTTAGAGTGTCTCTTTGAATCATCTAATACACTATTTTTTTATTTTCAATGTTAATAACCACCTAGCCAACAATTAGAATAATTATCATTCAACATTTCATATTCACTACATATTGTATGGTTGATAAATTTAAAATCCATATATAGTATTTGTGTATCGCATATCTTATTTTTAATGCTAATAAACATTCAAAAGGTAAATAACATGGCTGAGATTACCATTTATAGTAAACCTAACTGCGTTCAGTGTAATGCTACTTATCAAGCCTTAGACCGCAAAGCGATTCCCTACCAAATAATTGACCTCACTGAAGATAGCCAAGCCCTTGAACTTGTAAAAAAATTAGGCTATCAGCAAGTCCCTGTCGTTATTGCGGGTGACAAACATTGGGCGGGTTTTCGGCCAGACATGATTAGCCTATTAGCCGCTTAGGTGACGTCATGGAAACGGAATCACTCATCTATTTTTCAAGTCGCTCAGAAAATTGTCATCGCTTTATTGAAAAGCTAGATGTCCCTGCAACACGGCTACCTATTGGCAATCATGAAAGTAGCTTAATTGCAACAAAGCCGTATGTTTTACTACTACCGACCTACGGTGGTGGCGGAACAAAAGGTGCCGTTCCAAAAGAAGTGATCCAATTTCTTAATATTGACGTCAATCGCGCACTTATCCGTGGTGTTATTGCCGCGGGTAATACCAATTTTGGTGATGCCTATGCGATCGCTGGAGATATCATCGCGCAAAAATGCCATGTCCCCTACCTATATCGTTTTGAACTTCTTGGTACTGATAAAGATGTTCAATCCGTTCAACGAGGCCTAAAAACGTTTTGGCAACGTACAAACAACTAGAGTTATTTCAAATGGATAAAATGCAAAATACATCAGATGTCGATTATCATGCACTCAATGCAATGTTAAATTTATATGATAACGAAGGCCGTATTCAATTTGATAAGGACAAAGAAGCGGCTCACCACTATTTTCGACAGCATGTGAACCAAAACACCGTATTTTTCCATGATTTAAAAGAAAAATTAGACTTTTTAGTACAAGAAAATTATTACGAAGAAAGTGTATTAGAACAATATGACTTTGAATTTATCAAAGCATTATTTAAACAGGCATACGCTCACAAATTCCGTTTTCAAACATTCCTAGGTGCCTTTAAATATTACACTAGCTATACACTGAAAACTTTTGATGGCAAACGCTATCTCGAACGCTATGAAGATCGCGTCTGTATGGTTGCCTTAACACTTGCTCAAGGAGATGAGTCCCTTGCTAAGTTATATGTCGATGAAATTATTACGGGTCGTTTTCAACCTGCAACGCCCACTTTCCTGAACTGCGGAAAAAAACAACGCGGTGAGCTAATTTCTTGTTTTCTTTTAAGAATTGAAGACAATATGGAATCTATTGGCCGCTCAGTGAATTCAGCTTTACAGTTGTCCAAACGAGGTGGTGGTGTCGCCTTTCTGATGACTAATTTACGCGAGCAAGGCGCCCCAATAAAATTGATTGAAAACCAATCTTCTGGGGTTGTTCCTGTCATGAAAATGTTGGAAGACGCATTTTCTTATGCGAACCAACTCGGTGCTAGGCAAGGTGCTGGCGCAGTCTATTTGAACGCTCATCACCCTGATATTATGCGTTTTCTTGACACTAAGCGTGAAAATGCGGATGAAAAAATACGGATTAAAACACTATCTTTAGGGGTAGTGATCCCTGATATCACTTTCCAACTAGCGAAAGATAACCAGGACATGTATTTGTTCTCCCCTTATGATATTGAGCGCATCTATGGTGTCCCTATGTCTGAGATTAGTGTTACAGACAAATACCATGAAATGGTCAATAACAAAGGGATAAAAAAATACAAAATTAATGCGCGTGAGTTTTTCCAAACTTTAGCTGAGATCCAGTTTGAATCTGGCTACCCCTATATTTTATTTGAAGATACGGCCAACCGAGCTAACCCTATCGCAGGACGCATTAATATGAGCAATCTGTGCTCAGAAATACTGCAAGTTAATCGCCCAAGTGTTTATGAAGACGATTTAAGCTATCAACAAATTGGTAAAGATATTAGCTGTAATTTAGGCTCCATGAATATCGCTAAAACGATGGATTCACCAAATTTCGCTCAATCAATAGCTGCTGCTGTTAGAGCATTGAGTGCGGTTTCAGATATGAGTGATATTCGTTCTGTCCCTTCCATTGCTGAAGGTAACCGGCAATCACATGCGATTGGATTAGGGCAAATGAATTTACATGGCTACCTAGCAAGGGAGCATATCTATTACGGCTCAGAAGAAGCGCTCGATTTCACCAATATCTATTTTTATGCCGTCACCTATTACGCATTAAAAACATCGAACCAATTAGCCATTGAAAGAAAAACTGCATTTGTTGGTTTTGAACATTCAACTTATGCCTCTGGTGATTATTTTGATAAATATATCAACAATATTTGGCTACCAAAAACACAAACCGTTCAGGAATTATTCCGACGTTCGGGTATCGAAATTCCAACTCGTGAAGATTGGCAGGCCTTAAAACAGTCTGTCATTACCTATGGGATTTATAACCAGAACTTGCAAGCGATCCCGCCTACAGGGTCTATCTCATACATCAATAATTCAACATCAAGCATCCACCCCATTGTTTCACGAATTGAAATTCGTAAAGAAGGTAAAATTGGTCGTGTTTATTACCCTGCTCCTTTTATGACGAATGAGAACTTAGAATATTACCAAGATGCTTACCAAATCGGTCCTGAAAAAATTATTGATACTTACGCCATGGCAACTCAGCACGTTGACCAAGGTTTATCTCTGACACTCTTTTTTAAAGATGATGCCACAACACGAGATATTAACCGAGCGCAAATATATGCTTGGCGAAAAGGAATTAAGACATTGTATTACATCCGATTACGCCAAACCGCCCTCGAAGGAACAGAGGTCGAAGGCTGCGTATCTTGCACTTTGTAATAGGAAAATATTTATGACCACCAGCACATCTAACACACCAGTAAAAGCCATTAATTGGAACCGCATTCAGGATGATAAAGACTTAGAAGTATGGAACCGATTAACCAGTAATTTCTGGCTTCCAGAAAAAGTGCCATTATCTAATGATATTCCTTCTTGGAATACCCTAACTGCTGCAGAAAAACAGCTGACTATACGTGTATTTACTGGCCTCACTCTACTAGATACCATTCAAAATACGGTTGGTGCGCCTTGTTTAATGCCAGATGCTCAAACACCTCATGAAGAAGCGGTTTTATCAAATATTAGCTTTATGGAAGCCGTACATGCACGCTCTTATAGCTCAATATTTTCAACACTTTGTTCAACGATTGATGTCGATGATGCATACCGCTGGAGTGAAGAAAACATTGCATTGCAAAATAAAGCGAAGATCATCCTATCTTACTATTGTGATTCACACCCTTTAAAGAAAAAGGTCGCTAGCGTCTTTTTAGAGTCATTCCTATTCTATTCAGGCTTCTATTTACCAATGTATTGGTCAAGTAGAGGGAAGTTAACTAATACCGCCGATCTTATACGTTTAATTATTCGAGATGAAGCTATACATGGCTATTATATTGGTTATAAATTCCAAAAATCATTAACACAATATGATGAGAATGCCCAAAAAGAAATTAAGGATTTCACATTCTCATTATTATTCGATTTATATGAAAATGAAGTGAGATATACCCAAGAACTTTATGACTCTGTAGGGTGGTCGGAAGATGTCAAAAAATTCCTTCATTACAATGCAAATAAAGCATTAATGAACTTAGGTTATGAAGCCTTATTTCCAGATACTGTCACCGATGTGAGTGCCGCGATATTATCGGCATTATCTCCTGATGCAAATGAAAATCATGATTTCTTTTCAGGCTCAGGTTCATCTTATATTATTGGTAAAGCAGTCAGTACCGAAGATGATGACTGGGATTTTTAACCAAATCGTTAATTTGATTTATCAATAAAAACAATTCACAATAAAAATCATACCATGATGAATTATAACGAAATTATTTATCATGGTATTTTTTAGTTCAATAAACGAACAATTTCGTTCGTTTTTTATATGTATATCTGTTCAATTATTCATTTTTAATGAGTTAATCTGGCCTTATTTCTCAATTCAATCAAGTTTCACTTTATTTTAGATAAATTTAATTAATGCATTTACTGTTAATTTCTTTTTTTTCACCTATCAACCTAGCATCTGTTTCACCTAAAAATAGAACAGAACATGTAATCCCCACATTGATAAATTAAATGTAAATTATTTTTAAATAAATTCAATCTCACCAGCAAGTTAACATTAACATGAATATTATAGAGGTTATTAGTATATAGCTTAGATATCGATTTTATTTACACGAATAAAATCATTATTCCTCTCTAATTTTTTGATTAATTATACTTAACCTAGGGTTGTCAGCTGATTTTATTATGCTAGGGTTTATTGCTTGCAAATTTTACTAATAACTCAAACGGAGGAATTTGAATTTAATCCATAATTAACTAGCCCATTAAACTAAATATAGGAATCTCTGCCCTAATAATTTTCAAAGGATAATCATAGTTAGAAAACATAGTTAGGAAACATAGTGTTAACTATCACTATAGAATTCATCACATTCAATATAGGTAATTTATCTTCCTTGTTGATTGAAAATTGGGTAAATAATATATGGCAATAAAATTACAAGTTAAAAATTTATATAAAATATTTGGGGATAACCCTGATCAAGCATTTAAGCTATTAGAATCAGGTATGAATAAAGATGATATCTTTGAAAAAACAGGCCTTACCGTAGGTGTTCAAGATGTTAATCTGACGATTGAAGAAGGCGAAATCTTTGTTGTCATGGGACTTTCTGGCTCAGGGAAATCGACCTTGGTGCGCCTCCTCAATCGCCTGATAGAACCGACTAGCGGGCAAGTCATGATAGATGGAGACGATATTTCCAATATCTCTGACAAAGCACTGCGCGAAGTTAGGCGAACAAAAATTAGTATGGTGTTTCAATCCTTTGCATTGATGCCACATATGAACGTTATCGATAACACTGCTTTTGGCATGGAACTTTCTGGTATCCCAAAAGAAGAGCGCCATAAGAAAGCCATGAATGCGCTTGAGCAAGTTAACCTTGAAAAATGGGCAAATTCATATCCAGATGAGCTATCTGGCGGGATGCGCCAACGTATCGGGTTAGCCAGAGCACTCGCCAATGATCCTGATATTCTGTTAATGGATGAAGCATTCTCAGCTCTCGACCCATTAATCCGTACTGAAATGCAAGATGAACTGCTCTCCTTGCAAGGGGACAAACAACGCACGATTGTCTTTATTTCCCATGATCTTGATGAAGCCATGAGAATTGGTGACCGCATTGCCATTATGCAAGGAGGCGTTGTCGTTCAGGTCGGCACACCTGATGAGATACTCAATAACCCCGCGAATGACTACGTTAAGACCTTTTTCCGTGGTGTAGATATCAGCCAAGTTTTCAGTGCTAAGGACATCGCACGCAGACGGCCAAATGCTCTATTGCACATCGCACCGGGTTTTGGTCCCCGTTCCGCGCTAAAAGTCCTCAACGATGAAGATCGCTATCACGGTTATTTAATCTCCCGAGGACATACTTTTGCTGGTGTGGTTTCTGTTGAATCCTTAGAGAAAGCGCTTCATGAAAAAGCAGGTATTGAAGCCGCAATTTTAACTGATATCGAACCCATTCAAGGTGATACATCCTTAAATGAAGTTATTTCTACAGTAGCACAGGCCCCTTGCGCCGTTCCGGTTATTAACGAAAAAAACCGGTATTTGGGCGTGATTTCAAAAGGAATGCTGTTACAAGCGCTGGATAAGGAGACACCAAATGAGTAAGCAAAATCAAGAAACAACGACGAACCAACAAGATCCATGGGCTGATACTGAAGTCACTGATACACCAACACAAGGTACTGAAAATACACCTGCTGATGACCCATGGGCAGCAACAAGCTCTAGCGAGACAAATACCTCTGCGGATGATCCTTGGGGCAATGCATCGGACACAACTACACCTGCTGATACCAGTTCGAGTGATTGGCTTGATGCCGCCCCAACAGATAGCATCATACCTGACCAGTTTAATATTATGGATCCCTTCCAGCACACACTGATCCCCCTTGATTCATGGGTTGCGCATGCAATTGACTGGGTTGTCCTCAACTTTCGTCCGGTATTCCAAGGGATACGAGCCCCTATTGATTTCATTTTGAGTGGGTTTGAACAATTTCTTACCTCACTTCCGTCCCCCGTTGCCATTATCATTTTCGCGTTACTCGCTTGGCAATTAGCAGGACGTGCAATGGGTGTGGCCACATTTATTTCGATGATAGTCATCGGAGCAATTGGGGCTTGGTCGGAAGCCATGGTGACACTCTCTCTGGTCCTCACGTCTTTACTATTTTGTATTGTGATAGGACTACCGTTAGGTATTTGGCTAGCGCGTAGTGATAGAGCGGCTAAAGTTATTCGCCCATTACTTGATGCGATGCAAACCACACCCGCATTTGTCTATTTAGTCCCGATTGTTATGTTATTTGGTATCGGTAATGTGCCTGGTGTCGTCGTCACCATAATATTTGCTCTACCGCCAATCATTCGTTTAACCATTTTAGGGATCAAACAAGTCCCAGCTGACTTAATTGAAGCCGCTGAGTCATTCGGTGCAAGTCCCCGCCAAATGCTATTTAAAGTGCAATTGCCACTGGCGATGCCAACCATTATGGCCGGGGTAAACCAAACCTTAATGTTAGCGCTGTCGATGGTTGTTATCGCATCAATGATCGCCGTCGGAGGCTTAGGCCAAATGGTCTTACGGGGTATTGGTCGCCTTGATATGGGTCTCGCATCTGTCGGAGGGGTCGGTATTGTTATCCTAGCTATCATTTTAGACCGTTTTACCCAATCTTTGGGGCAAGATACGCGCGGCAAAACATCATGTCGTTGGTATCAAAAAGGCCCTATTGGGTTAGTTATGCGCCCATTTTGTAAAAAAAACCATTAATCAAAACATCCTCCATTCACCTGAGTGCCATTCACGTGGCACCTAACTTGGCTCTTAACTTTAAAGCCAAGCTCGCTGCGAAAAAACAGAGGGAACAATATAATGAAACATAAAATCATTCTTGCATCTGCACTAACAGCCATATTTACCGTCCCATTAGCAAGTGCCGACGACCTACCGGGCAAAGGGATAAAAATTAACCCTGTTCAAAGTACGATCAGTGAGGAAACGTTCCAAACACTGATTGTGGCGAAAGCCCTTGAAGAGCTCGGCTATGATGTTCAACCTATCAAAGAGGTCGACTATAACGTGGCTTACGCCTCTATTGCGAACGGTGATGCAACTTACTTAGCCACCAGCTGGGTTCCTTTACATAATGCGCAATATGACGCCGCTGGCGGTGATAATGTGTTCTACCGCCAAGGCAACTATGTTGTCAATGCGGCCCAAGGCTACCTTATTGACAAAAAAACGGCTGAGAAATACAACATTACCAATGTTGAACAACTCAAAGACCCTAAAATTGCTAAACTCTTCGATTCAAATGGTAATGGTAAAGCGGATTTAACGGGATGTAACCCAGGTTGGGGCTGTGAAGCTGCGATTAATAACCACTTAAAAGCTTATGACCTAGAAAAAACGGTCGACCATAACCAAGGTAACTACGCCGCGATGATGGCGGATACCATTACCCGATATAAAGAAGGTAAGCCTATTTTATATTATACTTGGACGCCTTACTGGATAAGTGATGTCCTCAAGCCGGGTCGTGACGTGGTCTGGTTAGAAGTACCATTCTCTTCAATGCCAAATGGTGAAAAAACAGATACCACATTACCTAACGGAAAAAACTATGGTTTCCCACCGAATACCATGCATATCGTCGCCAATAAAAAATGGGCTGCGGATAACCCTGCTGCAGCAAAATTATTTGAAGTAATGAAGTTGCCTATTGCCGATATTAATGCGCAGAATTTAAGAATGCATAACGGTGAAGCATCACAATCAGACATTCAGCGCCACACAAATGCTTGGATCAAAGCTCACCAATCCACTTTTGATGGTTGGGTAAAGGAAGCCCAAGCAGCCGCTAAATAAGAACAAACAACCCAATTAATAACCTTAGCCACCCTAGCCGGTGGCTTTTTTGCATCAATGACAAAAAGAAATAAACCAAGGTAATAAATTTTGTTTATAGTAGTCGCCTAGCTAATAATAGGTAATCCTCATGAAACAGACCCAAACTGCAGAGCTAACAACAGGCCTCACTATTTTAATGGCCATTGCCACAGGTCTCGTCGTTGCCAGTAATTACTATGCTCAACCGCTTTTAGACACTATTGCGGGGCAGTTTAATTTAACCACGAATATGGCTGGGTTTATTGTCACTGCGGCCCAGCTGGGCTATGCGGCAGGTTTACTTTTTTTAGTCCCTTTGGGCGACTTGTTTGAACGTAAGCGTTTAATTTTAACCATGACCTTTCTTTCGGCATTAGGGTTATTAATTACAGCGCTTTCAAATAATGTTTGGCAAATCCTTTTAGGTACCGCCCTGACAGGGCTGTTTTCGGTTGTCGCACAGGTCCTGATCCCACTCGCTGCATCTATTGCTAAGCCACATAAACGCGGTAAAGCGGTAGGAATGATCATGAGTGGGTTATTACTGGGAATTCTACTTGCAAGAACCGTTTCAGGCGCTGTTGCTATGGTCGGTGGTTGGCGTGCTATCTATTGGGTGGCTTTTGCATTATTGATGCTGTTAATGATTGTTCTAGCAATTAAACTCCCTCGTTACCATCAAAAAACCAACCTAAACTATTTTCAGCTGATTTGCTCTATTGGCCGACTATTTTTTGGAACCCCAGTACTTGCGGTACGCGCTTCGCTCGGTGCATTATCATTTGCCAATTTTGGTTTGTTATGGACCGCAATGGCTTTTTTGTTAGCCAGCCCACCATTCAACTATTCTGAAGGGACTATTGGCTTATTTGGCCTAGTCGGTGCCGCAGGTGCACTCATGGCTTCCCAAGCAGGGCATCTTGTCGATAAAGGAAAAGGAAAAATCATCACAACAATCGGACTAGTTTTATTACTATTGTCCTGGATACCCATCGGTTTAGCTAAATATTCTCTCGTCGCCTTTATCATCGGAGTTTTGGTGCTAGACCTTGCGGTGCAAGCCGTCCATGTCACCAGTCAAAGTACGTTATATCGTATATTACCCGAAGCGCGTAATCGCCTAACAGCCGGCTATATGACGAGTTATTTCATAGGTGGAGCACTCGGCTCCCTGCTTTCAGGTTATGCCTATGAACATGCAGGTTGGGAAGGCGTAGCTGTTGCAGGGGCAATTTTGACGACCCTAAGTTTAATCATTTGGGCTATTGGTATTCGTTTTGACCCCATCATCACCATAACTGATGACTAGTTGCTACTCATACTGATATCAATCTCTTTTTAGATAACGATTTTTTGAGCTCTCCTTAATATATAAAAAATCATAATACATTAAAGTGATGAGCCTCAATCTTATCTACCAATATGTTGAACAAGTAAACCATTTATCATAGAACTAATAGTTATCAACTGTAATAGTAAACAAAGTAAATATTAGTGAATGACACAGTTAAACAAATACAATGACTCTATAAAAAGGTAGTATAACTGTTAAGATCTCAAATTACTGTTACGTCAAATAATGTTTTAATTATACAAAAATAGGTAGTTATACCTACTAACTAAGTGTATCTATCTAAGTTGTAATTATTGGGTAACAAAAAAAATGGTATTGAGTTAATGTCATGTGATTATATATTGTTTCATATGATTGAAATTAGCCTTTAATTGAGTGTTAAATTGGTTGTTTTGCAACCAAAAGTGACGCTATCAGTATAAAATAGTTAGTGCGCTATACTAAAATAGGTAAATTACATTCATAAAATTTATGAATCATGTATCATTATCAAAATAAAATCGGCGATATTAATTAAGTACAATTGCTAATTCTATCTTTTAATATACCATTTAGATGGTTGATGACAGTTGTAATCTTACCAACTGAAACTAATAAGGTATCCCAATAATGGAAAGTTCATTTACACCTACTGAAGAGTTACTCAATACTCGTGTAGAACAGCAAGATTCACATGAAAACCCTATTCCGTATCAAGAAATTCTTTTAACACGCCTATGTATGCATGTTCATGGGAAATTACTTGAAGCGCGAAATAATATGTTAAGGTCCCAAGGTATTAATGAAACACTATTTATGGCGCTCATGATCCTTGATACAAAAGACTCCCGCAGTATTCAGCCATCTGAACTCAGTGCTGCCCTTGGTTCCTCTCGAACCAATGCGACACGCATTGCAGATGAACTGGAAAAAAATGGTTGGATTGAACGCAAAGAGAGTCACAATGATAGACGTTGCCTTCATCTACACCTCACAGAAAAAGGGGCTGAATTTTTAAATGGTCTATTACCACCTCAACACAGCGCATTAATTGATATTTGGTCTGTTTTAGATATTGATGAAAAACAACAACTTAATACGCTGATGCGTAAATTACTGACAAAACTGGATACTATAAAAGATTAACCATTATTTTTGTAAGGTTAATGTATTTGAGCCATTCTTAAGCTCAACGGTGAAAAAAAACTTTTCACCCAATAATATATCATTATCCTTTCACCCTTATGCTTTACGATATCCCATCAAACAGCAAAATCATTTGTAGTCTCAGTTTCCAGTGGTTAACACCTAACTACTGGAAACAACCGTGATCCTTATCCATAAAAATGGAGAAATACGAGTATGAGTTCCCCTGAGGAAATGCAACAAACGCAAACTCACCAACCAAATAAAAAAAGACAACGCAAAAATGCGCTTATCTTTTTGACGCTATTGTTTCTTATTATAGGCGTTGGCTGGGGGGTCTACTGGTATCTCGTTCTTCGCCACTATGAGTCAACAGACAACGCTTATGTCGCGGGGAATCAGGTGCAAATACAATCCCAAGTTTCCGGGAGCGTCATGACGGTCAATGTGGATAATACCGATTTTGTAACCAGTGGTACCGTTTTGGTTGAACTCGACCCACGAGATGCCGAGTTAACCCTCGATAAAGCAAAAACAGAATTAGCAAATAGCGTGCGTCAGACCCGCCAGCACATGGTTAATAGCCGCCAACTCCAAGCCAATATTCAGGTAAAACGTTCTGAATTAAACCGCTTACAGAATGATTTAAAACGTCGAGAAGTGTTAGGCAGCAGCCATGTTATTGGTAAAGAAGAACTGCAACACGCTAGAGAAGCCGTTGTCAGTGCAAAAGCTGCGTTAGACATGGCAATAGAACAGTATAATGCGAATCAAGCCATCGTTTTAAATAGCTCAATTGAAAAACAACCGGCTGTAGAACAAGCAGCGACCCAAGTTAGAAATGCTTGGCTGACCTTACAACGAACTAAGATTGTTAGCCCTGTTGATGGCTATGTTTCTCGTCGCAGTGTACAAGTGGGATCACAAATCACCCCTTCAACACCGTTAATGGCCATCGTCCCTTCTAAGGGAATGTGGATTGATGCGAACTTTAAAGAAACACAACTTGCAGATATGCGTATCGGCCAATCGGCGAAAATCACGACGGATTTTTACGGTAAAGATATCGTATTCAACGGCACTGTTGTGGGACTTGATATGGGAACAGGTAGCGCATTCTCTTTATTACCTGCACAAAATGCCAGTGGTAACTGGATCAAGGTCGTCCAGCGCCTTCCTGTACGTATTGCCTTAGATGAAACTCAGCTTGAAGAGCATCCACTACGTATCGGTTTATCCACCGAAGTGACGGTTGATACGTTAGATAAAAACGGCAAAGTACTTTCTAAAGGGATGCGCGACACCCCCGCTTACCATACCGCTGCACTAGCGGTGGATATGTCTCCTGTCGACAAAATAGTTACTGAGATAATTAATAATAACCTAGGAAATCAATAGGTGGAGGTGCAATCGTGACGACAGCACCTTTAACGGGATCAAAACTCGCCTGGATGACGATTGCCCTTTCGTTGGCAACATTTATGCAAGTTCTTGATTCCACAATTGCTAACGTAGCTATTCCGACCATTGCTGGAAACTTAGGAGCATCCAACTCACAAGGGACATGGGTAATAACCTCTTTTGGTGTTGCCAATGCCATCTCCATCCCTGTTACTGGTTGGTTAGCGCGTAGGATTGGTGAAGTCAGGCTATTTTTATGGTCTACAGGCTTATTCGCTTTAACTTCATGGTTGTGCGGTATTTCCGGCAGCTTAGAGATGTTGATCTTATTCCGTGTTTTACAAGGTTTAGTTGCAGGGCCGCTCATTCCTTTGTCCCAGAGTCTGCTGCTTAATAATTACCCTCCCGCTAAACGCAATATGGCACTCGCGCTTTGGTCAATGACTATCGTGATTGCCCCGATTTGTGGACCTATTCTTGGTGGCTATATTAGTGATAACTACCATTGGGGCTGGATATTTTTTATCAATGTACCATTTAGTATTGCGATTATTTTTGCCATCATGCATACCTTAAAAGGCCGTGAAACTAAAATATCTATTCAGCGTATTGATACTATTGGTTTAGTACTCTTGGTTGTCGGTATTGGTGCGT
This sequence comes from Providencia sp. PROV032, assembly GCF_028484875.1. Classification (NCBI taxonomy): domain Bacteria; kingdom Pseudomonadati; phylum Pseudomonadota; class Gammaproteobacteria; order Enterobacterales; family Morganellaceae; genus Providencia; species Providencia sp. PROV032. The sequence continues at coordinate 43,015 of NZ_JAMPSX010000028.1, forward strand.
TACAAATCATGCTTGACCAAGGCAAAGAGTTGGATTGGTTTAATTCAACTGAAATTATCGTCCTAACCGTTATTGCCGTTGTCGCAATTGCCTTTTTAATTGTTTGGGAGCTCACAGACGACCATCCTGTCATCGACTTGTCCCTGTTTAAAGAACGCAACTTTACGATTGGCTGTTTGTCCCTAAGTCTGGCTTACATGCTCTATTTTGGGACGATTGTCTTACTGCCACAATTGCTGCAAGAGGTTTATGGTTATACCGCAACCTGGGCTGGGTTAGCCTCTGCTCCTGTAGGGTTATTACCGCTACTGATTACGCCAATTATAGGCCGCTTTGGTAACCGAATTGATATGCGTTATTTAGTTACATTCAGCTTTATTATCTATGCCGTTTGTTACTATTGGCGTGCTTATACTTTCGAACCTGGAATGAGTTTTGCTGAAGCCGCTTGGCCACAATTTGTGCAGGGCTTAGCCATCGCTTGCTTCTTTATGCCTTTAACAACCATTACGTTATCTGGCTTACCACCAGAAAAAATGGCCTCTGCATCAAGTTTGTCCAACTTTACACGTACCTTAGCTGGAGCGATCGGGACATCGATAACCACAACCATGTGGACCCAAAGAGAGTCAATGCACCACGAAAACCTTGCTGAGTTTGTTAACCCATACAACCCAAATGCCCAACAGATGTACAGTGAACTGGCAAAAATGGGGATGAATGAGCAGCAAAGTGCAGCCTACCTAGCTAAAACCATTACTGACCAAGGGTTGATTATGTCAGCCAATGAGATATTTTGGCTCTCCGCTGGGATCTTTATCCTATTGATGGTAATTGTTTGGTTCGCTAAGCCCCCATTTGGGGCGGGTTCAAAAGACGGTGGTGCTCATTAATGAGGCCATCCCACTAAGTCGTCTTGATGACAGATATCAAAAAGCCATACATAGCAGGAAACACATCCTTTTATGTATGGCTTTAGATATCTTATAACGAAAAAGTATTATTTAACTTGGTTCTGCTGCCACCACTGCGCCAGCATAATTCCCGTTGCAACAGACACGTTCAAGCTTTCCACTTTACCTGTTCCGCCGATATACAGGCTCATATCACCTTGGTCCCACGTGCTATCACTTAAACCATCACTTTCTTGGCCTAAAACTAAGACCATTTTGGCAGGTAACTTCGCTTTTGCGAGATCTTGGCTGCCTTTATGGCTGGAAGTCGTCACAATGGTATAACCCGCTTTGCGGAATTTATCCAAAGTATCCGTTAATCCATCGGCATCAATCGCTTTAATGTGCTCAGCACCACCTTCTGCGGTACGAATTGCCGCACCAGACTCCAGCATGCCAGCATCCTGCAAAATCACCCCTTTGATACCAAAGTGCGCACAACTACGCATAATACCGCCCAGATTATGTGGATTTCCCACATCTTCCAGCGCTAATACACAGTCATTGCCTGTCGCTTGCTGCAAGTAAGCATCGGCACTCATACCACCACGTTTTTTGATGATAAAACACACACCACCATGATGTTCAGTTCCCGATGCTTTCGATAACTCTTCATCATCGACAACGTGGTAAGCCTTGCGATTTGCAGCCATCCATTTTAATGCATCACGAAAACGTGGCGTGACAGATTGCAAGAACCACGCGCGAACAATCGCATCAGGGCGGTTTTTAAACATGGCTTGGCATGCATTCTCACCATAGATACGGGTTTCTTCTTGGCGCTGCTTACGCAATTGTTCAGGGTCAATTTGGCTCTTACCGACAATTCCACCATGGTCATTCGCTAACTCTTCGCTATCTGGCTTAGAAACAGTGCGCCAAGGTGAACGTTCACGAGGTGCATCATTACGGTTATCGGAGCGACGACCTTCACGACCGCCTTCAGGGCGATTTGAGCGACCACCACGATCTTGGCGAGCACCATCTCGTCTATCGCCACCACGTTTGTCATTACCACGCCTATCATCACGGCCACCGCCTCGGCGTTTATCATTACCTGTCGTGTTGCCCTGCTCTTCACTGCGGACATACATCACTTTTACTTTGCCGTTTTTACCACTAAAATCATTCGAGTCGTTCATCACTATCCCCTACTAAGCTATGGCGCGAAGATTACATGATGTTGCATGGCTACGCTACCGATTCACACTATTATCTCATCTAAAAGTTATTGAATATACTTCTATCGTATAGAAATCGTTTTGCGTACAATATGCGCTTTCATTTTAGGCCTAAAAAATATCACTTAACATGACTCCGAATGCCGTTTATCACCTGCGTCAACAACGCCTCGCGTTATCGACTAAACCGTTTAAAGCGCGGGGCTGCCGAGTAAAACGTTGCCAATATTGCTTGTTACCCATCCCACAATGTTTGTGCCAAGACACCGTATCGTCACAAGCAAAAAGTCAATTCTGCTTGATTATGTTTGATGGCGAAGTATTCAAGCCAAGTAATACGGGAAAACTGATTGCAGATATTTTACCCGATACTTTGGCCTTTCAATGGTCAAGAACAGAGCCTGATGCGCAACTACTGGCGGCATTGCAAGACACTACAAGGCAACCTTACCTTATTTTTCCAGAAAGCTACGCTCAAAATGAACGTGTCGTGGTCAATGAACCTACTTTGTCGGATAAACCCGCTTTATTTGTTTTACTCGATGGGACCTGGCCAGAAGCACGTAAAATGTTTCGTAAAAGTCCTTATCTTAATGATATTCCGATGCTTTCAATTAATACCAAAGCAAGAACGGATTATTTACTACGTACGCCATCAAGGGAAGAACAACATTGTACTGCTGAGGTCGCCGCTACCGTTTTAGAACTCGCGGGAGATTTAAACGCGTCAAAACAACTATTTAGCCACTTCAATCTTTTCCGTCAAAAATATCTTGAAGGAAAACCACACCACCCTATTGCACAGAAGCTACTTACCGAATCCTACCTCTAACTATTTATTGGTACTGTTTTCCTCTTTCTTTTCGAGCCCAGTACCATTAAATGACAACTTTTAGATCGTCGTGCTAATAAAACGTGAACGTGCTTGTATAAATTAACTAAACTCACCGGATAAACTAGCGCAATCGCAAAGATTAGGCATAGTATTCATAAGTATTACTCAGCCAATTTTTATCTATTGGCCGCTTATCTCGTTCAGCAAAGCAAAGGGTTATCAACTATGGGTTTAGTCAGTCAGTTAGAATCTTTATTCAGGCCAAAGTCTATCGTTGTCATTGGAGCATCTGAAAATCCGGGCCGTGCAGGTTCGGTAATGATGAAAAACCTCCTTACCAGTGGCTTTAAAGGCCCTATTCTGCCTGTTAACCCAAACCGAGACTCTGTCCTTGGCGTGCTTGCCTATCCGTCTATAGATAAATTACCGCTCAAACCTGACCTTGCCGTTATCTGCACACATTACTCACGTAATATCACCTGTTTACAGCAATTAGGGGAAGCGGGTTGTAAAGTGGTGATTATTTTATCGTCCCCTTCAATTCAGTTTAATGAATTAAAAAAAGTTGCCCAGCAATATCAAATTCGCCTATTAGGCCCGAATAGCCTAGGTTTTTTAGCCCCTTGGCAGGGCTTGAATGCCAGTTTTTCGCCAATTCCAATCTTAAAAGGAAAACTCGCTTTTATCTCTCAATCTGCTGCGGTATCAAATACCGTTCTGGATTGGGCAAGGCACCGAGACATCGGTTTTTCTTATTTTATTGCCTTGGGTGATAGCATCGATATTGATATTGACGATTTACTTGATTATTTAGCGCGTGACAGCAAAACCAGTGCCATTTTGTTGTACCTCGAAAGCATTAGTGATGCACGGCGCTTTTTATCGTCATCTCGCAGTGCCTCACGTAATAAACCTATATTGGTGATAAAAAGCGGTCGCACCCGCAAAGCACAAGAACTTCTAGGCGATAAACCGAGCCTAGATGCTGCCTATGATGCTGCGATACAGCGTGCAGGGCTACTTCGTGTACAGGATACTCACGAAATGTTTTCTGCTGTCGAAACATTAAGCTACATGACGCCATTACGCGGTGAACGCCTTTCAATCATGAGCAATGGCTCAGCCCCTGCCGCGATGGCACTCGATGAACTTCTCTTGCGAAGTGGCAAACTTGCAACGTTAAGTATTGAAACAGAAAATGAATTAAGTTCACTTCTACCGCTTGATTTATCGACGAAAAATCCAATTGACCTAGGAGATGACTCCACCGTTGAGCGCTATATCAATGTATTGAACAAAATGCTCGACAGTCACGACCATGACGCTTTATTGCTTATCCACACCCCCAGTGCGATAACTGAAAGCAAAACCATGGCAGAAAAAATCATTAAAACCATAAAACAGCACCCACGCGGAAAATGGCTAACTATCTTAACTAACTGGTGTGGTGAATATTCATCTCAAGAATCTCGTCGGCTATTTAGTGAAGCGGGGATCCCAACCTACCGTACCCCAGAAGGGGCAATAACCGCTTACATGCATATGGTGGAATATCGCCGCAACCAAAAACAATTAAAAGAAACGCCAGCCCTTCCAGTAGGTATCACCGCTAATACACAACAGGCTCATGAATATATTCAGCAAGCATTGGAAAATAATAAGTTGCACCTGGATACACATGAAGTTCAACCTATTTTAAAAGCCTACGGGTTAAATAGTTTACCCACATGGATAGCGCACTCTAGCAATGAAGCCATTGAAATTGCAGAAAAAATTGGTTACCCCGTTGCTTTGAAACTGCGTTCTCCTGATATTGTACACAAGTCAGAAGTACAAGGGGTCATGCTCTATTTGCGCAATGCTAAAGAGGTAGAAGATGCAGCGAAAGCGATTATGGAGCGTGTTTCAACAAATTTTCCTAATGCTCGAATTGAAGGGCTATTAGTACAAAGTATGGCAAATCGAGCTGGCGCTCAAGAACTCAGAATCGCTGTTGAGCTAGACCCTGTTTTTGGTCCTCTTATCATGCTCGGAGAAGGTGGCATTGAGTGGCAACAAGAGAGCCAAGCGGCAGTTGCTCTTCCTCCACTAAATATGGCTTTAGCTCGCTACCTCGTTATTAATGCTATCAAAAGTTATAAAATCAAATCTCGAAGCGCTTTAGAACCCTTAAATATTATAGGGCTGTCAGCTTTATTAGTGCGCGTTTCAAATTTAATTATAGATTGCCCAAATATTACAAGGTTAGACATCCACCCATTGCTCGCTTCAGGGGATGAATTTACTTTACTTGATGTCTCAATGACATTAAGCCCAACAGATGATGCGACCACATCAAGGCTAGCGATCCGCCCTTACCCTAGTGAACTAGAAGAAACAATCCATTTAAAAGAAGATCTTACGTGCTTGCTACGTCCGATCCTTCCTGAAGATGAACCGTTGCTAAAATCCTTTATAGAACAAGTGACAAAAGAGGATCTTTATTATCGCTATTTTAGCGAGATCAGCGAATTTACCCATGATGACCTCGCCAATATGACCCAAATTGATTATGACCGAGAAATGGCTTTCGTTGCGGTAAAAAACCCAAATACTGCGCCTGAAATTATCGGGGTCACACGAGCAATGGCTGACCCTGATAACCAAGAAGCCGAATTTGCAGTACTGGTTCGCTCCGATATGAAGGGGCAAACACTGGGTTATCAACTTATGCAAAAGCTACTTAGCTACACTCGGAGTCACGGCATTAAAAAGCTAACAGCAATAACCATGCCTGAAAACCGTAATATGATAAGCCTAGCGAAAAAACTGGGCTTTGAGATTGACGTTCAGTTTGAAGATGGAGTGGTTAATCTGACGCTTCATTTATAAAAACCCCTAAGAACAGGGCTCAATTTGTATAGTAATTAAACAAGTCGTCAATTTATACTAAATGGTTTGGTTAAATATGCTATCATCCACAGATCATTCGCTTAAAAATGTGCGCAAAGCGAGTTGCTATTGGACTAATAAGAGAAAATTCACACTGTGATGTTGTCAAAATTAAAACAAGCAAAACATCAACAATATTTGGCCAGTTTACCAAAACTATCTCAAGAAGTTGCTGATGTAAAAACGCTATATAAGACAGAAGATTTTCGTGATGAACTGCTTAAGCAAATCTCTCAAGCTCAAAATACTATCTACATAACGGCTTTGTATTTAGAGAAAGACGATGCAGGCAAAGACGTACTTCATGCGCTATATGCTGCAAAACAAGCTAATACATCATTGGATATCAAAATTCTCGTAGACTGGCACCGTGCTCAACGAGGGCGTATAGGCGTTGCTGCAAATGCAACTAATGCCGATTGGTATTATGATGTTGCTCAGCATTATCCTGATATCGAAATTCCTATCTATGGTATTCCTGTCAATACACGAGAAGCCCTTGGTGTACTACACCTCAAAGGCTTTTTATTTGATGATACCTTGCTATATAGCGGAGCGAGTATTAATGACGTGTATTTACAACGTCATGATAGATACCGTTATGACAGATACCACCTGATTAAAAATGGGCAGCTCACCGCATCAATGAAAAAATTCATTGATGCATCATTATTGCCTGCCGAAGCGGTTCATTTGCTCAATACTGAAACTCGTCCTAAAACAGCAGAATTTAAGCATTTAATCAAACAATTTCGCTTAAGCTTAAGGGGAGCTTCTTACCAATTTACAGGAAATGCATCAAATGACGCATTATCGGTTACCCCTTTTGTCGGGCTTGGTAAGAAAAACGATTTAAACCGAGTCATCACCCACTTAATGGGTTCGACCAGTAATAAATTAACTATCTGTACACCTTATTTTAATTTACCCGCGGTTTTAGTCCGGATCATCAGCAGGTTACTGCGTGATGGTAAACAGGTTGAAATTATCATTGGTGATAAAACCGCCAATGATTTTTATATTCCTCCCGAAGAGCCGTTTAAAATTATAGGTGCATTACCCTATCTCTACGAAATTAATCTGCGTCGTTTTGTCAGCCGCTTACAACGCTTTATTGACAGCCAACAACTCACAGTCAGGCTCTGGAAAGATGGCGATAATACCTATCACTTAAAAGGTATGTGGGTTGACAATCAGTGGCAGTTGATCACGGGTAATAACTTAAACCCTCGTGCATGGGGCTTAGATCTTGAAAATGCAGTATTAATTCACGATCCAAAACAACAATTGCAAGAACAGCGTAGCCACGAACTCGCGTGTATCCGAACGCATACAAAAGTTGTTAACCATTATCGTGAACTGGACAGCATTCAAACCTATCCAGTTAAAGTGAAAAAATTAATCCGACGGCTACGTCGAATACGGGTCGATCGCTTAATTAGCCGCATTCTTTAGAATTTAAACAATAAGCGTCACACCAGTGGCGCTTTTATTTTGCAACTTTAATTTCCTAGGTATTTCAGCAAATATGCTCAAATTACTAATCATTAGCTTATTTATGTTTATTTTGGCTGGATGTCATGGTTTTCATTGGGCTAATGATAATTGGCAAGGTAAAGATAAAGCTCAGCATTTTGCATTTTCAGCGGCTATGGCTGCCGCTGGCAATGCTTATGCAGATAAACAAAATATACAACACCGTGATGCAGCCATATTCGGTATTCTTTTTTCTGTATCTCTTGGCGTAGCAAAAGAGCTTTATGATAGTAGGCCTACGGGCACCGGTTGGAGTTGGCATGATTTTGCCTATGATGTCGCCGGAGCAGTCGCTGGATATAGCATGTATAAATCCTTCAAATGATCCTCACCTTTCTTTTTCCAATCTTTTACATTCCTATTTTCAATATTTCGCTCACCATCGAAGTAACTATAAATTAAATCCTTATAGTTGAGCCATCTACATTAAGGAGAGTTTTATGATTGCCGTTATTTTTGAAGCCATCCCAATACCTGCGCAAAAAGACCGTTATTTCGAATTGGCAGCAAAACTTAAATCTGAACTGATGAACATTGAAGGGTTCATTGCTGTCGAGCGTTTTCAATCTGTCACAACAGAAGGAAAAATCCTCTCACTTTCATGGTGGGAAACAGAAGAAGCTATAAAAAAATGGAAAAACCACTTCATGCATATCAATGCACAAGTTGAAGGGCAGCAAGCCATTTTTTCTCATTATCGAATTCGAATTGCCCATACACTAAAAGATTATTCATTCAATAAAGAGGATAGTTACGATGTATGACATTCATGTTATTCTTGAAAACCAAGTGGGAACTTTAGCACTATTGGCAACAACATTAGGGAAACATGGTGTTGGTCTTGAAGGCGGTGGTGTTTTTTCTATCGAAGGAAAAAGCCACGCGCATTTTCTTGTTACCCAGCCAGAAAAAGCGCGTAGTGCCTTAGCAACGGTGGGTCTACAGATTGAGAGTATTACACAACCGGTTATCCGCAAATTAAAGCAAGAGCGCCCTGGCGAGCTCGGCGAAATTGTTTCGCAACTCGCGCTTCACCACATTAATATCTTAGTCCAATATAGCGACCACAATAACAGGCTAATATTAATAACAGACAATGATATAGTAACTGCTGAAGTGACAAAACCATGGGAAAGCCTACCATGATACCCAGCAAAAATAGCATTCTCATTGAAGAAAAAGAACCATTAGAACAATCCATCGCAAAAGTTGCTTCTGCAATTGCTGATCCTTCAAGGGTCAGCATTTTGTGTGCATTAATGGATGGCAGAGCGTGGACAGCAACTGAATTAAGCGCAGTTGCAGATATAGCGCCATCAACAACAAGTGCACATCTAGCTAAGCTTTTAAATAGCCACTTAATTAGTTGTCTATCTCAAGGAAGGCACCGCTATTATCGACTTGCTGGCTCAGACATTGCCGAATTATTAGAAACATTAATGGGGGTATCTATGAAATTAGAGTATACCCACCCAATAACAACACCTACACATCTACGAAAAGCACGCACCTGCTATGACCACTTAGCAGGAGAAATTGCCGTTCAGATCTACGAATTTATGGATAAAAATGGCTGGTTTACAGCTAAAGAAAATAAATTATCGATGATTGGTACCGACCAATTCAAAAAATTGGGGATAGATATTGTTCCTCATACAAAACGGAAAATAGCATGTGCTTGTTTAGATTGGAGTGAAAGACGTATGCACTTAGGAGGGCTCGCAGGATCATTACTGCTACAATTCTTTGAAGAAAACAAATGGATAGATAAAACAAAAGGCTATAGAGAAGTTACTTTTACTTCGGATGGTAAAAAAGCCTTAAAGCGTATATTTGATATTAATATAGCTTAAATTCTCCCCCCAAATAGTGAACAGTTACTTTCTATCCTAAAACGATTTAATAATATAGTTGTAGAACCAATTAAAGCAGACGTAAGACTGTGTTTTCCTCAAATAACGCTCCAAGCCACAATGGGTCATTATCCATAAAATTCAATAAGTTAATAATGTAAAAAAGCCCCGTGATTTTCATCACGGGGCTTTAA
>NZ_JAMPSX010000029.1:0-43699 GCF_028484875.1 Providencia sp. PROV032
AAATTGCCGCCTACCTACAACACGAACTATTTAGAGCATTGAATAGTTTGTTATATTTCGCGTTGTAGGGGGGCTTCTTTCGCTAACCCTAGTCACATACTGGTGTATGCTCCAAGGGATTAGCTCATTTGCCGCCTAGCGACAACGTGAATTATTTAAAAAATAACAGAAAATCGTCCTTAATATCTATTTATATATGTAATAAGGGCGATTTTTTGTTGTATTTCAATATTTTCATTATTATTTTTTTTTGAAATTAAAATTCAACTCATAATATTTCATTTTAATAAATGAATTGTTTATATATTATGAAATTATTCAGTTTTATTTACCAGCTAATTTAAAGTTAATAATTAAATTTTCACTTTGTACACTTTATTTTTTATGTTATAGATAATATCGATATTGAGCGGTTATCTTTGGATTAAAAGGTAATGATTTAATGATTATATAAATGCTAATTAAATAAAGTTGGAGATAAAAAGGAATTTTATCATGAAATGGAAATATCGATTTGGCGCAGTGGCTGGTAATACACTTGAATATTATGATATTGCTGTTTTTGCGGCAATATCGAGTTATCTCAGCGCAGAATTAGAGCGGCTAGGCTATAACCAAGCGACAGAGATGGTATGGGGTATATTTGCTTTGCGTTTTATTATTCGGCCTGTTGGTGGATACATAATTGGGCGTTATGCAGAAGAGGTGGGAAAGAAGCCTGCTTTAGTTTTAACTAGCTTGATAACTGGTATAGCAACACTTTGTATGGCAATGCTCCCCATCCAGCTTTTAGGTTCATATACACCGATAATCATTTTAATTTTGCAAATGGCTCTATCGTTTAGTTTTGCAGGGGAATATCCATCGCTAGTAACTTATTTAATTAGTAGTGCTAAACGAGCAGAATATGGACGAGTTTCTTCTATTATTTGTGGAAGTTCAGTATTAGGTGTGATTATTTCACTTTCTGTTGTTTTTGTTCTTGAACGTATTCTTGAACCTAAAGTAATGCAAGATATTGGTTGGAGGATACCTTTATTACTGGGAGTATTAAATATAGTTGTCAGTTTCTGGTTTAGAGTGAGGTTACCGAGTCATCCATCAAAAGAGAAAAATAATTTTTCGATTAAGTGGAAAAATTTAGTACCTATTTTTCTTGTAACAATACCGGGAACAGTGATTTTCTTCGCACAAAACATTTCAACACCGTTGTTTCTTGAAGAGTTAAAACTAGTTGAATTTAAAACATTATATGGAATTATATCATCTACACTACTATTTGTTTCTATGATTGCTGTTGGATGGCTAACAGATAAATACAGTAAGCCAGAGAAAGTATTTAAACTAGGCATCTTAGGGATGTTTATATTTTCATTCCCTACTTATTGGCTGATGGGCACTCAATCTATTCAGTGGGTAATATGCATTCAATTTATAATAACAATCTATGCTGCAATGATTTTAAGTAATTTCTCATTCATGTTATGTCTATATTCTGAAGGAAAAACAGCTTCGTTAGCGTTAGGCTTTAATTTAGCAGCAACGATACTGGGTGGAATTACTCCTTTGCTATTTTCTTATTTTACTAAATTTAACTTGATGTATATTGGGATTTATTTGACATTATGTGGTTTATCAGGAGTTGTAGTCTATCAGATGAATTGTTTTAAACTAAAAGCATAGTTTTTTATTCCTTGCTGCAATAAATATAATCAAAGGTAATTATCATGAATATAGAAAATGGTTTATTTGAAAATGTATGCACTGAATTTTCGGATTTATTCTCAATATATTTTGATTGGGATGAAATCGACCTGACTTACTTCCGTGTTGATATGGAAAATAAAGAGATAAGTATAGTTTCAAATAATTATGAATGGCAGTTAATATGTTGGGATGATGATTTAGATCTTTTTATGGAGGAAAGATTGAAATCAAGCATCCAATACTGGGGTAACTATTCTGAGGCTTATAATATAACATTAGAAAAATCAACGAAGAATAAATTTAAAATAGATCTATGCGCAAGATATGAAAATTCATTTGAAATTACAACGGTAAATTCAAATAAGCAGCTCACATTATCTGAGATGTTATCTATTTATAAGCATCGTCCTATCATTTCGGAGTATGCCAACCAAATTTGGAAAAAAAATCCCGAGGTCACACTGCCGATGAGGGCGAATATTCCGATAACAACACAATTATTGGGGCAAACAAAGAATGTTGCACCGGAACTATTAAATCCTCAAAAATATATGCGTTTTGGCCATATTCGTTTTACACGAAAAGAGATGATAACCATACGCCTACTGCTTTCGCACTGTAAGGTAAAAGAAATCAGTTATATTCAAGGTTGTTCAGAAGCCAGTGAAAATAGACGAATTCAAAATATCAAAGAAAAATTGGGTTGCCCTTATGTATCATCAAGTGGCTTGTTTGCTGCATTAAAAGAGCAAGGCATTACATTGGCTTGTCTGGAAACACTTATCGATTTACCTCTCACAAACAGTATAATGAAGAATAGATGAAAAAGATCCGTTGATATGATTCAAAGGACTATAATTTGAAAAATAGTTGTTCATATAATGAGAGAAAAACATGAGTTTAAAATGGTCAAATAGCCGTGAAATCGGTGAAGCCCTGTATGATGCATTTCCAGATGTTGATCCGAAAACGGTGCGCTTTACCGATATGCACCAGTGGATTTGCGATTTAGAAGAATTTGATGATGATCCGCAAAAATCGAATGAGAAAATCCTAGAGGCTATTTTATTAGTTTGGCTGGATGAATTCGAGTAACGAGGGATTTATTCTAAAGACCGAGCGACTATTAGAAATAGTGCTCGGTTTTTTATTTTATATCAGCACTATAATGATATCCCTGTTGGCATTTATCAGTTAAGGTAATGCCATCTGCAGACAGAATAAATGGGCTTTTGCTGTCTGCAAAAATAGACAAAGTGAGAAAAACGATGACAAAACAAATTATGCCAGTAATGATTTCTTGTGAGCCAGCTGCACCTTGTTGGGGTGAGGGCGCATTGTTAAGCTCTAGTGATAAAGGGATGACAATCCACCTGAAACATGCAGGTAAATTATGTGCAGTACAAAGCGCTGGCCGTAAATTAGATGGCCAAGGGATCCGTAATGTTGCCTTGGCAGGTGAAGGCTGGGATTTAGAAAAAAGCTGGGCATTTTGGCAAGGTTTTCGTGCGCCAAAAGGGGCTAGAACGATTGAATGGCCTGTATTGCCAGAAGCGGATCGCAAAGAATTAGAAAACCGTATTCGTACCATTGATTGGGTACGTGATGTGATTAACGCACCTGCAGAAGAATTGGGGCCAGAACAACTCGCACAACGCGCCATTGATTTACTCTGCACGGTAGGCGCACAAGATATTAGCTATCGTATTATTAAAGGTGATGATTTATTAGAACAAGGTTATACCGGTATGCATACGGTAGGTCGTGGTTCAAGTCGTCCACCTGTCTTTTTAGCGTTAGATTACAATCCGGGTGCCAACCCGAACGCCCCTGTATTTGCTGCGTTAGTGGGTAAAGGTATTACCTTCGATTCAGGCGGTTATAGCATCAAACCTTCTGCTTCAATGAATTCAATGAAAGCGGATATGGGCGGTGCGGCAACATTAGCGGGTTCATTGGCATTAGCGATTTCGCGTGGCTTACAAAAACGCGTGAAAATGTTCCTGTGTATTGCTGACAATATGGTTAGCGGCAATGCATTCAAACTAGGTGATATTATTCGTTACCGTAATGGCAAGTCCGTTGAAATTATGAATACGGATGCTGAAGGTCGTTTAGTATTGGCTGATGGTTTGATTGATGCGAGTAAAGAAAAACCAACACTGATCATTGATGCAGCAACCTTGACAGGCGCAGCAAAAATGGCAGTGGGTAATGACTACCATTCAGTATTAAGCTTCGATGACAAATTAGTTGCTGACTTAATGAGCGCGTCAGATGCAGAGTTCGAGTTATTTTGGCGCTTACCATTAGCAGAGTTCCATCGCCAACAATTGCCGTCAGGCTTTGCCGATTTAAACAACATTGCAGCACCATCTCATACCGCGGGTGCAAGTACAGCGGCAGCCTTTTTATCGCACTTTGTTGAAAATTATCGTCAAAATTGGGTGCATATTGACTGCTCAGCGACTTACCGCAAATCCGCGGTTAGCTTATGGGCTGAAGGCGCAACAGGTACAGGTGTAAGAACACTGGCTAACTTATTAATCAGTAAATCAAAATAGTAAATATTTGATTGATAACAGGCACGAGAAGGTGACTTTTCGTGCCTATTTTTTTACCTTGGCGTATTTGCGAGTATAATAAGCGATTCTTTTTCATAGCAGGGGATTGGCAATGTCGCAGCAATCGAATAATAACAGTTCCAACCAAGAAACTGAGATCCAATTTACGGAATTAACCGTGCCAAAAGGCTCATCACTGAAATTAAGTGTGTTAGAGGAACAACCGCAGGCGATTGTTGAGGCGCTGACTGAGTTTTTTAAACAACACAAAGTGGTCAGACGCGGTTTTATGGTCTCCGCAACAGAGAGTGATGCTGCTGAAGAAACGCCTATCTTAATGATAGCGTTGGAGTTTACCGTAGGTGCGGAAAATATTGATACCATAATTCATGAAGCAGGGACACTTGCGTGTGAGTTCTTAGCTGATGACGAATCTATTGATTTTTGTGTGGTGAATGAAAATGAGCAAGGGGTTAGTCACTTTATTACTCAACATGTTCAACCCTTTTATCAGCGTCGTCTTGGGAGCTTCTTACGCGATACGATCCCAGTAAAGAATACATAATGACCCTGTGATTAGAGTGAGAGAGTTTTTTCTCACTCCTAAAACCCATATTGCTCATTTATTAAATATATATTTTGCTTACTATTTAAAAAACAGTATTTCATTTTGCTGTTTTTCTCTCCCATCATTTTTCCGTTTTGTCTGATAGGTGTTTTTATCACATTCTGTTAAATTATATCGATAATTGAAACACTATCAGCAGCATTTATCTGTGTGTATTTTAAGCGATTTCAAGGTATATAGTACGGTTTTAACCTTCTGTTAAAACCTTAAAAAGAGAACACATTTAACTAATTAAAGGGCGGGCGGTAATGAAACAACAATCAAGTTGGGCTTCATTGGCGGGTCTCAAAACCAAAAAACGTTATTTAGCACTGGCATTGGCATCGGTAGTGGCATTAACTGGTTGTGATAATGCAGAAGAAACAACCAAAAATGAGTCAAATGTTTCAACCACAGCGCCAGAAAATCAAACCAAAACAGCGCCAGTTGCAGAGCAGAAAAAAGTAGCACCGAAACTTTCCACTGAAGAAATGATAAAAAAATATGCAGGGAAAGATTTAACTATTTTGGATGCATCTGAATTACAGCTTGATGGTGCGAGTGCCATGGTGGTGACATTTTCCGTGCCATTACAAGCCAACCAAGACTTCGGCCAGTTTATTAACCTTATTGATGTTAAAGCGGGTAAGTTAGATGGCGCTTGGGAGCTGTCTGATAACCAAATGGAGCTACGTTTTCGCCACCTTCCCCCCTCTAAAGAATTAAATCTAACCATTAACCCGGGTATTAAAGCGGTTAATGAGCGTACACTGGCCGACAGTTTTGAGAAAAAACTGACCACAGCGCAAATCATCCCAACGGTTGGTTTTGCTAGCAAAGGCTCCTTATTACCGAGTAAGGTTGCCCAAGGCTTACCTGTGATCGCCTTGAACGTTGATAAAGTTGACGTCAATTTTTTCCGTGTGAATGAAAAACAATTGCCGCAGTTTTTAGCGCAATGGCAATACCGCAGCAATTATGAATATTGGTATTCAGAAGAATTCCTCGACAAAGTGGAGCTGGCTTATACTGGCCGTTTTGACTTAAATCCAGATAAAAATACCCGCCAAACGATTTTACTGCCATTGAAAGATATCAAAGAGTTGCAGCAAGACGGCGTATATTTGGCCATCATGCAAAAAGCAGGCAGCTATAGTTACCAATTCCCTGCGACCGTCTTCACATTGAGTGATATTGGTGTGTCGCTACACAGTTACCAAGACCGTGTCGACATTTTCACCCAATCCTTAGCGAAAGGCTCCGCAATTAAAGGTGTTGAGCTGCGTATTTTGGATGAAAAAGGCCAGTTAGTGACAAAAGGCACGACAGATGGCGATGGTCATGCTCAGTTAGATAAATTAGCGGGTGGAAAATTATTACTGGCAACCCACGAAGGGCAAACCAGTATGATTGATTTAACTCAGCCTGCACTTGATTTATCTGAATTCGATATTTCAGGGCCGGAAGGCTACGCAAAACAATTTTTCACCTTTGGGCCACGTGATTTATATCGTCCAGGTGAATTGCTACTGGTCAATGGTTTATTGCGTGATGGTGATGGTAATCCGGTTAAAACTCAGCCCGTTAAAGTTGATGTATTAAAAACGGATGGGCAAGTGGTTCGCAGCTTTGTTTGGCAGCCGGAAGAAAACCAAAATGGGCTATATCAATATCAATTTGAAATCCCTAAAAATGCAGAGACAGGCGGTTGGTCACTGCGCTTTGATTTAGGTGATGGCTCGCCACTGCGTTATTACAAATTTAATGTTGAAGATTTCATGCCTGAACGTATGGCGTTAGAAATCGTTGGCAGCGATGTGCCGCGTTTAACGGATCAATCCGTGGATTTTGATATTCAAGGGCGTTATTTATATGGTGCGCCAGCGGCAGATAACCAGTTACAAGGCCAAATTGTGTTAAAGGCCAATCGCGAAGCGGTAGCAAAATTACCGGGCTTTGAATTCGGTGCTGTCAACGAAGAGGGCTTACCACGTAAGTTGGATGAGTTTGACCTGACGCTGGACAGCAACGGTGAAACGGTGATTTCAATTCCAAACAGTAATTGGAGTTCAACACGTTCACCGATTTCAGCTGTTTTACAAGCAAGTTTGCTTGAAGCGGGTGGCCGTCCGGTGACGCGTCGTGCAGAGCAAGCGATTTGGCCAGCGGAAAAACTGGTGGGTATTCGCCCATTGTTTGCCAAAAAAGAAATTTATGATTACCGCACAGACCGTTATGTCAAACGTCATAATGTGGATGAAAGCTCGTTAGCTGAGTTTGAATTAGTCATGGCAGATGCAGCGGGTAATAAACTGGCGGCAGAAAACTTAACAGCGCGTCTAGTGTACGAACGCCGTGATTATTATTGGAGTTGGTCTGAAAGTGGTGGCTGGTCTTCAAATTATGACCAAAAAGACCTCGTTATGGCGAATGAAAATATTGCCATCGCCAAAGACGGTACAGCGAAAGTCTCCTTCCCTGTGGATTGGGGCGCATTCCGTTTAGAAGTCGTCAACCCAGAGAATCAGCTCGTTTCTAGCGTCCAGTTCTGGGCGGGGTATTCATGGCAAGATAATACGGGGGGAAGTGGCTCAGTTCGCCCTGACCAAGTGAAACTTAGTCTGAATAAGCCTGCGTACTTACCGGGTGAAAAAGCCAAAGTTCGTATTGAATCACCAAAAGCAGGGAAAGGGTACATCTTGCTCGAATCGAGTAATGGCCCATTGTGGTGGGAAGAAATTGATGTGCCAGAAAAAGGCTTAGATGTTGAGATCCCTGTCAATAAAGAGTGGGCTCGTCATGACCTCTACGTCTCAGCAGTTGTGGTTCGCCCAGGAGATGACTCTAAAGAAGCCACGGTGAAACGTGCTGTGGGTGTCTTGCATTTACCGATTGCAGATGAAAATCGTAAAATAGCGTTGGCACTAACGACGCCAGACAAAATGCGTCCTAATCAAGACTTGACGGTAAAAATTAAAGCGACCGCACAAGTCGGAAAACCGTTACCTGAAAAAGTGAATGTGTTGTTATCCGCAGTTGATACAGGTGTATTGAATATCACGGATTTCAAAACACCGGACCCCTATGACGCTTTCTTTGGTCGTAAACGCTATGGTGTTGATCAATATGACGTTTATGGTCACTTAATCGAAGGCCAAGGTAAGGTTGCTAACCTACGCTTTGGTGGTGACAGTGAAGAGGCGGCATTAGAGCGTGGTGGTATGAAGCCACTCACTGAAGTGCAAATTATTGCTGAGCAGGCTAAGCCTGTTACATTAAATAAAGACGGCGAAGGTGAAATTAGCCTTGCTATCCCTGATTTTAACGGCGAACTCCGCGTAATGGCGCAAGCATGGAATGAAAAAGAGTTCGGCCATGCGGATAGCAAAGTGATTGTCGCGGCACCATTAGTGACACAAATGTCGATGCCACGATTTATGGCTGGCGGTGATAAGTCTTATTTTGCACTTGATTTGACCAATATGACGGATAACACGCAGAATGTGACCGTCAACTTCAAGGCATCAGGAATGGTGAAACTTGATGGTGTCAGTAGCCGTGAACTAGCGTTACCGAAAGGCAAACGCACCACGATTAACTTACCAGTCAAAGCAGACTACGGCTTTGGTGAAGGCGAAGTGTCGATGACCATTAATGGCATTAACATTCAAGGCGAAGCCAATAAAGATTACAGCAACAGTTGGAAAGTGGGTGTTCGTCCGGCACAACCGGCAGAAACCGTTTCGTTTGCAACCGCGATTGAGCCAGGTACTTCATGGGCGCTGCCAATTAACCAAATTGCGGGCCTACAGCCGGATACCATTGAAGGACAGGTCCTGTTAACGAGCCGTCCACCGTTAGATGTTTCTCGTTATATTAGGGAGTTATTCGCTTACCCATATGGTTGCTTGGAGCAAACTATCAGCGGGTTATATCCATCATTATTCTCAACTCAAGCTGAGCTGAATAAGATAGGGATTAAAACGCAAACGGATGCAGATCGCCATAAAGCGATTGAAATTGGTATTCCGCATTTGTTAAGTATGCAACGTAATGATGGCGGTTTCTCGTTATGGGATAGAAACGGCCGCGAAGAGTATTGGCTAACCGCATATGCAGCAGATTTCTTGAATAAAGCGAATCAGCGTGGGTTTACGGTTCCCCAAGAAGCTATCAGTAACGCGAACACGCGCTTATTGAGCTATTTACAAGATGGCAACCAAATCAATTATCCTTATACGGAAAATCAGGCAGGTGCACGTTTCGCAACTCAAGCTTATGCAGGCTTAGTGTTGGCGTCACAGCAAAAAGCGCCTTTAGGAGCATTACGTCAACTTTATAATCAAAGAGATCATGCCGCGAGTGGCTTACCACTTGTTCAGTTAGGCGTTGCGTTGAACTTGATGGGGGATAAATCACGTGGTGAGAGCGCGGTGATTGACGGACTGAAAAAACAACGTAATCGCTACAGTTATGTCGGGGACTACGGCTCAGTGATCCGTGATGATGCGATGATTGTTGCGCTGTTAAATGAGTATAATTTAATGCCAAAATCGCGCGATCAAAAACTGCAAACCTTGTCTAATAACTTGACTTCTCAACGTTATTTCTCGACACAAGAGAGCAACGCGTTGTACTTAGCCGGCCGTTTCTACTTAAATGAAAGTGAAGCCCCATGGAAAGCAACGATTAATGGCCAAGAACCTCCGATGGTTTCAGATAAACCAGTGAGTGAGTTCTTGAGCAAAGGTCAATTAGAAACAGGCTATAGCATCGAAAACAGTGGCACCAATACCCTATATACACGCTTAAACGTAGTGGGTTATCCACAACATTCACCGAAACCAAGTTCCAACGTACTAGGTATCACTCGCAGTTACTATGATATGAAAGGCAATCGCATTTCATTAGATAGACTAAGAAGTGGTGAAATGGTGGTGGTTAAGCTGGAAGTTCAGGCATCCCAAAGTGTGCCAGATGCGTTAGTGGTTGACTTATTGCCAGCTGGTTTAGAGTTGGAAAACCAAAACTTAGCGAATAGCAGTGCAAACTTAAGTGATTCGGCACCAAACTTGCAAGAACTGATTGATGATATGCAGCAATCACAAATTCGCCATATGGAATACCGTGATGACCGTTTTGTAGCTGCTGTTGAAGTTCAGCAATATCGACCAACGACATTAGTTTACTTGGCACGTGCGGTCACTCCAGGTGTTTACAGTATTCCTGTCCCACAAGTGGAATCAATGTATGTCCCTGATTGGCGAGCGACAGGCTACTCTGATGGCCAATTAGAAATCGTCCGTTAATCACCGCTAAATTGAGCCCTTATATAAAGCCCTTATATATAAAGTATAAGGGCTCTTTTTAATTTATTTTTGGTACTCCCAGCAATGAAAAAATGGTTACGTCGCACAGGCATCACACTGGTTCTGTTGGTCATTATTTTGCCACTGGCTTTTCTAGCGGCTGATAAAATCTGGCCGTTGCCGCTTAAGCAAATTGAAATGGCACGAACCGTGGTTGCAGCAGATGGTACACCATTGTGGCGCTTTGCAGACAAAGAGGGTATTTGGCGTTTTCCGGTTACACTCGAAGAGGTTTCCCCTGATTTTATCGAAGCGTTATTAACCTATGAAGATCGCCATTTTTATCGTCATCCGGGAGTAAACCCGTTTTCGTTAGTTAGGGCTGCGGGGCAGTTTGTGAGCTCAGGGCGTATTGTGTCAGGTGGTAGTACCCTTTCGATGCAAGTCGCAAGGCTAATTGACCCCCATGAAAGAACATTGGGCGGTAAGCTGAAACAGCTTTGGCGTACAGCGCAGCTTGAGTATCACTACTCAAAAGATGAAATATTGGAGATGTATTTAAACCGCGCGCCTTATGGTGGAACCATTGAAGGGATTGGGGCCGCTAGCTGGGTATATTTGAATAAGTCACCGGCAAAATTAACAGCAAGCGAAGCTGCGCTTTTTGCTGTTCTACCTCAAGCACCAAGTCGTTTAAGGCCAGATCGTTATCCAGAAAGGGCACAAGCTGCTCGAGATAAGGTGTTAGACCGATTAGAAGAATACCAAGTCTGGAGCCCTGAAAAAGTTACGGATATTAAACAAGAACAAATTTGGTTAGCACCGCGAAAAAATCCACATTCAGCGCCCTTGCTGGCAAGGCGAGTGACCAAAGGTGCGCAAGAGTCCATCGTTGAAACCACTATCGATGCCAGTTTACAAAGGCAGCTGGAAGATATGGCAATGAATTGGAAAAACCAACTGCCAAAACAAACATCATTGGGGATTTTGGTGGTCGATCATACGGATATGGCTGTGAAAGCGTATATTGGCTCCATTGATTTCCAAGATGATAGCCGTTTTGGGCATGTCGATATGATAAGCGCTTGGCGCTCCCCCGGCTCAACGTTAAAACCATTTTTATACGCATTAGCGATGGATGATGGCCTCATCCACGCGGAATCGTTATTACAAGATGTTCCGCGGCGCTTTAATGATTATCGTCCCGGTAACTTTGACAGTGGTTTTAGTGGCCCTGTGAGTGCCAGTGATGCATTAGTTCGCTCATTGAATTTACCCGTAGTGCAGTTGTTAGACGTGTATGGCAGTAAACGATTTACGGCTCAACTTCGCAATGTTGGGACTGAACTGCGCTTTCCGTTAGGCAGCGAGCCAAATTTATCGCTAATTTTAGGTGGCACAGCCACACGGATGGAAGATTTGGTTTCCGCTTACAGCGCATTTGCGCGAAAAGGTTATGTGTCACCGCTGCGCTTTAAACCAACGGATGAAATTCGCGATAGGGTATTGATGTCACCGGGAGCTGCGTGGATTGTGCGCCGCATTATGGGCGGAGAGGCGCGTCCTGTACCGGATACTAACTTATCAGGGCAAGTAAATTTGGCATGGAAAACAGGGACCAGTTATGGTTACCGTGATGCGTGGGCAATTGGTGTTAACCCACGTTATACCATCGGTGTTTGGGTTGGGCGGCCAGATGCCACACCTGTTGCAGGGCAGTTAGGTTTTGCTATAGCGATCCCTATCATGAATCAAATAAATGGCATGTTACTGAGCAAAATTTACCAATCTCATGAGCCGTTACCAAAAGATGTGAAGCCTGCAAGTGTAAGCCAAGCGGTGATTTGCTGGCCGGGAGGCACATCATTACTGAAAGATGACAATAATTGCCGCCAAAGGCGTCTTAGCTGGATCTTAGATAATACAATCCCACCGACTTTAATGGCGCGAGACCAAGAGTCACTATTAGGATTAAGACAAAAAATTTGGGTCAATGAAAAAGGGCGCCAAGTTGCCGCTGATTGCCCGAATGCCCAAGAAAAAGAAGTGCATTTATGGCCAATTACGGTGGAGTCATGGTTGCCAAACAGTGAAAAACGGGAGAATCGGTTACCAAAAGTGGATCCAGCTTGTCCTCCTATGAAGTTAGAAATGCCGCCATTATTGATTTCTGGTATCCGTGATGGGGAAGTTTTACAGCGTCTACCTGGAAAAACCAGCTTAGATTTACGTTTAATCACACAAGGTGGACAAGGGCAGAAATGGTGGTTTTTAAATGGAGAACAAGTGAATACAACCGAGCAAAACGGTTCTATTTTGCTAACACTGGACAAAAGTGGAAACTACCAAATTTCGGTATTAGATTTAAGTGGCCAAGTAACGGCGATCAGCTTTAGAGTGAAGTAATAGAGGAAAAATGTGACTTACCCGAAAAAATAGTGTTTTTTGCTATAAAAAGTTTAACAAAATGTTGTTGTGACTGTAGGAAATTGTAATCAGAGCCCCTATAATCATCGCCTTATTTTTCTTTTTCCTAGATAGGGTTGCTTTTGAAGTTTAAAAGCCTAACAATAGAATTAGAAATAATATAAAAAACTACAACATGCCTATTTTAAGTTCTTGAATCCTAAGTTACAGGGAAGAATAAAGAATAAAGGCCTAATGAATCGCTAAGAGGTTATTTATGACTGTTCAACGTACATTTTCTATTATTAAACCAAACGCTGTGAAGAAAAACGTTATTGGTGCAATCTACAACCGTTTTGAAAGCGCGGGTTTCACTATTATCGCGGCTAAAATGATGCATTTGACTCGTGAGCAAGCTGAAGGCTTCTACGCTGAACACAAAGGCCGTCCTTTCTTTGAAGGTCTGGTTGAATTCATGACTTCAGGCCCTATTATGCTGCAAGTGTTAGAAGGTGAAAATGCAATCCAGCGTCACCGTGACCTGATGGGCGCAACGAACCCAGATAACGCATTAGCGGGTACTTTACGCGCAGATTACGCAGACAGCTTCACTGAAAACGCAACTCACGGTTCAGACTCTGAAGAATCTGCTGCCCGTGAAATCGCTTATTTCTTCACTGCTGATGAAATCTGCCCGCGCTAAGACTTCTTTAACTAATGCATTAGCATTATTGTTATAAAGTTTGTACAATGCGACGCCCTGCTATAATTAGCGGGGCGATTATATTTTTAAGACCGCAAAAATTACGTCGTGCTATATTCATCATTAGCACTGCCGAAAGTGTAACAACGAGGCAATACACCATGTCTGATATGACGACAGATGCACAATGTGCAACTTCTTCCGCTATTTCTGTCACACCAGAAAAAACGAACCAAAAAACGAATTTACTTGATTTAAACCGCAAACAAATGCGCGAATTTTTTGCGCAAATGGGTGAAAAACCGTTCCGCGCGGATCAGGTCATGAAATGGATTTATCATTATTGCTATGATGATTTTGACCAAATGACCGATATTAATAAAGTCCTTAGAGCAAAACTGAAAGAAGTTGCAGAAATCCGTGCGCCAGAAGTCGCTGATGAACAACGTTCATCAGATGGTACCATCAAGTGGGCCATCAAAGTGGGTGACCAACTGGTTGAAACTGTGTATATCCCAGAAGCAGATCGTGCAACATTGTGCGTTTCTTCACAGGTTGGTTGCGCATTGGAATGTAAATTCTGCTCTACGGCGCAACAAGGTTTCAACCGTAACTTACGTGTTTCAGAAATTATTGGTCAGGTTTGGCGTGCTGCCAAAATTATTGGTTCACTGAAATCCAGTGGACGCCGTCCAATTACCAACGTCGTAATGATGGGAATGGGTGAGCCATTATTAAATTTGAATAATGTGGTTCCAGCCATGGAAATTATGTTAGATGACTTCGGTTTTGGATTATCTAAGCGTCGCGTAACGATTTCAACATCGGGTGTTGTACCTGCACTGGATAAGCTAGGCGATATGATTGATGTTGCGTTAGCGATTTCGTTGCATGCGCCAACAGACGATATTCGCGACGATATTGTTCCAATTAATAAAAAATACAATATTGAAACCTTCCTCAACAGTGTGAATCGTTATTTAACAAAATCGAATGCCAATGCAGGACGAGTAACCGTTGAATATGTGATGTTAGATCACGTTAACGACAGTGTTGAGCAAGCACATCAATTAGCGGAATGTTTAAAAAACACACCGAGCAAAATCAACTTGATCCCATGGAATCCGTTCCCAGGAGCGCCATACGGTAGAAGTTCGAATAGCCGTATTGACCGTTTTTGTAAAGTGTTGATGGGATATGGTTTTACCACAATAGTGCGTAAAACACGCGGTGATGATATCGATGCTGCCTGTGGACAACTTGCTGGCGACGTGATCGACAGAACAAAGCGGACTTTGAAAAAACGTTTAGCAGGGGAACCTATTCAGGTAAAAACAGTCTGATTTATAAATATGTTTGAATCAGTGAATTAGGTTATGATTTAGGGCGTTTTAGAGTTAGGCAAAACGCCTTTGTTCACCTACAATAGTAGAAGCAATAAGAAAAATTTAATTGTTGTTTCAACATGATGATAAATTATTGACGAATAAAGCTGCTCAATGCTTGCTTTATATATTTTAAACTTGGAAATAGTGTTGCCAGCAAATGACTATCGAAAATAATACCGAACAGACTACGACGACAGTCGGACAATTATTGATGCAAGCACGTGAGCGCATGGGGCTAACCCAAGATGTTGTTGCAGAACGATTATGCCTTAAAATCAGTACGGTAAAAGAGATAGAACAAGACATTGCACCCGCTGGTGTCGAACCGACATTTTTACGTGGTTATATTCGCCTTTATGCTCGAATGGTCGGCATACCAGAAAATGAATTAAAAGCGTATCTGAAAACGGAAGAACCTATCACATTAGCCAAAGTTTCTCCTATGCAAAGCTATTCTTTAGGAAAAAAACGTAAAAAGCGTGAAGGTTGGTTAATGAAACTGACTTGGTTGATTGTGATTGTACTGATTGCAATGGTCGGTGTATGGTGGTGGCAAGATCATAACGCACAGAAAAATGAGCTAGTTTCAATGGCAAATCAAAATGATTTGATTTTGTCTCAGCAAGATAACAGCGCAACCCCGGTTGAATTGTCGACTTCAACAGAGATTGTCTCAACTGACACAGCCCCTGTCGTACAGGAAAATACGCTTGAATTACAAGCCCAAGAGCCTGCTTTAACCACAGACACTATTACCGAGCCAGTCAGAACCATTCCATTACCTAATGCACCGCAATCTTCCGTTGCATTAGACAGAACACAAAATACAGAAACGACTGACTCTGTTGCTGTTAGCAGCCAAGCTTTGGTCTTGAACTTTACTGGCCAGTGCTGGTTAGAAATTCGTGATGCGAATAATAAAATCTTATTTAGTGGCACCAAAAATAATGGTGATAAGCTGGAACTTGATGGCCCGCAGCCTTATCGTTTGAACATCGGTGCGCCAGCAAATGTCACGGTACAGTTCCAAGGTAATGACGTTGACTTAAGCCGCTTCATTAAAGCGAAACGTCCGGCAAAATTGAAATTACCTGAAGCCTAAATTAGAAAGACAAAATGAAGCAAACTATATCCGAAAACATCTTTTTTGATAGGCTATGGTTTGTTTTCTTGTGTATAGTTGAGCGTATAAAAATAATCGTTAAAACTATACCTCGGTAGCACAGAGTACCACGGTAACAAAGAGCACATGGACGTTCGGAGAATTAAACAAAAATGCATAATGAATCACCGATAAAAAGACGTAAATCCACTCGTATTAATGTAGGCAGCGTACCAGTAGGCGATGGCGCACCTATCGCTGTCCAGTCAATGACTAATACCCGCACAACTGATGTCGAAGCCACTGTCCGCCAAATTAAATCACTTGAGCGTGTTGGTGTGGATATTGTTCGCGTTTCTGTTCCTACGATGGATGCGGCAGAAGCGTTTAAGTTGATTAAACAGCAAGTTAGTGTTCCTCTGGTGGCTGATATCCATTTTGACTATCGTATTGCATTAAAAGTGGCCGAGTACGGTGTTGATTGCTTACGTATTAACCCAGGTAATATTGGTAGCGAAGAAAGAATTCGCCAAGTGGTTGATTGTGCACGCCATTACAATATTCCTATTCGCATTGGGGTCAATGGTGGTTCCCTTGAAAAAGATATTCAAGAGAAGTATGGCGAACCGACACCTGAAGCCTTAGTTGAGTCAGCAATGCGCCATGTGGATATCTTAGATAGACTGAATTTTGACCAGTTTAAAGTCAGTGTAAAAGCATCAGATGTGTTTCTCGCTGTCGGCTCCTACCGTTTATTAGCGAATAAAATCGATCAACCACTGCATTTAGGGATCACCGAGGCCGGTGGTGCACGTGCAGGCTCAGTAAAATCGGCAATTGGTTTAGGAATGCTACTGTCTGAAGGTATCGGTGATACTTTGCGTATTTCTTTAGCAGCAGACCCGGTTGAAGAGGTTAAAGTCGGTTTTGATATCTTAAAATCACTGCGTATTCGTTCGCGTGGCATTAATTTTATTGCTTGTCCAACGTGTTCACGGCAAGAGTTTGACGTGATAGGTACCGTGAATGAATTAGAGCAGCGTTTAGAAGACATCATTACACCAATGGATGTGTCGATTATTGGTTGTGTGGTTAACGGCCCTGGTGAAGCGGAGGTGTCGACCTTAGGTGTTGCAGGTGCAAAAACCAAGAGCGGTTTTTATGAAGACGGTAAACGTCAAAAAGAGCGCTTTGATAATGACAATATTATCGACCAGTTAGAGGCTAAAATTCGAGCTAAAGCAGCGATGATGGATGAAAGTAGACGGATTGAAGTCAACTTAAAAGATTAATGTTGTCTGTTTAATGCCAAGCGACTTGCAGAGTCGTTTGGCGTATTTAGAACAAACACTATATCAATTATCCGCATTTTTTTCTAAAATCGGTCGCTCACCGTACAAATTGACAGATAAATCCCGATTAGTATCAGTAATTGGTGTTTGTTGATTGAACCAGATGATATTTCGCTCTTATAATCAAACTTATGTAATTCTGAAAATAGAGAAATAAAGTGGGAAAAAATATCCAAGCCATTCGCGGCATGAATGATTACTTGCCAGCTGACACGCGTGTATGGCAGAAAATCGAAGCAACATTAAAAAATATTTTACAGGGTTATGGTTTTAGTGAAATTCGTACCCCGATTGTAGAGCAGACCCCGCTATTTCGCAGAGCGATAGGTGAAGTGACGGATGTCGTTGAAAAAGAAATGTACACTTTCAATGACCGTAATGATGAAAGTCTGACATTACGCCCTGAAAATACCGCAGGTTGTGTCCGTGCCGGTATTGAGCATGGTTTGCTGTACAATCAGGAACAGCGTTTGTGGTATTTAGGCCCTATGTTCCGTTATGAGCGTCCACAAAAAGGTCGTTATCGTCAATTTCACCAGTTAGGGGCTGAAGTTTTTGGGCTTGCTGGCCCGGATATCGATGCCGAAGTGATTTTAATGACAGCGCGCTGGTGGAAAGCGTTAGGTATTAGTGAGCATGTGACATTAGAGCTGAACTCGATTGGCTCATTAGAAGCGCGTGCTAATTACCGTGAGGCTCTAGTTGCTTTCTTAGAACAGCATAAAGACAAGCTGGATGAAGATTGTAAACGTCGGATGTATACGAACCCTCTGCGTGTTTTGGACTCCAAAAATCAAGGCGTTCAGACTTTATTGAATGATGCACCTGAACTGTTTGATTACCTTGATGTCGAATCACGTGAGCACTTTGATGGCTTATGCAAGCTGTTAGAAGCCGCTGGTGTTCAATACCGTGTTAATCAGCGCTTAGTTCGTGGTCTTGACTACTATAACCGCACTGTTTTTGAATGGGTAACAACGGCGTTGGGCTCACAGGGTACAGTTTGCGCGGGTGGCCGTTATGATGGCTTAGTTGAACAATTAGGCGGTCGTGCAACACCTGCGGTGGGTTTTGCCATGGGTATGGAACGCATGGTGTTATTAGTTCAAGAAGTGAATCCTGAATTTACAGCGGATGCTTCAGTGGCTGATGTTTATCTTGCTTCATTTGGCGAAAATAGCCAACAAGCAGCGATATTAGTGGCCGAAAAAGTGCGAGATGCACTCCCGACACTGCGGTTAATGACTAACCACGGTGGTGGTAACTTCAAGAAACAGTTAGCAAGAGCGGATAAACAAGGCGCTAAAATTGCCCTGATCTTGGGGGAAGATGAAATTCAAAATAACCAAGTCACATTGAAAGATTTACGCACAGGCGTACAAGAAACCATTTCGCAGCAACTTATGGCGTCACGCATCGCCGAGTTATTAGGTTAAGGAGAGACAAGTGGAAGTCTATACAAACGAAAATGATCAAGTCGATGCGATTAAACGCTTCTTTGCGAATAATGGCGTGGCATTAGTTGTTGGCCTCGTAATTGGTGTTGGTGGTGTATTTGGTTGGAACTACTGGCAATCACATAAAATCAATGTACTGCAAGAAAGCGCTCAAAAGTTTGAAGCAGTAAACACTCAGCTACGTTCGGGTTCAGAACAAGGTATTGTTGCAGCACAAAAATTCGCGGCTGAAACTGACGATGTATACAGTGCGATGATGGGTTTAGAGCTTGCGCAAATTGCTGTAGATAAAGGTGATTTAGCTAACGCACAAACTGCTTTGACCAATGCACTAGCGAAGGCAAAAACCGCAGATATGCAAGATTTAATTAACCTGCGTTTAGCGCGAGTTCAATTGGCTCAAGGTAACGCTGATGGCGCGATAGCATCAGTTGCAAATATTAAAAGTAAATCATGGCAAGCAACGGCACAGGATGTCCGTGGTGATGCTTTACTCCATAAGGGCGATAAAGCAGGTGCGAAAGCGGCTTACGCTCAGGGGTTAGAAAGTGAAGGCTCTCAATCTATTAGAGGTATTTTGACTCTGAAGTTGAACAACGTATCTAATTCATAAGAAGAAAGGAAACGACAAACATGCAGTTGCGCAAAACACTTTTAGTTGGCCTAGTCGCTTCAGCTTTACTTGCCGGTTGTTCCAGCGAAACTGATTCTATTATCATGGCGCCACTTCCACAGGTTGAAAATCAATTCAGCCCATCAATTGTTTGGGATAAATCTGTCGGAAATGGTGTTGAACAATTTTATTCTGAATTATCACCTGCTTGGGACGGTTCAGCGGTTTATGCAGCAGACCGCAAAGGTTTAGTTAAAGCCTTTGAACTCGATAGCGGTAAAGAACTCTGGTCAGTCGATTTATCTAAACGAACAGGTTTTCTTTCTGCTAACTTGTCTGCGTTACTGTCAGGCGGTTTAACTGTTGATGGCGACAAAATCTTTGTGGGTACAGAGCGCGGAACCGTAATTGCTCTGAACAAAGAAGATGGCCAAGTTGTTTGGGATGTCGAAGTTGCAGGTGAAGCCCTCTCTAAACCGGTAGTGAGTAACGATCTTGTTATTATTCACACCAGTAATGGTCAACTGCAAGCTTTAGATGTCAATAGCGGTGAAATCAAATGGACCGTTAACATGGATACTCCATCGTTGTCATTACGTGGTGAATCTGCTCCTGCGGTGGCTTTTGGTGCTGCGATTGTCGGTGGGGATAACGGTCGTGTTAGTGCAGTGCTGTTGTCTCAAGGTCAATTAATTTGGCAACAACGTATTTCGCAAGTGACAAGCTCGACAGAAATCGGCCGCTTAAATGATGTCGATATGACACCAATTATTGATGACGGTAAAGTGTATGCGATTGCTTATAATGGCACATTGGCGGCACTGGATATGCGTTCCGGTCAAATTCTGTGGAAACGTGATTTGGGCTCAATCAATAACATGGTGATGTCTGGTGAAAACCTGTATCTCGTAGATCAAAATGACCGCGTATTGTCTGTTCGTAAAAGCGACGGTGTGACGCTATGGACACAGGAAGACCTGTTAAATCGTGGGTTATCTGCGCCAGAAATGTATAATGGTTACCTTGTTGTCGGTGATAAAGAAGGCTACCTGCATTGGTTAGATATGAATACGGGTGGGTTTGTTGCGCAAAACAAACTAAACAGCTCCGGTATTCACAGTCGCCCAGTCGTTGCGAGTGATAAGCTAATGGTTCAGACAAAAAACGGAACAGTTTACCTGTTAACACGTTAATTTTCTGACAAACCGCCAATTTATCGATAAAATCAACGGTTCCTGAAGACAGGAGCCGTTTCGTTTTTTTGTTTTCTGAGTTAAAGCCTCAGAATTCCTTTAGTTAATAAAAGTTGTGAGGCATCTAAGAATGATACCCGTCGTAGCGCTGGTAGGGCGTCCAAACGTAGGAAAATCCACGTTATTTAACCGTTTAACCCGTACCCGTGACGCATTAGTAGCGGACTTTCCCGGTCTGACTCGTGATCGCAAATATGGTCGTGCTGAAGTTGAAGGGCATGAATTCATTATTATCGACACGGGTGGTATCGATGGGACTGAGGAAGGCGTAGAAACGCACATGGCCGCACAGTCCTTGCAAGCCATTGAAGAGGCCGATATTGTTCTGTTTATGGTTGATGCAAGATCTGGGCTAATGCCTGCGGACGAAGGTATTGCCAAACATCTTCGTAGTCGCAAGAAAAAAACGTATTTAGTTGCAAACAAAACAGATGGTATTGATGTCACAACGGCAATTGGGGATTTTTACTCTCTTGGCTTAGGGGAAATTCATCCTATCGCCGCATCACACGGCCGTGGTGTTACTCAGTTAATAGAACAATCGTTGAAACCGTTTATTGGTGAAGTCGAAGAAGACGTTGAGCTGACCGAAGAAGAAGAAAATGCGGCTTATTGGGCTGAATTAGAAGCACAAGGTGAGCTTGATGAAGATGAAGATGAAGAAGATGACTTTGACCCAACAACTTTACCGATTAAATTAGCCATTGTTGGTCGTCCGAACGTAGGTAAATCCACATTAACCAACCGGATATTGGGTGAAGATAGAGTTATCGTGTTTGATATGCCCGGGACAACTCGTGATAGCATTTATATTCCAATGGAACGCGATGAGCGTGAATATATCCTGATTGACACAGCAGGTGTACGTAAACGCGGTAAAGTTACAGAAACAGTCGAAAAATTTTCTGTAATTAAAACATTACAAGCGATTGAAGATGCGAACGTCGTATTATTAGTTATTGATGCACGTGAAGGTATCTCAGACCAAGATTTGTCTTTACTTGGTTTTATCCTTAATGCGGGACGTTCATTGGTGATTGCGGTCAATAAATGGGACGGTATGAAACCAGAAGATCGCGAACACGTAAAAGACATGCTTGAACTGCGTCTTGGTTTTATTGATTTCGCGCGTATTCACTTTATTTCTGCGCTGCATGGTAGTGGAGTGGGGAACCTATTTGAATCAGTGCAAGAAGCTTACGAGTCAGCAACTCGTCGAGTCGGTACGGCACTGTTAACTCGCATCATGAAGATGGCTGAAGATGAGCACCAACCACCGCTTATCCGTGGTCGTCGTGTGAAAATGAAATATGCGCATGCAGGTGGGCACAACCCACCGATTGTGGTGATCCACGGTAACCAAGTCTCCGATTTACCCGACAGCTATAAGCGTTATTTGATGAATTACTTCCGTCGTTCATTACAAGTGATGGGAACGCCAATTCGAATTCTGTTTAAAGAGGGTGAAAACCCTTATGCAGATAAGAAAAATAAATTAACGCCAACGCAATTACGTAAGCGTAAACGTTTAATGCAACATATGAAAAAACGTTAGTTAATTAAGGTTTATTAACCTTATAAAAAGCCGTAACAAAATTATGATGTTACGGCTTTTTACTATATTACTGACTTCGAAGGTTTGGAAAATTAACATTGTGCCTGTGCTGCCAAAATAGATAAAAATAGGGCTGCAGGGGGATAAGTGATTGAGGGAAATTATGGATACTCGTTCTTCTACACGTTTAAACAAATATATTAGTGAAAGTGGTATTTGCTCAAGACGTGAAGCTGACCGTTATATTGAGCAAGGTAATGTATTTATTAATGGTAAGCGTGCAGGAATTGGCGACCAAGTTTTTTCGGGTGACGTAGTAAAAGTTAATGGGCAATTAATTGAGCCGCGTAATGAAGAAGATTTAGTGTTAATCGCACTCAATAAGCCTGTCGGTATTGTCAGTACGACGGAGAGTGGCGAAAAAGATAATATTGTTGATTATGTTAATCACAGCACCCGAATTTTCCCAATTGGCCGCTTAGATAAAGACTCTCAAGGGTTAATTTTTCTCACTAACCATGGGGATTTGGTGAATAAAATTTTACGGGCTGGAAACTCTCATGAGAAAGAGTATTTAGTTACCGTCAATAAACCCATTACAGATGATTTTATCCGTGGCATGGGGGCTGGTGTCCCGATCCTCGGTACAATGACTAAAAAATGTAAGGTTAAGAAAGAAGCGCCTTTTGTTTTTAGAATTACGCTTGTGCAAGGGTTAAACCGTCAAATTCGTCGTATGTGTGAGCATTTTGGTTTTGACGTCACTAAACTTGAACGTGTTCGTATCATGAATGTCAGGTTGACTGGTATTCCTGTCGGTGAGTGGCGAGATTTAACGGATGACGAACTGATTGAATTATTTGATATGATGGAAAAATCTGAGTCAGACGTGAAATTGAAAAAGCCAAAGAAATCCACTTCTGCGACTAAAGGGAATACAAAGCAAGCATCGCCAAGTAAACCAAAAGCAAAAACAGAAAACCCGACACGTAAAAAATTTACACAACCAGGTAGAAAAAAGAAAAAACGTTGACGTGCAGGTTTGGTTAATAAGGCTGATTGAAAGAGTTAGCGAATGCTCTTTAATATCGGCCTTTAGTTTTTCAGAAAATGGATCTTAAATAGTTTAATGTTGTCTAGTGATATTGATTACTACAGATTAACTTTCAACCCAACATCTAGCCAACTCTGTTGTGTTTTTTGTGCGATATTATCATCAAACAATTTCTTAGCTGCACGGATCGTCGCATCTGCAAATTCGATGAAGGTCGCCTTCGAGGTTACGCGTTTGTCAGATACGGCCTCAAGCCAAATTCTACCCGCAATATCCCATGTATAGCCGCCAAGGCTTTTGGCTAATAGGTAAAAGGCTTTATTTGGAATGCCTGAATTAATATGTACGCCACCATTATCAATAAAAATAGGTAAATCTTGATATTGAGCCATATGGCCAACTTGTGGATCTCTAATGTCATCAGAAAGATAATAAGCGTCGCCTGGATTTATCATCGAACGCAGTGCAGGCGCATTTATTTGGTCAATAAATAAATTTTCACCAAGCAACCAGCTGGATGTATCCGCGGTTTCATTGTTCAAATATTGCTTCACCATAATCCCAAGTACGTCCGCGACGGACTCATTCAGTGCTCCAGACTGGAAAGAGTATCTAAAATCAGCTTTTGAACTAATAAAACCATGAGCAAGTTCGTGAGCGATTATATCAATGTCGTTATAGAATGGACCAAAAACGATTCCAT
The DNA here is from genome assembly GCF_028484875.1 of Providencia sp. PROV032. Taxonomy (NCBI): domain Bacteria; kingdom Pseudomonadati; phylum Pseudomonadota; class Gammaproteobacteria; order Enterobacterales; family Morganellaceae; genus Providencia; species Providencia sp. PROV032. Next base: position 23,774 of record NZ_JAMPSX010000029.1, read on the forward strand.
CCCCGTCACCAAAGAAAATAGCTTGAGAATTCCAAAATGCGTTAGCATAGTTTGTTCCATAATGAATAACCGCATTAATATCAGCAGAACAGCCAAAAATTTGATCAATATTTAATTTTTCCTTAAAAAAGGTGCGAATAACGCCAATTGAATTAAATACTTGCCCCGCGGGTCTTGAGGGTGCTTGAGTGTCGTCTTCGCACATAATGACAGCATAATCATCATGTGGCATATGACTATCAGGAGAAAGCCCTGAACGTTCACAGATTGGTAGGTCGGAATGCCAGTGGTGCTTATATGGAACGGGGACTTGAGCGTCACGAATAAAGCGGTTATAACGCTTTCCTGTTGTATCTATAGGACAAGATGAAAGATTATTGCGATGAAGTAATGCATCTTCATGTGAGTAGGTTCGGCTCATAATATCATTGATATGTGTGAGCGTTGATTTTAAGTCATTATGACCTGCTTTAGTTACTAAGTTGGCCAATAAACAAGGTGAGAGTAACGAACGGCCTAAAAATTGATTCATATTATAACTCCATTCAGTTGGGTGAAATGGAATCATAATTCGTCGTGATGATTTTGTAACTACCTGATATATAAGCTTTAAAATTACTTATTGCTATTTTATGATAGAAAGGTAGAACTGTTATCTTTCTACCTTAATTTATAAACCAGTGTCATTAATTATGGCGAAACCCACTCTTTATTTAGGATTAAAAATTCAGTATAGAGAGCGGCTTCTTTGCTATTCGGTTCTGGGTGATAGTCATATTCCCAACGAACAAGCGGTGGCATTGACATTAAGATGGATTCTGTTCGGCCTCCACTTTGTAAGCCAAATAATGTACCTCTGTCCCACACTAAGTTGAATTCTACGTAACGGCCACGGCGATATAATTGAAATTGGCGTTCTCGTTCACCCCATGAATACTCTCGGCGTTTTTCAACAATAGGCACATAGGCATCTAAAAAGCCATTGCCAACTGCTTGAGTGAAGTCAAAACAAGATTCAAACCCACCTTGGTTAAGGTCATCATAAAATAGGCCGCCAACACCACGAGGTTCATTTCTATGTTTCAGGAAGAAATATTCATCACACCAATTTTTATATTTAGGATAAACATCATGCCCATAAGGACGACATAAATCACGAGCAACGGTGTGCCAGTGGATGACATCGTCATGAAAACCATAGAAAGGAGTGAGATCAAAGCCGCCACCAAACCACCAAACGGGCTCACAACCTTCTTTTTCCGCAATAAAGAAACGGACATTAGCGTGGGTTGTTGGAATATAAGGATTCAGCGGGTGAATAACGAGAGAGACGCCCATTGCTTGGTAGCTGCGACCTGCAAGTTCAGGGCGATGTGCAGAAGCCGATGCAGGTAATTTTTCTCCTTTAATATGCGAGAAATTCACCCCAGCTTGTTCAAATAGTGCCCCTTTAGTTAGTACCCGGCTGCGACCTCCACCACCTTCAGAGCGTTCCCATGTTTGTTCTAGAAAAGTTTCTTTACCATCTAGCTCAGTGATTTTTTGGCAAATCGTCTCTTGCAAGCTTTGCAAATAGCTTTTTACGCGATCAATATCTGGGTAATTCATTGTTTTATAATAAAACCATAGGTAAAAAATAATGGTTAAAGTATACCCTTTTGTACGAAGAAAGGCATATTGAATATTGATTGTGTCGTAAAAGCAGAGATAATGGCAGAAAGATTAGGTTAAGCAGGCAAATAATATGGAAATACGAGTCTTTCGGCAAAGTGATTATGAAGATGTCCTGACACTCTGGGAGCGCTGTTCTCTCAATGAATTTTCAGGGGATCCTGAGCTCGATATCGAACGCAAATTACAGTGTGGGGCAGACTTATTTTTAGTGGCTGAAGTTGCCGGTGAAGTCGTTGGCACCATTATGGGGGGATATGATGGCATTCGCGGCACCGCTGTTTACCTTGCCGTTCATCCTGAATACCGTGGACGGGGTATCGCTAACGCACTAGTGAGCCGACTAGAAAAGAAACTGATCGCCAGAGGTTGCGGAAGAATAGAGCTATTAGTGAGTGAAGAGTCGGATGCGGCTATCTGTATGTTTGAAAAAATGTTGTATGAAGAAGAACAACCTGAACGTTTAATTTATTCGAAAAAATTAACGCACGAAACGGATTTTTAAGTTAATTGACTATTTATTTAACTATTCATGGGAATGTTTTAATAAATAGATTGTCACAATATGCATTATGCGACTCATAAAAGAGGATGATATGTCCCAACATGCAAAGTTGAATAGTAATAATGGATTATCGCCGTTGTTTAAGGCTTCTCTACTCTGTGGAGCAGCCCTGTTATCAGGGTGTGCGGGTGTGAAGGTTTTTTCACCGTCGACTTGGTTTAGTGGCCCGCTGGTGGTTTCTGACTCAGGGCTTGGCCAAGTGACAAATTTTACACCAATGCAAGCGGATATCATTAAGAAACAACTCAATGACCGCTATACATTACGCAGCGGTATGCAAATGGAAAGTGGGGATGTGGTCACAGTTTTCCAAGGAATGGATGATAATGAAGTAAAATTAGAAATCGTTGGCCCTGAACATGGTTATGTATCACGAATTACCGTGAATGACCCAGATATTATAACTGAATGGGGGCCTACGATTGGTACTGAATTTAGCGAAATTTATCAAAAAGCATTTGGTATCTGCGGCTTAGGTGAGCGTGTAAATGACGTTCCGACAATTGAATGTAATTCACCGCAATCAAGTAAAGTGGTTTACCGGTTTACAGGTAAATGGCAAGGTCCAGAAGATCTAATGCCTTCAGATGATGACCTGAAAACATGGCAAATATCACAGATTATTTGGCATAAATAGGTTCATTTCGTTAATGATATCGCCAGGACTATTCATACTGGCGATATTTTTCCGTTAGTATTTCTTTTTCCTTGTTTTCAAAGAAATTTCCCCTTTCTTAAATTTTCTTTCTTATAATAGACCGGAAACCTATATTCCCTTGCGTTAAAACAAGGTGAACATCATGACGATAAGATAAGCTATTAAAATCGTTTATATAAGAAATAGGTTATATAACATATTCATTTTACGAGGTTTACCGTATGTCTCATTCTCAAAGTGGTATTTTGAAAGAACATAGCCGTTTTGGTATTTTTATTGAAGCGCAAGTGCAAGAGGGATCTCTGGATGAAGTTAAGTCTGGATGTAAAAGCTTTGTCGAGGCTTTAACCAAATTACAAGCGCAATATCCAGACGATCGTCTTGGTGCCGTTATCGCGTTTGGCTCTGACATCTGGAAACAGCTCGGTAAGGCAAATAGTGCCCCTGAATTGAAACCATTTCAAACTCTGGGGAAAGGGCTTGCTCCCGCCACTCAGCGGGATATGTTTATTCACATTCAATCACTGCGTCATGATATTAATTTTTCATTAGCACAGGCAGCTTTAAAAGCATTTGGTAAATCCATCTCTGTGGTTGAAGAAATTCATGGTTTTCGTTGGGTAGATGATAGGGATTTAAGCGGTTTTATTGATGGAACAGAAAATCCACAAGGTGAAGAAATCGCGGAAGTCACATTAATCGAAGATGGTGAAGATAAAGGCGGAAGCTATGTTTTAGTCCAACGCTATGAACACGATTTGAGAAAATGGGATCGTTTTTCGGAACATGAACAAGAAAAAATGATTGGCCGTACGAAAAAAGATAGCGTTGAATTAGATGAAGATGTACGTAATGTCACCTCTCATGTCTCACGCGTGGTGATAGAAGAAGAGGGCGAAGAGCTTTCAGTTATGCGTCACAGCTTGCCATATGGCACAGCAAGCGGCAAACATGGTTTATTCTTTATCGCTTATTGTGCAAGGTTACACAATATTGAACAGCAATTATTAAGCATGTTCGGTGAAAAAGACGGTAAATACGATGATTTGCTGCGTATGACGAAAGCCGTTTCGGGGAGTTATTACTATGCTCCGTCGATTGAGACATTGACGTCTCTTTAGAGTTACTCGTCATTCTTTGTGTTACAGCGTTGTTGGCTACGTAAGATTACCCTAGTCACATACTATTGTATGCTCCTAGGGCTAATCTTCCTTGCCGCCTAGCTGTAACACAAATTATGTAGAGTCACTATTTATACTAGCAATTTAAACATAATGATTTGTATTTATTCTATTATTAACCCATTGTCATTAATGCCGACTGACTTCCTAGTAATGATTTAACTTATAGAATGCCCTTCCATTGAGTAATATTCATATCACTAACTAATTAAAAAATCAGTTAATTTTCCTGCTTATGACGTTCATTTCTTTGTTATTCCAATTTGGTATATAAAAAGGTGATTGATAGCTACACAGTTATAACCAAAACATATACAGTGGTTTTAATGTTAGCCATTTAGGTTTAGTTACGAACAGGTGTGGAATGAAAAAATCATTTTTGAAAAAAACAGCACTAGCGAGTTTAGCAACGGTATCATTACTTGGGAGCTCGCCATTAGTTGCCGCTGAACTACTTAATAGCTCTTATGATATTGCCCGTGAATTATTTGTGGCGTTGAACCCTTCATTTGAAAAGCAATGGAATGAGGCTCACCCTGACGACAAACTCACGATTAAGCAATCACACGCAGGTTCATCTAAGCAGGCCTTGGCTATTCTACAAGGTTTGAAAGCAGATGTCGTGACCTACAACCAAGTCACTGACGTGCAAATTTTGCATGAGAAAGGGAATCTGATCCCAGCAGACTGGCAAGCGCGCTTACCAAATAACAGCTCGCCTTACTATTCAACGATGGCATTTTTAGTTCGTAAAGGAAACCCTAAAGGAATTAAAACGTGGGATGATTTAGTCCGTGAAGATGTCAAATTAATCTTCCCAAATCCAAAAACATCAGGAAATGGCCGTTATACCTACCTTGCGGCATGGGGCGCTTTTAATCAGGAAAATAAAGATGATAAAGCAAAAACCCGTGAGCAAATGAAACAGTTTTTGAAAAATGTAGAAGTATTCGATACCGGTGGGCGTGGCGCGACGACGTCATTTATTGAGCGAGGGCTCGGTGACGTCCTCATTAGTTTTGAATCAGAGGTGAATAATATTCGCTCTCAGTACGGTGAGTCAGACTACGAAGTTATTGTGCCACCTGTGGATATCTTAGCGGAGTTTCCTGTCGCTTGGGTCGACAAAAATGTACAGAAAAATGGGACTGAAGACGTTGCTAAAGCTTACTTAAATTATCTCTATAGCCCACAGGCTCAAGAAATCATCACTCAGTACAATTATCGAGTGAATGACAAAGCTGTGATGAATGCAAATAAGGCTAAATTTCCTGAAACTCAGCTCTTTACCGTTGAATCACAATTCGAGAGCTGGCCAAAAGTGATGGAGGTTCATTTTGCGACGGGTGGAGAGTTTGACCAATTAATGGCTGAAGGGCGCCGTTAATGGATCGTTCAGGAAAGCGCTTTTTGCCGGGATTCGGACTAACGCTAGGTAGCAGCCTGTTTTATACCTGCTTGATATTGCTATTACCCATGAGCGCATTGGTAATTCAATTATCAGAAATGACATGGCAGCAATATTGGGCGGTCATTAGTTACCCGCAAGTGGTTGCCGCGTATAAAGTGACGCTATTGTCAGCGCTAGTCGCAAGCTTGTTTAATGCGGTGTTTGGCATGCTATTAGCGTGGGTCCTAACGCGTTATCGTTTTCCTGGGCGTTTGTTCTTAGATGGTTTAGTGGATTTACCTTTTGCCTTACCTACCGCTGTCGCGGGGCTGACATTGGCAACCCTGTTTGCAACCTCGGGCTGGTATGGGCAATATCTTCAGCAGTTTGATATTAAAGTCGTGAATACTTGGCTGGGAATTGCGGTTGCGATGGCGTTTACCAGTATTCCGTTTGTTGTACGCACGGTTCAGCCAGTACTGGAAGAGCTCGGACCTGAGTACGAAGAGGCGGCTCAAACCCTGGGGGCTAACCGTTGGCAGACTTTCCGCCGTGTTATATTGCCGGAAGTTTCGCCGGCACTATTAGCCGGGACGGTTTTATCCTTTACACGTAGTTTAGGTGAGTTCGGTGCCATTATCTTTATTGCAGGTAATATTGCATGGCAAACCGAGGTGGTCTCATTAATGATTTTTAGTCAGCTACAGCAATTTGATTATCCGGCAGCCAGTGCTGTCGCCTCAGTTATTTTAGCGGTTTCATTGTTACTCTTATTTAGTGTCAATTTAGTACAAAGCCGCTTTGGTAAACGGTTAGGGGGCAAGTAATGGCGCAAATTACACCAATTCATACCGCTAGCCGTACTCAAATTAACTGGGGAAAATGGCTACTTATTGCAATAGGTTTATTATTTTCATTTTTACTGTTAGTCATTCCAATTATTTGGATATTTATTACGGCTTTTCAAAAAGGGTTAGATGCCGTTTTACTGAATTTGGCAGACCCTGATATGTTACATGCCATTGGTTTAACAGTATTAATTGCTTTAATTACCGTTCCTGTAAATTTAGTGTTTGGCACCATGATGGCGTGGTTAGTGACGCGATTTCAGTTTCCCGGTCGCCAGTTATTATTAACCTTGGTTGATATCCCGTTTGCGGTTTCGCCTGTTGTCGCGGGTTTGCTGTACTTACTTTTTTATGGCTCAAACAGTTGGTTTGGTGGATGGCTTGAAGGTTTTGACATCCAACTGATGTTTTCATGGCCAGGTATGGCATTGGTGACTATTTTTGTGACTTGCCCATTTGTTGTACGTGAACTGGTGCCTTTGATGCTAAGCCAAGGTAGCCAAGAAGATGAAGCGGCAGTGTTACTGGGAGCCTCAGGGTGGAAGATGTTTTGGCGTGTGACCTTACCGAATATCCGCTGGGCGCTCTTGTATGGGGTCGTTTTAACTAACGCCCGGGCGATTGGTGAATTTGGTGCGGTCTCAGTGGTTTCCGGGGCTATTCGTGGAGAAACATACACCTTACCGTTGCAGGTTGAATTATTGCATCAAGATTATAATACGGTAGGGGCGTTTACGGCTGCGGGGATCCTAGCTGTCATGGCCATTATCACCTTAATTCTTAAAAGTGCATTGCAGTGGCATTTAAGTCGCCAGCAATCTGAATCAGGAGTCCATTAATCATGAGTATTGAAATTGAAAAAATCGGTAAGTTCTTTGGTAAAACCCAAGTACTCAACGATATTTCACTGGATATTGCATCGGGTGAAATGGTTGCCCTATTAGGGCCTTCTGGTTCAGGAAAAACAACCTTATTGCGTATTATTGCAGGGCTTGAACAGCAAAGTCAGGGGTTATTGCGTTTTCATGGTCAGGATGTCAGTAAAATCCACGCCAAAGATAGGCATGTTGGTTTTGTATTTCAACATTATGCGCTATTTCGCCACATGACAGTATTTGATAATGTGGCATTTGGTTTAACTGTTTTACCTAGAAAACAGCGGCCATCAGCTCAGGTTATTAAAGATAAAGTAACCAAATTGCTAGAAATGGTTCAACTTGGCCATTTGGCTTCACGTTACCCCGCACAGCTATCAGGGGGACAAAAACAGCGAGTGGCATTAGCAAGGGCTCTCGCGGTTGATCCGCAAATTTTATTATTGGATGAGCCTTTTGGTGCGCTCGATGCACAAGTGCGTATTGAGTTACGCCGTTGGCTACGCCAATTACATGACGAGTTAAAATTTACCAGTGTTTTTGTCACCCACGACCAAGAAGAAGCCATGGAAGTGGCAGACAGAGTGGTGGTGATGAGCCAAGGTCATATTGAACAAGTAGGGACGCCGAGCGATATTTGGCAGCGCCCAGAAACACGTTTTGTCCTTGAATTTATGGGGGAAATTAACCAGATTTCTGCCCATATCAAAGGTTCCACATTAAATATCGATGGGTATGAGTTCCCACTAAAGCATACAGGTGCTCAGCAAGGTGAAGTCGATGTATTTTTACGGCCTTGGGATATTTCATTACAAGCGGAAGTGGATGAGCAGCACCGCTTACCCGTTAGGGTTACCGAATCGGGGCCAAGAGGGCATTTTTGGCAATTAACTGTTCAGCCTTTAGGCTGGGGTAAAGAACCGTTGTCAGTGATTTGGCAGTCTGCTAAAACGATACCCACTCGAGGTGAATGTTACTTTTTAGGCAGCCAACAGGCAAAGATTTATCAAGGGGATCAGGAATTAATTTTTCCACCATTAGCTAAAAGCGCATGAATATAAAATTCAATAATTTATAATACTGATAAATATATTGTTGGTGTTATATTTTCTATTATTCCCGCCATATATTACCAATGGTTAGGCTTTATATATGTAGATATTTAGCCTAATTTCCTTTGCGTCTTAATTTTCTGTAACTAATTGATATTGCGGCATTAATCATTGTATTTTTATGTGAAATATTGCTGGCAATTCTATAAACTTATTGTAATATAATATATCAATTAGCTATATCAGAAATGCTTATTAAGATAACCTATTTTTCTAATATTAATGTGAAGAGATTTCAACTTTCACGTATCAATATTGGGGTAATATCTTATCTCTATTGTTTCTTATTTATATATAAAAATTATAAGGATGGTAAAGTGTCGGCTCTGGAACAGTTTATCGGTAATACCCCATTAGTAAAACTTCAGCGCTTAACACAAGGGATTGACGCTGAAATTTGGGTGAAACTTGAAGGCAATAACCCCGCGGGTTCAGTAAAAGATCGCGCGGCATTCTCAATGATTAATGAAGCGCAATTACGGGGTGAAATTAAACCAGGTGATACGCTAATTGAAGCAACGAGTGGAAATACAGGTATCGCACTTGCGATGATTGCCGCAGTAAAAGGCTACAAACTGAAATTACTCATGCCAGATAACATGAGTAAAGAGCGGCAAGCTTCAATGCAAGCCTATGGCGCAGAACTCATCTTAGTGAGTACGGCTGTGGGTATGGAAGGTGCCCGCGATTTGGCTAAGGAAATGGAACAAAGAGGCGAAGGGAAAGTTTTAGACCAATTTAATAACCCTGATAACCCGTTGGCCCATTTTAAAACCACAGGCCCTGAAATATGGCAGCAAACTAACGGAAGCATTACCCATTTTGTATCCAGTATGGGAACTACAGGAACAATTACAGGGGTAAGCCGTTATTTAAAATCCCAATCTTCAGATGTACATATTGTAGGTTTGCAGCCTGCGGAAAAGAGTCAGATCCCCGGTATTCGCCGTTGGTCCCCTGGTTATTTGCCCGGTATCTTCGATGACTCATTAGTCGACAGTGTACTGGATATAAACCAGCAAGAAGCTGAAGAGACTATGAGAGCTTTAGCTAAAGTTGAAGGTATCTTTTGTGGAGTGAGCTCGGGAGGGGCGGTTGCCGGTGCGTTAAAAGTGGCGAAGGCTAACCCTGGAGCGGTTATCGTGGCCGTTATTTGCGACCGAGGAGACCGTTATTTATCAACGGGTGTATTTAATGAGTAAGACCATTGAATTCAGCTGTTTTCAATAAAGAGCTCAGAAATGAAAAACCATCAGGCAAGGCCTGATGGTTTAAACTAAATATTGGCTGTTGAGTTATTTCTTAATACGCATGACAACAGTTTCACCGACAGTCACTGAGCCAGTCAGTTTGTTGAGTTCTTTGATTTCGTCCATATTAGAAATGACAACAGGCGTTAGAACTGATTTTGCTTTCTCTTCTAACAGTGCTAAATCAAATTCAATGATTAAATCACCTTTTTTCACCGTTTGACCTTCTTCAGCGATACGTTTAAAACCCTCACCTTTAAGCTCAACGGTATCAATACCGAAGTGAACGAATAGTTCTATGCCATCATCTGACTCAATAGAAAATGCATGGTTAGTTTCAAAAATTTTACCAATTGTGCCGTCTACAGGAGCAACGATTTTGTTACCTGCGGGTTTAATCGCAATACCGTCACCCACAATTTTTTCTGCGAACACAACGTCTGGAACATCTTCAATATTGACAATTTCACCCGATAAAGGTGCGATAATTTCAATACTGCCACTGCTACTTTTGTCTTCCGAAACGAGTGATTTCAGTTTATCAAACAGACCCATGGACCTTCTCCTAATCGTTTTATATGGGACCGAACTAATGTGCTGTTCTTAGCATAACGTTTTTTCTTGGATAAAGGTATCTACAAGTTTCATCAATTCATCCGCTGTTGGTTGAGCAAGTGCTTGTTCAGCCAAAGCTTGAGTATCAGTAAAGCTCGCATTGCGAATTAACTTTTTGATACGTGGAATTGAAATTGCGCTCATACTAAATTCATCCAGACCCATGCCAAGTAGCAATAAGGTTGCACGCTCATCTCCAGCTAACTCCCCACACATCCCAGTCCATTTACCTTCAGCGTGTGATGCATCGATCACTTGCTTAATTAAGTTTAGGACAGCGGGTGACATCGGGTTGTAAAGATGAGAAATCAGTTCATTACCACGGTCGACCGCTAAAGTGTATTGAGTGAGATCGTTCGTCCCAATACTAAAGAAATCAACTTCTTTTGCCAAATGGCGAGCAATAACCGCAGCGGCTGGGGTTTCAACCATCACACCGACTTCAATTGACTCGTCAAATGCCTTACCTTCTTCACGTAACTGCGCTTTTAGTATTTCTAGCTCTGATTTTAGTTCACGAACTTCTTCAACGGAAATAACCATTGGGAACATAATACGCAGTTTACCAAATTTAGAGGCTCTTAAAATAGCCCTTAATTGTGAGTGTAAGATTTCTTTGCGATCAAGACAAATACGAATTGCACGCCAGCCGAGGAATGGGTTCTCTTCTTTCGGTAAATTCATGTATGGCAGGTCTTTATCACCGCCGATATCCATAGTGCGGACAATAACGGCTTGGCTGCCCATTGCTTCTGCAACGGCTTTATAAGCTTGGAACTGTTCTTCTTCGGTAGGAAGAGAGTCTCTATCCATGAATAAAAACTCAGTTCGATAGAGGCCAACACCTTCTGCGCCATTGCGCTCTGCACCAGCGACATCACGGACGGTACCAATGTTGGCACAAACTTCAACTTGATGACCATCAAGGGTGATAGCTGGCAAATCTTTTAATTTTGCGAGCTCTTCTTTTTCTTGAAGATATTCATCACGGAAGGCTTTCAGTTTGTCAATTTCGGTTTCAGATGGGTTCAAGTGGATAGTGTTGTTAACACCGTCTAATACAATAAAATCGCCATTTTTAATTTTGCTGGTGGCATCACTCGTACCGACAATGGCTGGCAATTCAAGGGAACGCGCCATAATTGAGGTATGTGATGTACGGCCACCTAAATCAGTAATAAACCCTAATACTTTATCTAAATTCAGCTGTGCGGTTTCTGAAGGGGTTAAATCAGCTGCGACTAAAATAACTTCTTCGCTGATTGCACTTAAATCAACGATAGGAATATTTAAGATATTTTTTAATAAACGCTTACCGATATCACGCACATCAGCGGCACGTTCTTTAAGGTATTCATCATCAAGGGATTCAAGTGCTTGGGCTTGATCTTCAATAACAGAGTATGCAGCTGCATCCGCCGTTTTTTTGTCGCCTTTGATTAAAGTGACAATTTCTTGCTCTAGTTCTTCATCTTCCAGCAGCATTATATGACCTTCAAAAATCTCAGCTTTTTCAGCTCCAAGATTTTTTTCGGCTTTTTCTTTAATCAAATTGAGTTGTTCGGCTGACTTGTTTCGCCCCTCAATAAAGCGAGCGATTTCTTTATCAACCTGATCGTCAGCAATTTTCTTTGTGCTAACAACGATAGGATCTTCTTTGAGGATTAAAGCTTGACCAAAAGCAAAACCCGGGGATACTAAAATTCCTGAAATCATAATATTACCTTACTGCTGCTAGTGCTGGGAGTTCTGATGTTGCAGAGACGACAATGAATATAGCCGATTATACAAATGTCCCCGAATGACATCACTCAGGGACATTGAATGAAATCAGTAAATGCTATTTTCGTGCGAAATTATTCTAATTCGCCCATCAGTTTAACTAAATGCTCAACGGCTTCTTTTTCGTCTTCGCCTTCAGCAGAAATTGTCACAACTGTGCCTTGCGTTAGGCCTAAGGTTTGTAATTTAAACAAACTTTTTGCGCTAGCGGATTTGCCGCCAGAAATTAAAGAAATGTCAGAAGAGAATGCTTTTGCTTCTTTTACAAATTGAGCTGCAGGACGAGTATGTAGACCATTTGGTGCCGTAATAGTAACTTCTTGCTGAAACATAGTATTTCCTCAATAACTTTCGTTTTTTTAATTACCCAGCCAATTGTAGATGAAATAGACTAGGTTTGCGTATAAGTTAGATTATTAACTTGAAAAAAGGTTTCCTACTTTGTGCGGTATCAACCCTTTTTCTATTTTTCTTGCTATCTCGCTACCTTTTCTCATTGATACATTATTTTAGTTGCCCTTGAGGTTGGCTAAAAAGTGATTAATTTCGAGGTGCAAAATAATTACTATGTTTAATACTAAACCCCGAATTATAAATCATCTCCATCCGTGCTAAAGTTTGATCCATACCACAAAAAAAGCACCATTTAGGTGCTTTTTTAACGATATTGTAACGAAATTATGTTACTCAGCGGAGATGTCAGCAAATAGGGCTGTAGACAAATAACGCTCACCCGAAGAAGGTAAAATAACGACGATATTTTTACCTTTATAGGCAGGGTCTACGGCAATTTGAGTGGCAGCAGCAATAGCAGCGCCTGATGAAATACCCGCTAGGATGCCTTCTTTTTCCATCAGTTCACGAGCAGTTTTGATGGCTTCGTCATCGCTGATTTGAATGACTTTATCGAGTAATTTCAAATCTAAGTTACCTGGAATAAACCCAGCTCCGATCCCTTGGATTTTATGTGGTCCCGGTTTAATTTCTTCACCAGCTAAGGCTTGTGTGATAACGGGTGAGGTTTCTGGCTCAACAGCTACAATAGTCACATCTTTGCCTTTGGTGTTCTTCAGGTACCTTGCAATCCCTGTAATGGTTCCACCTGTACCGACACCTGCAACCACAACGTCGACATTGCCGTCAGTATCTTCCCAAATTTCAGGGCCTGTGGTTTTTTCATGAATCTCAGGGTTTGCTGGGTTGTTAAACTGTTGAAGTAATAGGTATTTTTTAGGATTGCTATTCACTATTTCTTCAGCTTTAGCTATCGCACCTTTCATGCCTTTTGCCCCTTCAGTTAAAACGAGGTTGGCACCCAATGCTTTGAGCAGTTTACGGCGTTCAATACTCATCGTTTCAGGCATGGTTAAGGTCAATTTATAACCTCTTGCCGCAGCGACATAGGCTAAAGCGATACCTGTATTACCACTGGTTGGCTCAACTAATTCTTTGTCTTTATTTAGGATACCTTTTTTCTCTGCATCCCAAATCATGTTCGCACCAATACGGCACTTAACACTGAAGCTTGGGTTGCGAGACTCCACTTTTGCTAAAATATTGCCATTACCAAAATGCTTTAATCGGACAAGCGGGGTGTGGCCAATGGTCAACGAGTTGTCATCATAAATTTTGCTCATGGGATATCCTTAAAAATCGGTTAGCCAGTAATGTAATCAGTATTGATTAAAAAATAATGAGATGGATTCAACATACGGAAAGAACAAATTAATGCAAATACGATTTGAGTATAAGCTTATAACGAAATGCTATTTTAGACCTAATAGTTCTAAGAAATTTTGCAGAAAATAGGTAAGAGAATTAAATAAAAGAAGAGCGCAGGCGGTAAACCTGCGCAATGATTTAATAGATTAGTAGCGTGCGTAGCGGTCGCGATACCGGTCAACCCACATCAATGTTGCACCACAAACTGCAACAGGCATGATCACTAGGTTGACAAAAGGCACCATCATTAACAGGCTGATAACGCCACCAAATTGAATATTTCGCATCCGTTCTTTGGCAAGCGCTTGTTTCATTTCGCTAAAACCAACACGGTGGTTATCAAACGGGTAATCACAATACTGGATTGACATCATCCAAGCACCAAATAAAAACCACAGTACCGGAGCGACGGTTTGGCCAATACCAGGTATGAAAAATAGGATCAATAACCCAATAGCGCGAGGTAAATAGTAACCGATTCGGACAAACTCGCGTTTTATCATACGAGGTACATCTTTTAATAACTCAGCAACGCCAGTATCTGGTGACGGTTTACCTGTTAGCTCCGCTTCGAGTTTTTCTGATAACCAACCGTTAAAAGGTGCAGCGATAATATTAGCAACCGTACTAAAAAAATAAGTGAATACGAGCAAAATAGAGATAACAGCGATTGGCCAAATAACATAATCGAGCCATTGTAGCCAGTCAGGAATGTAAGCCATCACTTGGTCTATCCAGCCACCAAGCTTGGTATATAACCACCAAAATGCGCCGCCTAAGAATAAAATATTGGCTAATAGGGGCAAAATAACAAAACGTTTAATACCGGGCCGAGTGATTAGTCTCCAGCCTTGTGTAAAATAATAAAAACCAGAATGGTCTTTTTGTGTCGAAAATGTCGATTGGGTCATACTTCTTGTTCTCTCCTTTTCGGTTGACCATGTATCATATAGATATGAAATTAGGCTGACTAGCCATTATTCGCTTAAAAAAGCAGCAAATGAAAGCGGAATATTCTCTTTCTTGTAAGAAAATCGTTCTGGGGGTTGCACTTAGAGCAATTGAGAAATAATCTTAAGGTAGTTTCCGCCGTGTTGGCATTATCATTCATCAACTAGAGATAGCAGCGATGCAGGATTTGCGTCTGATATTAGTGGTCGTAGGTGCGATAGCGATTGTCGCTTTATTACTGCATGGTTTATGGACCAGCCGTAAAGAGCGCTCGAAGTTATTTCGCGACAGACCCGTAAAACGTAGAAAGAACGATATGCAAGAGAACTCATCAGAATATGATAGTTCTGCATTATTTACTGAAAATCAACCTACTCAGCAGGCACCTGTTCATCCAGCTGCCACTGAGCCTGTATATCCGGTAAAAAATGAGTCTCCAGTTGAACCTAATATACAGGCACAGGCGTCGGTTGAACCTGATATTGTTATGAATAGGGAGCCAGAGGCTAAATCACCCGTACATAGCGAACCTACGCCGCATCAACGTAATGAAGCTGTTCATGTTCCTGAGCAACTCACCATTAACATGAGTGAGGAAGTAGCCGTTGAGCCTGAACTTCAAACTCAACCGGTTACCAATGCCGCTACTGAACCACATATTGATTCAACTAAATTAAGAGAAGAGCCCCAGTCGAGTACCTATGAACAAGAGACGCAGCATATTGAGAAGAAAGCTGAGCCGCAGGAAGATCCTGCTACAACAAGTAGCAAGGAGACAGTCCTGGTACTTCACGTAGCCGCTTTGCAAGGGCAGGAACTTCAAGGTGAGTTATTACTGCAAAGTATTTTACAAGCCGGTTTCCAATTCGGGGAAATGAAAATATTCCACCGCCATGTCAATCCATCGGGTACGGGACCAGTGTTGTTTAGCCTTGCTAACATGGTGAAACCGGGCTCATTCGACCCTGAGACAATGGCTGACTTTACTACGCCAGGGGTTTCCATGTTCATGATGGTACCGTCTTACGGTGATGCAGGGCAAAATTTCAAACTGATGTTACAAGCCGCTCAACGTATCGCATCAGATGCGGGAGGGGTAGTCCTTGATGACGAACGTAAAATGCTGACACCTCAAAAAATAGAGGTGTACCATGCTCGAATTAGAAATACATTAAGTTAAATAAACATTGAACAGAACCCCCATTAATTGGGGGTTTTTTATCTGTATGAGTGGATCATGACAACCAAACAAGAAATAGACGAATTAAAAAAACAGTTACGTCATCATGAATATCAATACCATGTATTAGATGCGCCTGAAATTCCAGACGTTGAATATGACAAGTTAATGCAACGTCTCAAAGAGATAGAGGCACAACATCCTGAACTTGTCACGAGTGATTCGCCGACTCAACGTGTTGGTGCCGCGCCATTAGCTGCGTTTGATACCGTACGCCATGAAATTCCTATGTTATCGCTAGATAATGTTTTTGATGAGGAAAGTTATCTTGCATTTGATAAACGGGTAAGAGACCGTTTGAAAAATCATCAAGAACTGACTTTCTGTTGTGAGCTCAAACTTGATGGGCTAGCGGTAAGTTTGTTGTATGAAAACGGTGAGTTAGTACAAGCTGCGACTCGCGGTGATGGGACTGTCGGTGAAAATATTACTGCGAATGTTCGAACCATACGCGCTATTCCATTACGTTTAACAGGTAACAATGTGCCTGATCGTGTTGAGATCCGCGGTGAAGTTTTCATGCCTCAAAAAGGGTTTGAAGCGCTGAATGAGCAAGCGCGTAAAACAGATGGTAAAGTCTTTGCGAACCCTCGTAATGCGGCTGCGGGTTCTCTACGTCAATTGGATCCACGTATTACCGCCAAAAGGCCTCTCACTTTTTATTGTTATGGTGTTGGGTTAGTAGAAGGTGGCACGTTACCAGATACACATTATGAGCGTTTGATGCAATTCAAAGCATGGGGTTTGCCGGTTAGTGATTATGTTCAATTACGTGTTGGTCATCAGGCTGTATTAGATTTCTATCGTGAAATTGAGCAAGTTCGTCCTGATCTTGGCTTTGATATCGATGGTGTGGTGATTAAAGTTAACTCGATTGCAATTCAAGAAGAGTTAGGCTTTGTTTCTCGAGCACCTCGCTGGGCGACGGCGTTTAAATTTCCTGCTCAAGAGCAAGTAACACTATTAAAAGATGTAGAATTTCAAGTTGGGCGTACCGGTGCCATCACGCCTGTGGCGCGTTTAGAACCCGTGCAAGTTGCCGGTGTAGTCGTCAGCAATGCGACGCTACACAATGCAGATGAAATTGAACGTCTTGGCGTGCATATCGGTGATACGGTCATTATTCGCCGAGCAGGGGATGTTATCCCACAAATCGTCAGTGTTGTCGTTGATAAGCGACCTGCCGATAGCCGCGAAATTGTTTTCCCAACCCATTGCCCTGTATGCGGCTCTGATATCGAACGAGTTGAAGGTGAAGCGGTAGCACGCTGTACAGGTGGGCTGATTTGTGGGGCACAACGCAAAGAAGCACTGAAGCATTTTGTCTCACGCCGCGCAATGGATGTGGATGGCATGGGCGATAAAATTATCGACCAGTTAGTTGAAAAAGAGTATGTCAAAACCCCCGCAGACCTCTATCAGTTAAGTGCTGGTATCTTAACTGGCCTCGATAGAATGGGGCCGAAGTCGGCACAGAATCTGGTTGATGCACTCAATAAGTCTAAGCAAACAACATTGGCTCGCTTTATTTATGCCCTTGGAATTCGTGAGGTTGGCGAAGCAACGGCGGCAAACTTAGCAGCGCATTACACAACACTTGAGGCGGTGATGGCGGCGGATGAAGAGTCACTAAAAACCGTTCAAGATATTGGTCATGTAGTTGCGAAACATGTGGTCAATTTTTTCCGTGAACCTCATAACCAGGCGGTGATTGAAGATTTATTGACAAAGGCTAATATTCATTGGCCTGAAGTAAAAGTGGTGAATAGTGCAGAAATCGATAGCCCATTTGCAGGTAAAACGGTGGTGTTGACTGGCTCGATGAGTGTATTAACCCGTGATGAAGCCAAAGACAAATTAGTCGCTTTGGGCGCGAAAGTCTCAGGAAGCGTCTCTAAAAAAACAGATTTAGTTATCGCAGGAGAGGCCGCAGGTTCTAAATTAGCCAAAGCAAATGAACTTGGCATACGCGTTATCGATGAAAATGAATTGATTCGTTTGCTGAATATTCAATAGTGAACTATATTCAATTTGACTTAGTTGCCTACAATCATTGTAGGCAACAATTTTATACGCAGGTTGTTGTAAGTCTTAACTTAAATTTTTAGTAAAATTTCTGTGCAAAAAAAGCGAATGGTAGGAATTGCTATCGTTGAAACGTGATCACCTTCTTCTTTTTGCAAAATACACCTAGTAAGCTTTCATATTAATGTGACTCCCGTCTCATTTAAATGTTGTCTATTACATAGAATATGCACATAGACTGATTCTTAAATTTGTTGGAGTCGCATATGACCTCGATCCTGCATTTCGTTTTATCTTTAGTTGTAATTGCAGCACTTGCCATTTTAGCCAGTAGTAACCGTAGAGGGATCCGTCCTCGCTATGTTGTTCAACTACTCGTTATTCAAATTGCATTAGCGTATTTGTTCTTAAAATCGAATATTGGCGAATCTTTTGTTCTTGGTGTGGCAGGGGTATTTACCCACTTGCTAGGCTATGCAGCAGAAGGGACTAAATTTATTTTTGGTGGCATGATTGAAGGCAACTTAGCGTTCTTCTTCTTACAAGTGTTATGCCCAATCATCTTTATTTCTGCGTTGATCGGGATCTTACAGCACGTCAAAATTCTCCCTATCGTGATCCGTATCATCGGTACCGTGTTATCGAAAGTGAATGGTATGGGTAAGTTAGAGTCTTTTAACGCAGTCAGTTCATTGTTACTGGGTCAGTCAGAAAACTTTATTGCGTATAAAGACCAACTGAACCGGATGTCAGACCGCAGAATGTACACCATGGCGGCAACTGCCATGTCAACAGTATCTATGTCTATTGTTGGGGCATACATGACCATGTTAGAGCCGCGTTTTGTGGTTGCTGCATTGGTTCTAAATATGTTTGGTACTTTCGTCGTCCTATCACTGATTAACCCGTATCCACCTGAAGGTGAAGAAGATATTCAAATGAGCAACCTGCATGAAGGACAAAGCTTCTTTGAAATGTTAGGCGAATATATTCTTGCTGGGTTTAAAGTAGCGATTATCGTTTCAGCGATGTTGATTGGTTTTATTGCCCTCATAGCGATGATTAACGGTATTTTCTCCGCGGTATTCGGTATCGACTTCCAAACCATGTTAGGTTACGTGTTCTATCCGTTTGCATGGATGCTTGGTATTCCTGCCGATGAAGCCTTACAAGTTGGCGGAATTATGGCAGTGAAAATGGTCACGAATGAATTTGTTGCGATGGACGGCTTGCAAGCGATTGCTGGTGGGTTATCTGAGCGCTCTGTTGGGATCTTATCCGTATTCTTAGTGTCTTTCGCTAACTTCTCATCTATTGGTATCATTGCGGGTGCAATTAAAGGCTTAGATGAGAAACAAGGTAATACCGTAGCTCGCTTTGGTTTGAAATTACTGTACGGTTCAACTTTAGTTAGCTTCTTATCTGCAGCGGTCGTTGGGTTGGTTTTGTAATCCACGAAAACATGCTAGATTACGAAACGGCGTTCAGATGAACGCCGTTTTTTGTGCTTGATATGAAAGAGAACTCAGAATGGAAAAACAAGATCTCATTGATATGGCCAACACGTATATGCCATTTGGTAAATATAAAGGCTGTGTATTGATTGATTTACCCGAAGAATATTTATTATGGTTTTATAAGAAAGGGGAGTTCCCTGCTGGACGTTTAGGACAGTTAATGGAAATGACACTAGGGCTTAAAATTGAGGGCCTAGAAGGGCTGGTAAAGCCATTAAAACGGGGTTAGTTGACTGGCTTGGTGTTAAGCCCTTTTTAATCTCAATCGTTCTAGCACATCATATTATCCCCAAATATTTGATCTGGACTAAAGTTCACTCTGTATGCGACTCACATATATTGTAGTAGGAAAAGCGTATCTTCAAGAGAATTTGGCTTTGTGAGGATTGCATAATATTGAGTATATATTGATTTAAAATGGAAGAGACGAGTAGTGACGTTTAGTATTTAAATGATTGGTGGAGCTAAGCGGGATCGAACCGCTGACCTCTTGCATGCCATGCAAGCGCTCTCCCAGCTGAGCT
>NZ_JAMPSX010000030.1:0-34311 GCF_028484875.1 Providencia sp. PROV032
CAAAATCTTTTGGACGGGATGCATCATATTCAAGCTAAGTTAGAGTGTCAATAAAATAATCGGGTTTTAGGTTTAATTGCTGAAATATAGAACATTTTGCAGTCAGCTGAGTGGAGAAGGGGGATTGAGGTAGAGAACTGGCCCCCAATAAATTGGAGGCCAATCATTTTACTTATTGAGCAGAAGCTTCACGTTCAGCGATAAACGCTAAGGCTTTTTCAATACGAGCGATAGAACGTGCTTGGCCGATAGCATGAACAGTGACATCCAGGCCTGGAGATTGGCCAGCACCTGTCACAGCAACACGTAAAGGCATACCCACTTTACCCATGCCCACTTCTAATTCTGCTGCGGTTGCTTCGATGGCTTGGTGAACATTTTCAGCAGTCCAATCAGTTATCGCAGCTAACTTAGCTTTTATCACTTCTAATGGTTGGCGAGCGACTGGGCGCAAATGTTTTTTCGCAGCATCTGCATCAAACTCGTCAAAATCTTGGTAGAAATAGTGGCAAGATTCCGCCATTTCTTTCAATGTCTTGCAACGTTCACCCAGTAACTTGACTAGTTCAACTAATTGAGGCCCTGTGCTGGTATCAATATTCTGTTGTTCAATATGCCATGCAAGATAAGTTGCAACTTCTTCGGCTGGTAAGGTATTGATATAATGATGGTTTAACCATTGTAATTTTTCAGTGTTAAACGCGCTTGCTGACTTACTGATAGCATCAAGGCTGAAATACTCTTTCATTTCTTCAACAGTGAAAATTTCTTGGTCACCATGAGACCAACCTAAACGTACTAAATAGTTAAGAAGGGCTTGCGGCAAATAACCATCATCACGATATTGCATAACGCTAACAGCACCGTGGCGTTTTGACAGTTTTTTACCGTCATCACCTAGGATCATCGAAACGTGAGCATACACAGGCACTGGTGCCCCTAATGCTTTTAGAATATTGATTTGGCGAGGTGTGTTGTTGATATGGTCTTCACCACGGATAACGTGAGTGATTTCCATATCCCAGTCATCAATGACTACGCAGAAGTTATATGTTGGTGAACCATCAGTACGACGAATGATTAAATCATCCAACTCTTGGTTACTAAATTCAATTGGCCCACGTATTTTATCATCAAAAATAACAGAACCGTCTTGTGGGTTACGGAAACGAACAACGTGTGGCTCATCAGGTGTATGATTGTGGGCGTGGTCACGGCAGCAACCATCATAACGAGGCTTTTCGTTATTGGCCATTTGCTCTTCACGTAACGCTTCTAAGCGCTCTTTTGAACAATAACAACGATAAGCGGTACCCGCATCTAACATTTGGTCAATGACATCATTATAACGATCAAAACGTTTAGTTTGATAGTAAGGGCCTTCATCCCAATTTAAATTCAACCAGTTCATACCGTCCATAATGGCGTCGATAGCTTCCTGAGTTGAGCGTTCTAAGTCAGTATCTTCAATACGCAGGACAAACTCGCCCTGATTGTGGCGACTAAATAACCAGGAATACAGAGCGGTACGTGCACCACCAACGTGTAAATAGCCAGTTGGACTTGGCGCAAAACGGGTTTTGATTTTACTCATCGAGATTGCCTTAATTGCAAAACATGTTTTTGAAGCGCTTATCTGTTCACGGTTAGGAAACTAAAAACAGGCACAATTAACTTGATAGCGAGTTTGATGTTCTAAGCAGTGAAATGTCTAAGCATTGCTAAAATGTATATCTATTCTATCATCCTACAATGATTCCTCAATCAAGTTATCAGAATAGAAGGCAAGAAATTAGTTTGTTTCGCCAAATTTGACATAAATAAATGCGCTTTAAAAATAGTTTCTGTTTTTTTCTTAAAAGAATAACGAGAAAATGATAGGTAATTGATTAAAAAGGCGGCTTTTCTGGCGAATATTGAAACATCTTGATTATTTTTGCAACGAACGAAAAAAATCTATTGAAAAAGCGTTGACTCAGAACTCAGTATCCCTATAATGCACCTCCATCGACGACGGGGCGATTAGCTCAGTTGGTAGAGCACCTCCCTTACAAGGAGGGGGTCAGTGGTTCGAGCCCGCTATCGCCCACCACCGTTGACGATGAAAAATAAATAATTGGGCGATTAGCTCAGTTGGTAGAGCACCTCCCTTACAAGGAGGGGGTCAGTGGTTCGAGCCCGCTATCGCCCACCAATTATTTATTACAATGTGGTAGTATAAGTCATGAAGTGGGCGATTAGCTCAGTTGGTAGAGCACCTCCCTTACAAGGAGGGGGTCAGTGGTTCGAGCCCGCTATCGCCCACCACTTCATTCATTACTCGCATTAAAATACAAATTTAGATGGGTCGTTAGCTCAGTCGGTAGAGCAGTTGACTTTTAATCAATTGGTCGCAGGTTCGAATCCTGCACGACCCACCATCTAAGCAGTAAAAAATAAAAAATTCCAAGATGGGTCGTTAGCTCAGTCGGTAGAGCAGTTGACTTTTAATCAATTGGTCGCAGGTTCGAATCCTGCACGACCCACCATCCCAAAGTCGTAAATTCGAATACACCCCTAACCAAATAAACACTCAGCCGCTAAGCCATGCCTCGACAAGCTGGTTGCAGGTTCAGCCCGTAGGGTAAATCCGAAGGATTTAAATCCTGCACGACCCACTATCTCAAAGTTGTAAATTCGAATACCCCCCTAATCAAGTAAACACTCAGCCGCTAAGCCATGCCTCGACAAGCTGGTTGCAGGTTCAGCCCGTAGGGTAAATCCGAAGGATTTAAATCCTGCACGACCCACCATCTCAAGCCATTTCTAAGTGAATCAAACATAACTTCATTACAGATTAAATCTAACGGATATATACTTATTTTGTTGATTACATTTTCTGAGTTGCATGGTAAAGAATTTGACAATTAATGATTTTGCGGCTCACTTTATATGCATAATAACCCAGTATACACCTTATAAATACCACCTAGCACTTATATCGATATTTCAATCTAGCAATAACAGAATATATTTGGCTAGTTATAGAATAGAATGTTTTCATTATACATAACTGGCAAAACAAAACGGTGGAAATGAATGTTTCGTGGTTACTTGTAGAATAGAAAAAGTAAATATAATTTTTTATAAACAAATCTTATCACATAGTAAATGGAAAGCGCTATATTTCAGTTTAAAACTCTAAGATTGTGTTTGCTTTTGAGTTTTTGTATTGATTTTCACACGGTAAAAAACAAAAAAAGTTAAATCAAAAATGGATTATCGATGAAATTTATTTTTCATAATTTTGTGATATTCATCTAGTAAAATGAATAATAAGCTTTCTTAACGTTATGGTTTTGTTATGTTTGGTACATGAGCATAATAAATCGCTGTCTCGCTACTTTAAAAATTTGCTAATTGTAACAGCCTCGCTGTTTTTTTAATGTACTAATATTTGTCAAATTAGAGACTTTTAAAGATAAAATTGATTGTTTTTACTATTTTTTACATTAAAGCGCCATGAATACAGGGGTTATCATTTCTGGTTATGTTAAATTGTATCAATAACATTAATATTGTTACAGTGTTAAATAATTCTGTTTATTTCCTTTATTTTTAGGTTATACATCGGCAATGTGGGTCTTTTTTAGATTAATATTCCATAAGGAGAGATATATCTTTTGGGCGACTATTTAAAAAAATTACGCACATTTAGTGTAACTGAGTGATTTTAAAGCGGTATTTCGCTTTCAAATGCAAAATGTATAGCATGAAACACTTTGTTACATAGTTGCAATGTCAATTTAGGACTAGTTGAAACTAATTATAAGGGTAGTATATCATTCTTTCCGATATATGCTGAATCGTCTATAGCATTATCACTGTTATACACATAAATATAAAAATAAAATCTGCAGATAATTATCTGTTAATTTTTATTTCCTTAATAATAAATTGAAGCGAGAATGTTTATGAACACGAAATATCCTGTCGCTTGTGCAGTTGGACAAAAAATAAAAGCCCTTAGAAGAGCTCAAGGCTTTACTGTTTTTCAGTTAGCTAAAGAGATAGATATAAGTGAACAGCAGCTATTTCGTTACGAGCGTGGTGTTAATCGTATCGATATAGATTGTCTTGTTCGAGTACTAAAAGTTTTAGACGTTAACATGGGTGAGTTTTTTAGTGAAGTCCTACAAGAGGATACTCAAGTAGATGAGGACACAGGTAATAAAGGGTTTGAAAGTACTGCATATACCCTTATATAGCCAGATATCGATATTGTCCCAGAATGAAACATAATTAATTTTCATTCTTAATTGTTTAAATTAGGAACGTAAATTAAACACAATTGCTGTTTATAGTTTAAATCAGACAATAACTATTATTATTCCATGTTTCATAAAAGAACAAATAAAAGCCCGAAAGGGCTTTTATTTTTTATCGTTGAATTCACTATTACTTAAAATGGGAGTCATTATCTCTGGCACATTTGAACATAGTCAACCTTCCATCTCTTTAATTGGTTCTAATATTACGGTTATGATGCGTGTCCCTATCATTTCCCCAATTTTTAATTGCAGTTGTTCTAATTTCAAGACGGTATCTTGTAAAGGTTCTGATATAGAAGCATAAATAAATTGGTTAAGCGTTCTTTCATCGCCATTATCAATTTGGATACCATAAGATGAGTGGATCTCATTTAATCGGGTCGTTCCTTTTAAACTTAATCCTGTTTCGGGTAGTTCAATAGGCGTGTTTTCAGAGATGTTTTTTTCTGAAAATAAATGCTCCAGAAAAATACGATTCTCAGGTTTAAGAACAACAAATAAATGGTCATCGGCATGAAGGATAGTTGACCCTCTTGGAGGTAAAACACTTTTTTCTCGCGTGATCATTGCAATAACAGTTTGGTCAGGTAATGCAAGTTGCGATAATCGACGACCTACTGCAGAGCAATCCTCACCTAATGTATATTCCACTAAATCTGCATCTATTTGGTCTACAGCGGTAATATCTAACGTTGCCGCAGGGATTAATGGCGGTGGCTGCATTAAATTTAATTTGCGTGCAACATAAGGCAAGGTTGAACCTTGTAAGGTCGCTGAAATTAATACCACAAAGAAAACTACGTCAAAAATTAGATGAGCATTAGGTAAACCATAGATAAACGGAAAAATAGCAAGAATAATAGGGACAGAGCCACGTAATCCTACCCAAGAAATTAATGTAATTTCAGGTTTAGGGAAACCAAATAATTTTAGAACCGGTATTACAGCCAATGGTCTTGCGATAAATGTTAAGACAAGGGCAATAATCAAACCTTCAAGCCAGACTTCAATTAGAGAACTTGGGTTGACAAGTAACCCTAACATAACAAACATGATAATTTGGCTTAGCCATGCTAATCCATCATGGAACAAAAATGTATTGCGTTGAAAAACAAACCGATGGTTACCAATTACTACACCAGTAACAAAAATAGATAAGAAGCCACTACCTTCTAAATTACTTGCGAGACCGAAAGAAAGCAGCCCACAGGCAGCGACAAGCACAGGATATAACCCTGTAGCTATTAGTTTAATCTTATTGATAATTTTGACTGAAACCCAGCCTACACTCAAACCAACAACTGTACCTATCCCCATCTGGCTAAAAAATAGCAGAATTAACTCACTACCTGAAGCTTGTGGATTCATTAAGAGTTGTAATAAGCCAACCGTTAAGAATATAGCAGTGGGGTCATTGGTTGCACTTTCTATTTCTAAAGTCGATTGCAGGCGTTCATTTAAATAGATCCCGGCGTTGCGCAGTAAGGAAAAAACGGCGGCAGCATCCGTAGAACCGACGATCGCGCCTAACAATAGACCTTCCAGAAGAGGAACGTCGAGGATATAAGCCGCCGCGAGGCCAGTCACCCCAGCGGTTACAAGAACGCCTAGTGTTGCTAGTGTAAAAGACGGTTTCCAAACTAGACGAATAGATTTTACTGATGTTTGAAGACCCCCATCAAATAAAATTAAAGCAAGTGCGAGAGAGCCAACGGCATACGAAACATTAACGTTATCAAACGTAATTTTACCTATCCCATCTTCACCCGCTAACATGCCAACAAATAAAAACATGACAAGCATGGGCAAACCGAGTCTAGCAGACAATTTACTAGAGAAAATCCCCAAAAGAATAAGTATAGAAATCAATAAAATAAGTTGTTCAATAGTTGGCATAATCAGTTTAATCTGTAAGTGAATAAAACGCTGACGATGCATCGTAAAGCGCGCGTAGAAAGCAAAAAACAACAAAATGATTAAATATACATTGAGAACAGATTATTTTAGCAAAAAGCAGATAACATCCATTAAAATATATATCTACATGATTATAATATAAATAAATTTAAATGATTTGATTATTTATCGCATTTTTCACTATAAAAGAGCACTAAAATACGTAAAAAAATGATAAATATGAATAAGTAAGCGCGAGAGTGAGTTTTATTGTTAATTTTTTCTATTAACGATAATTATGGTGTTGGGGCTGCCGCAAGTATTAAGGATGATAATCGACACTTATAAAGTTAGGTAAAAGAGAAAAGGCCGAATATATTTTCGACCTTTACCACGAAACTAATGGAAGCGTGCTTTTTTCGCTAAATAGTCACCAATAAATTGCATGCCTTGTACGATAATCACTAATGTGACAACGGTGATAGCCATTGCTACATTATCAAAACGTTGGTAGCCGTAGTTTAGGGCCAAGTCACCGACACCGCCACCACCAACGGCTCCCGCCATCGCGGTTGCACCAACTAAAGTAATACTGGCAGCGGTTAAACTGAGAATTAATGATGACTTCGCTTCAGGTAAAATGAAGTGCCAAACAATCTGCCAATTTGTTGCTCCCATAGAATCAGCCGCTTCAATAATACCTGAATGTACACTAAGTAATGAGTTTTCAACTAAGCGTGCAGTATAGGGAGCAATAAAAATGACTAATGGCACAATGGCTGCAGTTGTTCCTATTGAGGTTCCTACCATAAAGCGCGTAAGGGGGATCATTGCAACTAATAAGATGATAAAAGGCAATGAACGAATAATATTAATAATCGGGTTCACAATGCGATAAATACATTTATTTTCCCAGATACCTTCTGGCCTCGTTACAACAAGTACGATACCTAATAGGATCCCAAATATAGAACCTAATACAAGGGCAATGCTGACCATCGTAAAGGTTTCTGACATCGCTAATAAAAACTGTTTCGTCGTTAAAGCGGTTTCAAATAATTGTGTCATAGCGCCCCCTGATTGACTGCAACTCCACGTTGGCGAAGAAAAGCAACGGCTTCATCAATTTTTTCTTTATCACCAATAAATTGGACAAACATACTGCCCAGCACGACACCACTGATCTCTTTCATATTGGCAAATAAAATATTTATTTTGACAATTTCTTTGAGTATTAACTCATTAACGACAGGTTGTTGCGCGGAAGCCCCTAAAAATTCAAGACGATAGACATCTTGTTGATGTTCTAAGTTATGTAGAACGCGTTCTGGAATTTCTTCGTTTAATACGGTTCCTACAAATTTCTTTGTTGTGTCTTGGCGTGGGTTGGCAAAAATATCAAGCACAGTTCCTTCTTCAACAATTTTGCCAGACCCCATAACAGCAACACGGTTACAAATTTGTTCAATAACTTCCATTTCGTGAGTAACTAGCAAGATAGTAATATGTTGCTCTTGATTGATCTTTTTTAGTAATTGCAAAATTGAGCGCGTCGTTTGTGGGTCGAGTGCTGAAGTGGCCTCATCACACAGTAAAATTTGTGGGTTGTTGATCAACGCACGCGCAATCCCCACACGCTGCTTTTGCCCACCAGATAACTGCCCAGGGTATTGGTTTTTTTTATCGCTAAGCTCGACATATTCAAGAATACTATCAACTCGCCGAGTGATTTCTTGTTTATCGACACCTGAAAGTAATAAGGGCATCGCAATATTTTGAGCAACAGTTTTCGTTTCTAGCAAATTGAAATGCTGGAAAATCATACCGATGCTTTTTTTATGTGAACGAGTTTCTGCAGGGGTATGTTCAGCAATATTCTGGCCATTGATAATAACGGCACCACTGGTTGGTTTTTCTAATTGATTCACCAAGCGGATAAGTGAACTTTTACCCGCTCCGCTATAACCAATAAATCCAAAGATATCACCTTTATTGATATGCAAATTAATGTCTTGCAATGCAACTAAAGACTGCCCATCTTTTTCATAGACTTTTTGAATATTTTGAAAGGTAATCATGATTTACTCTACATTATCAGTTAATTGCACGCGTTCTGAAGGTGGTGCAGCGGGTTGCCACTCATCACCTAATAATTCAGCTTCTTGGCTGTTTTTGACTTGCTCAAGGTGTTGTTCTTGATGGCTCAAGTACAATTGAGCTGCAATATGGTCAGCCAATCGTTCTGCCCCAATATTCGTTCCAGGGATTAACCCTATGACCGGGCCCATACTGAGCGATGCACTTAAGTTAAAACAATATAACTGATTGATTTTTAATGTGTCTTGCTTGTGTTTGGCTTGAAATTCAAAGTGATTACCTAAATAAGGATGTGAAGCTAACTCTGTATTTTCTTCATGAATGGGTGGCGTGTATGCATCTCCCCACGTTTTAACTAGCGGAGATAATTGATGAAAGGCACCGTGTTTGGCCCAATTAATCCGATAGCCAGTTGCCAAGATTAAATAATCTAATACGAATTTGTCTGTCGTTGTTGTGACATGCAATTTTTTATTTTTCAATTCAATAAATTTAACTTGGGTATTGAAATTGAAATAAGCATTTTTATGGCGAGAAACTCTCAACGTACTGCCATGGGGAGCTGGCGTTTTGGCTTTGGCAACATAATCGGTGTAATGCCATTTCTGAGCATCTGTAAAATAGGCATATGCATTGGTAAAACCTGCACTTCCGGCAACTTTTCCTCGATTTACGCGGGGCATGTCGCTAGCGCGGATCAAAATCTCAACGGAATTAGCGCCATTTTCTAATGCTGTTGCTGAACTATCCATCGCACCGGCACTATAACCCACAACACCAATGTCTAAGCCTTTAAAACGACGATAGTCAGTACCTGCATATGAATGTTCCCAATAGGTCGTTGGGATATCATTCATAAAACTAGGGATATTAGCTTCACTAAAAGACTCCATACCCGTCGATAAAATAACATGTTGTGCTTGATACCTGACAGTACCGTTAGGAGTATCAAAAATTAATTCACGGTAGTTATCGTTTAATTGCACATCGACTAATTGGTATTGGTTAAGTACATAGGGTTTTGTCATGGTTTTATACCATTGTAGGTATTCCCCCCACTGCAAACGTGGAATCTTATCGAGTTCATCCCATTTTTGAATGCCAAACTGGGCTTTAAACCAAGCTTGAAAAGTTAAAGAGGGGGATGCAAGCGCAGGGCCAACCACATGTTTTGGGGAACGTAATGTTTCCATTAATGCAGGGCTTTGCCATGGGCCTTCTTTGCCTACAGGGGCTTGGTCGAAAACAACGGCATTGATACCACGTAACTTCAGAGCGAACGCAGCTGTGATCCCGGACATACCCGCACCAATGATAGCGACATCAATAGTTTGGTTTTCAGGGTCATTTTTTGATAATGACCAAGACGTTATCGGTAAATTTAAATACTGCAAATCTTGTTTTATTTGCGCTTCTAATACCTCTAAACCCATAATCAGTTCCATTGAATTACTCCTTGTCCTCTACTATTTCAAAGGGCTCACCCAGCGATAACATTAAGCGGTTCGCCCATGAAAAGAAGGCCGTGGATTGAACTAAATCAAGTAATTCAAGTTCAGATAACCCCAAATTTTTTAACTCTTTAATTTGTGATGGTGTGGCTTGGATGGGGGTTGCAGATAAAGAGGCGACTAAATCTGTAATGGCTAGGAGTCTGTCATCAAAACCTTCAGCAAGTACTGAACCCGTCGCAGTTGCTAGTAGTTTATCAACATCAGCGCGTCGTTCTTTTGCATACTGGCTGGCTTTTCTCGCATGTACAGAAGCGCAGTATATACAGCCATTAACTTTGCTGGTTACGGCTGCAGCGAATTCACGTTCCCAGCGAGGTAACCCTTCTGAGGTATAAAATACGCCACGGTCAATTAAAGTTCGTAACTCTAAAATCTTACTTTGATGGGCGAGTAGTAAAAAATACTCAGAGTTTAATTGACCAAATTTTTTCATGATTTGGGCTTCTTCAGCGGATAGCGTTTTTGCATCCCTTGCTGAAATCCAAGCTTCCCATCCTAAATTATCTTGTGTAAAAGCCGTTGGGGAAGGTTCTCCTTTGCGGGTTAATGGTTGGTGGTTCCATTTGCCAGCCACCACTTTAGGTGAGTTATGTGCAAGATGACTATTATTTGTCAGTAACAGAACCCCTTCGATTAGACGCGCTTGATAGGTGACATAAGTTATTAATTGAGCAAGCAGAATGATGTCACTTTGTTGCCAACCTTGTTCAGTTAACGCAGTCATTAATTGGTAATGGGTATCTTTAGGTGATTGTGTTAAAACTTGCAGATATTCTTTTGCTGTAGCCAGTGGTTTGCTAAGCGGTTCATCAGGCATTGAGTCTATTAATTGAAAATAAAATTCAGTGAGGCGGGGACTCCCTGTCACTTTTGCAACTTCATAGGCAAAATAATATTTCACATCATTTGTGAGAAGTGTCGATGGCGTAGAAAAAATAGCGTCAAATACGGCTTGAGTATTTTCAGTCGCCACTGCGCGTTCATGGCGAATTTTAGCTAGGCTGGAATCTGGTGTTAAATTAGTTAAAGAATTAATTACATCATTATAGGAAAGACTCATAAAGCAACTCACTTTTTTAAATGTTTTTTATCTCCTTCATTACATATCAATCACATTACTAATCGAACGATCTATTTGTTATATACTTATAACTAAAAGGAATCAAATGTCATTCTTATATTACTTTAGTATTAAGTTATAACGATATAGTCTAAGTTGTACTCGCTAATTATGATTATACTGCCCAAAATATCTTTACAGGGTTGTTATCTATGTTAAAACAAAAATTAATAAATTTATCTTTAATGACTGCGGCTTTAGCGGTGCTGGCTGGGTGTGGCGATAATAGCGAAAAAGATAATCCGAATAAAAAACAAATTACAATAGGTTTTGGTGTTGGCAATTATATTGACCAAGTAGACAAAGGTATCGTACCGATTTTAGAGAAAAAAGGTTATACCGTTAATTTGCGCCAATTTTCCCAGAATAGACAAATTAACCCTGCTTTTGAGGAAGGCTCTATTGATGCATCTGTAAACCAAAGCCGCGCCTATATGGAGGCTTATAACAAAAAGAATAATATTAATATGGTGGCGTTAACAGACTCACCGAGTGCACCTCAAAGTCTGCGGTCAAATAAACATAAAACACTGGATGAAGTGAAAGACGGTATGATTGTTGCGTTATCTAATGACCCCGTTAATGCAGAGCGTGGTGCGAGGATCTTGGAAAAGTTAGGTTGGATAAAAATTAAGCCAGATGTGAGTACATTAAGTTTTAGTGTTAATGATATCTCCCCAAATGAATATAACTTAGATATTCGAGAAACCGATGCGGCACAAGGGTTGCGATTATTAGATGATGTTGATTTTGTTGTTGTGAATGGTAACTATGTGGCAAGTGCCGGCCAACGTATTGCTGATGGTTTAGTTGTAGAAAACTCACCGCTAGAGCATCGCGTTATTGTGACTGTTATGCAAAAAGATTTAGATGCTCAGTGGGCAAAAGATTTGAAAGACGCTTTTGAGTCTAAAGAGTATGCAGATTATATTCGTTCGCAGCGTATTTATGATGGCTTTATTGAACCTGAGAGCTGGAATAAATATCCTAAATAAAATCCTAGTCTATTTTTTATTTTGATTATTATGTTGACCACTAATTTTTATTAATTAGTGGTTTTTTCTATATAAACTAAATATCTTACTTATTTAATATGAAAAAGATTCGTGTTGAATTTGTAGACAACAGAATGTTTTTTCGTTATTTAATAGGTTAGGAAAGGCATTATAAAAATAGTTTGTAGATAGGTTTATTTAGACAATAGAACTGACAGGGGCAAATATGAGCAATGAATTAATTGATGCATTTAATATAATAAAATCTAAAAAATGGGTCGATTTGACCCATAGTTTCGATAAAGACTCACCGCATTTTTTTATGTTTGACTCTGCCGAATTTAAAACATTATTTGGCTACCCAGAAGGCTTTTTTGCGCAGCAGTTTACATTTCCAGGGCAATATGGCACCCATATTGATGCACCTTGCCATTTCGTGGAAGGAAAACGTTATTTACATGAGCTCGAATTAAAGGAACTTGTTCTGCCATTAATTGTTATTGACCAGTCTGAGAGAGCAAAAGAAGATCCTAATTTTGCATTTTCTCTTGATGATATCCTTAATTTTGAAGCGAAAAATGGCCGAATTGAATCTGGGTGTTTTGTCGCATTACGCACTGACTGGAGTAAACGTTGGCCATCACAAGAGCTTATGGATAATAAAGATGACGAGGGCAATAACCAAATACCGGGTTGGGGTATGGACGCACTCAAATTTTTATTTGAAGAACGCGGTATAAAAGCAATTGGCCATGAAACATTTGATACTGATGCCGCAAAAGATTTTCGAAAAAATAATGCGTTACTTGGTGAGTATTATGTATTAGAACAAGATACCTACCAAGTTGAATTACTTGCTAATTTAGACCAAGTACCTACACGTGGTGCGGTAATTTTTAATATCGTCGCAAAACCCAATAATGCCAGTGGTTTTCCTGTTCGTTCTTTTGCGATCCTGCCATAGAAAATATCATGATAACCAATCTGCCAGTGTGATAGCAGATTGGTTAAAACGACTATAACGCAAGTAAAATCCAAGCAGCGGCTAATAGCATACACAATAGCGCGACAATTCCCCCTGATTTAGAGAACTCACCGAAAGAAATTTTCACGCCATATGCCGCTGATTGCTCAACGACAATAATGCCAGCAAGGCTACCGAAGACCAGTAAGTTACTTGAAAAACCAGAACCCAATACGAGAGCAGCGCCTAACGAATCGGCATTGCCTTCAGGTGTTAAGAAAGGAACAAGTAGCATGACGGAAGGATTATTTCCAACAATAGTACTTAGGACACCGGTCACTAGAAATAGGGCTAATGGATTATTGAGGTCCACACCGTAGTTTCGCAAATCAGTTAATAATTGCTGAGGTAGTCCCGTGGCAGCAAAAGCGGCATTGACAACAAATAGCCCCATGATGAGTAATAAAAGATTACCATCAACGAGTTTAAGCATATCACTCGAGGCAATAGATCGATTTAATAATAAAAATCCAGCAGCCGTTAATGCAATAAGTTCTTTAGGAATATCAGTCACAATAAAGGTAATGATGACTGCGAAAGTAATGACACCTGCTTTTGCTGTCTCCCAGACATCTAATGTTTCTTGGGTTGATTTAGGGGGAGTTGAGAGCGTATTTTCTTTAGTCAAATACCAACGATGACGATATAACCAAACGAGTACTAACCATGTTAATGGTAAGGAAAGTAGGGCTGGTATTGCTGATGCCTGTAATAAGCCAACAAACGAGATATCAAGCCCTTGTGCTGCGATCATATTTTGTGGGCTACCAATTAATGAACCTGCAGCTCCGTTATTCGCTGCGAAACAAAAGCCAAGTAAAAAAGGAATTGGGTTTAAACCGCGAGATAAACTAATTGATACTAATAATGGAGTCATCGCGACAACAACAACATCATTCGTGAGCAATGCGGAAAGAAAGCCACCAACAAGAATTAAAACAGCGAGTAATATAGGGGGCGAAACTTTTAGCATTGCGACTTTATTTGCGGTCCAGCTATAAAAACCAGACACAACAAAAGAAGCTGAAACAACCATAAGCCCGAATAACATCCCAATCGTTCGGTAATCGATAGCATTCCATGCATGAGGAGGGGTAATACTACCAATAGCCATCATAGCTAGGGCACCAATAACCGCAGCGCCAGTTCTATCAACTTTAAAGCCGGGTAGCTTACCAAAGCCCATCGCAATATAAACCAAAAGAAAAACAATAATGGTTAACGTCATGATATTCACATTTTAATTAAGAAAATTAGAGGTAATTTATCGGTGAAGACCTGACTAAGCAAGGTTAAATAATGTATTGATAATAATACGTTGTCGTTAATTCAATTTAAGATTATCGCAAAAAGACGGTGGTAATAATGAAATAGAAAATGAAGTTTTCACATAGCAATAACAGGCATTGACTACGAAAGACGATAATGTGATTTATTGCAGCATGCAAAGAAAAATGAAGAAAGTACGTTTAGTAATTTTATTACAAAATATAAAAAGTGATTTGTACAGTTGGATAATTGATATCAGTCCACAGGATAAAAAAGATAAATAGAAAATAAATTGTGATGTTCTTCACTAATTGAAGATAAATAACGAGTTTTAAATTGTGACTAACATCACTAAAAATAGTTTTTTTGTGTGAAAAAAGAGCAATGTAATTTAGTAACATGATTTTTATGTGATCTTCATCAATATAAAGGTGGGGTAAGTCGGGGGGTAATAGTGATCTTGTTCACATAAAGGCCCACGTGGTGCGGATCTGATAAAGCTCATGCTAGAGTGAAAGAGTTGAAAAAATCACAGACGTTATTTGGCGATAACGTTACAACTTTATCATTCTCGTACCACGGGGTTCTATCATGGTAACATCAAATATCAAATTAAAGGTACAGAATTTTGGGCGTTTCCTCAGTAATATGGTTATGCCTAATATCGGTGCTTTCATCGCTTGGGGATTAATTACCGCGTTATTTATCCCAACGGGCTGGTGGCCTAATGAGACATTAGCTCAACTTGTTGGTCCTATGATCACCTATTTACTCCCTCTATTAATCGGTTATACCGGTGGCCGTTTGGTCGGTGGAGAGCGGGGTGGAATAGTTGGTGCAATAACAACAATGGGAGTCATTGTTGGTGCTGACATGCCGATGTTTATGGGGGCAATGATTGCTGGCCCATTAGGCGGATATGCAATAAAACGTTTTGATTTGTGGATTGAAGGCAAGGTTAAAACAGGTTTTGAAATGTTGGTGAATAATTTTTCATCCGGCATTATCGGCATGTTATTAGCTATTTTGGCTTATTTAGCGATCGGTCCTCTTGTTGCAGGGTTATCCAAAATATTAGCGGCTGGTGTGAACGTGATGGTGGAGAATAACTTACTTCCACTCACGTCTATTTTTGTTGAACCCGCAAAAATCTTATTTCTCAATAATGCTATTAATCACGGTATTTTTTCACCGTTAGGTATTCAGCAAGCATCTGAAACAGGTTCCTCCATCTTTTTCTTAATTGAAGCAAACCCCGGACCAGGTTTGGGCGTTTTACTCGCTTATATGTTTTTTGGTAAAGGTAATGCCAAGCAATCTGCACCAGGAGCCGCAATTATTCACTTTTTTGGTGGGATTCATGAGATTTATTTCCCCTATGTCTTAATGAACCCTCGGTTAATTCTTGCTGTTATTCTGGGCGGGATGACAGGAGTGTTTGTTATGAACCTTTTTCATGCAGGGTTAGTCTCCCCAGCATCACCGGGTTCAATATTTGCAGTTCTACTGATGACCCCTAAATCATCACTTATTGGCGTTATTTTATCAGTCACCAGTGCTACAGTTGTTTCTTTTATCGTTTCAGTACTTTTATTAAAACGAACACGAATTGGCGATGATGATGAGCTCGAAAGTGCGACGAAAAAAATGCGCAATATGAAAACGCAATCAAAGTCATCAGAAACAAGCTCAATCAATAAAGATACCTCTATCAATTTAGCTCAAGTGCGCAGCATTATTGTTGCTTGTGATGCAGGTATGGGGTCAAGTGCAATGGGGGCTGGGGTATTAGCCAAAAAAGTGCGAGATGCAGGGTTAATCGATATTACCGTCACTAATATGGCAATTAACGACCTGCCAGATAACGTTGATATTGTCATTACTCATAGAGACCTAACACAAAGGGCACAGTCATTTGCACCAAATGCAATGCATATTTCTTTAACAAACTTCTTAGATAGCCAAACGTATAATGATTTAGTCACCAATTTAATAGCTAAAAAAAATCCTAAAGCAGCAAATGATGGACGACTGGTTAAACAAACGATTATTGCAGCAAATGATGAATCCTATGAAATGGAAGATCATGATGATGCGATATTTACATTGAGTGCAAAGCATATTCATTTAAACCTATCTGCACAGAATAAAACGCAAGCCATTCAATTTGCAGGGCAAAAGTTAGTTGAGGGTGGCTATGTTCAGCCTGACTATATTGAGGCGATGTTAGCTCGCGAAAAACTGACTTCAACCTATCTAGGTGAATCTATTGCTGTTCCTCATGGCACCATAGAAGCAAAAGATCGTGTATTAAAAACCGGCATTGTTATTTGCCAATACCCTGAAGGCGTACAATTTGGTGAAGAACCTGATGAAATTGCCCGCTTAGTTATTGGTATTGCAGCACAAAATAATGAGCACATTGAAGTTATCACACGAATTACTTCCGCGTTAGATGAAGATGGGGTTATTGAGCGTTTATGTGAAACCCAAGATGTTCAGGAAGTACTCGAAATTTTAGCGTCTCAAAGTGCAGCATAAGGAGAATAATAATGAAAGTCATTCATTTTGGTGCAGGAAATATAGGCCGCGGTTTTATTGGTAAATTATTAGCAGACGCAAATTCACAAGTAACTTTTACTGATGTCAATCAGCCATTAATTGACCAACTCGCGCATCAGCAATCTTATAATGTTCATGTTGTTGGTCAGGAAAATCGTATCGAGAAAGTCCAACACATTCACGCTGTTAATAGTAATGACCCTAAAACGATAGAGTTTATTGCAACAGCGGATATGCTTACAACTGCTGTCGGGCCACAAGTACTTGAAAAAATAGCGTCAACGATAGCTAAAGGCATAATTTATAGAAAATCGCAGGGAAATAACCAGCCACTCAATATAATTGCATGTGAAAATATGGTAAGGGGAACTAGCCAATTAAAACAACATGTGTTGGTTCATTTGCCGGAAGAATTACATCAATGGGTTGACCAACATATTGGTTTTGTAGACTCAGCAGTTGACCGGATCGTTCCTCCGATGGATGCAGCGAATGATGACCCACTTGATGTTACTGTCGAATCCTTTAGTGAGTGGATTGTTGACCGAACACAATTTGTTGGTGATATTCCTATTATCGATGGAATGGAATTGACGAACAATCTAATGGCATTTGTTGAACGTAAATTATTTACATTAAATACAGGTCATGCAATGACAGCGTATTTAGGGCAGCGATATGGGTACCAGACAATCAGCGAGGCAATTGGAGATTTGAGGATCTATACTGTTGTTAAATCAGCTATGCAAGAAAGCGGACAAGTTTTAATTCAACGTTATGGTTTTGATTCACAAATACATAATCAATACATAGATAAAATACTAAGTCGCTTTGCAAACCCATATTTAAAAGATGATGTCAGTCGAGTAGGGCGGCAGCCTATGAGAAAGTTAAGTTCTAATGATCGCTTAATTAAGCCGTTGTTAGGCACATTAGAATACCAATTACCAAATAAAAATCTGATCATAGGAATTGCTGCCGCATTACATTTCAGATGTGAAGCCGATCCTCAAGCAAATGAAATGGCAAAGCTAGTTGCTTGCAAAGGTATATATCAAGCGGTTGTTGAGCTTTGTGGGTTAGAGCAATATCCAGAGATAATTGATAGAATTTGTACTCAATATCAATTAATGATGCTGAATAATAAGTAATATTACGGGTAATGGATTAATTTTTGAGGTTCAATCACTTTATGGCTATTTGCTATGTGAGATAAAGTAATATAGCTATAAAGTGATAAAAGAAGCTAATATGGAAAATAAACAAAACATTGAAAATCAAGTTCTTGAACGGTTAAATCAACGACCGGAGGTGCATTTATTTGTCCAGGAGGTTGTTATTTTAATCTCACAAGCTATTGATAAATTAATGTTAAAAGTTTTTAGAAAGGATGATTATGCAGTAAAATATGCAGTTGAGCCTCTTTTGACTGGAAATGGCCCATTAGGTGAGTTATCAGTTCGTTTGAAACTCCTATTTGCATTAGGGGCTATTTCTCGAGAAACCTATGAGGATATAGAATTATTCCTTGCTTTGAATGGATCGTTATCAGTAGAAAACGTGGATCTGAATTTCACCGATGATGAAATTTTAGGCAGTATTAAAATGCTTCATTGTATGGAACCTTTACCAGAAATGATGAGATTCAATCAACCAGAGGATCTTGTCGATAACCAATTAATTGAATTACAAAAACACCGTTTTCAGCAAATGATCAAATCCTCATTGGTATTGTCTGTAACGGCTTTAATTACCCAAATTATAGAAACTGATGTATTTTAAAATAGCATATTCAATCCTCTCCTATTTTACTGTTTACTTATCAAAGTAAATATGTTTGAAATAACACGTTATTAGCCGAGTATTAACAGAGCATCGAATGAATATTATTATTGCACATGAAATCACCACTGAAGATAAAGAAGAACTCCTTGCAGGGTTACGTAGTTTTAATATCCAATATTTGAATGCAGAACGTTTTGGTGAGCTAGGCGTTTATTTTAAAAATGACTCTGGTGTTATGCTTGGAGGATTACTGGCTTCTGTAAAGGCAAATTGGCTCTGTATTGATTTTTTATGGGTAAGTGAGGACGCCAGAAAAATGGGGTTAGGCAGTAAATTGATGAAGGCTGCTGAACGGGAAGCAATCAAAATAGGTTGTATTCATAGCTTAGTTGACACCTTCAGTTTTCAAGCCTTGCCATTTTATGAAAAATTAGGGTATGTGAAACAAATGTCATTGCCTGATTTCCCTGAGACAGGCATGGAAAGGCATTATCTCACTAAAATTGAATTATCATAATCATATTTACTGCATTTAATCTGCTTTAAGTTGACATTGTTATCATTTGTATTAATGCGATAAAAAGCATTTAGAACAATAAGTAGAGGGTATTTTGAAGAAGTTGGACTAGCTTAATTTAATACGAAGAATAACTCTATTTGACTACTAATTAGCTCACCAAGCATTAATGTACAGCTGATGGTATTGGATTTTTTATCTATTAAAAGTGATTATTTTAACTTATTTATCTAATTAAATTGTATTCTTATTGTTAAATATTTTTTAACTCCCTATGCGTGTATTAATAACAGTCGAATGTTTCAAAATGTTTTTATTTGAAACCAAGCATGTCAAATGGAAGGGAAAATACAATAATGTCATGAATCATTTATATTAATTTAAATCTTATTTAGCTGTGGTTTAAGTTTCTGTTAGATGAGTATGACTGATAAGTTAATGTTCACGATAACATAAAATGAAAGGAAATGAAAAAAAATGTAACAAAATATATCATCAAATTTAGAATGTTTACGTATGCAGGGTATTTATTTATTATTTGCCGCCTGTTTTTTTGATTTGTTAAATATGGTGGAATATATGAAATTAAATAAAAATATTGGCTTATTCATTCGTGGTGCGAGGAAATCTAGAGGGTTATCAGAAAAGGAATTGGCTAAGTTGATATTTGTCAGTCAGCAGCAAGTTTCAAGATATGAACGTGGTATTACATCCATGAATTTTGAAAGCATTTTAACGATATTAAATGTGCTAAATGTATCAGTAGACGAATTTATTGAGCATATCATTAAGCCTGAGCAAGAAAAGATATATAACAAGATGATTGAAGAGCTTGAAAATGAAGGTGTTATTAATATAGGAAGTGTAAACTGTATAGATACATCCTCACTATAGTAACTGTATTAGAGTAACTTTTTATTTGTATATACTAATGTATTTAATAAGCTATCCTAGCTATAAAGACTAACAAATGATAAACATTTACCGTGAACCATATGGGAATGTGCTGTATTTATGGTTTAAACAGAAATAGTTTTGCAGGGGAGAGCACAGAGTACAGAAATTTCTATTTTTAAATCAGCTTGCTTAAACACATTATAATGATTATCTATCATCTATTAAGTAAAGTAGAAATATTCTTACTATAAATAATTTCAAGAGGATTACACTCTATTCTCATTATCAACTTTCATAAGTAGTAATTGTTTTGAATTTTTAAAATTACAGAAATTCACCGTTAATTAAATAGTGACTTTATATTTAAGAAGATATGGTTGAAAATGGAAGCTGTATGACGATTATCCTTATCTAGCTAACTCATTATTAAAAATAGAATGAGTTGTTTTCTTGGCTTTATGCCATATTCTTATCTCCTTTCATATCTAATTCGATAAAGACGATATCATAAAAGCTTAAAAGTATATTAATATACTTTTAACGCCTATTAAACTATCTCAATTCCACCAGCCACTCAATATTACAAACACATATTTAACCGAAGTAAATACTATTTTACCCGCTCCACGCATATTAAATAACTTATGTGATTTTGTTAACAATAGGTTGTTTTTACTAGAGGGTAACCACTGAAATCTATTTTGATTCCCATACTAAAATAGTTAATAAATTTTATGTCGAAATGAGAGTGATAAGTATCATGATGAACCTTCCCTATTTACATGTAGAAATAAAAAATATCAGAATCTATGCTTGTTGTTATTGATTTTATTTTTATCGTTTAATATCAGTCTGTTGTGTTGATTATTTTTTTGATTCTTAGAAATAATATGATACATATAAACTATTTTAATATAATATCCCATTTTATATACTTCGCACGCAAGCTGATTGGTTAACTATATTTATGTGATCTGTAAATTATAGGCACATACATATTTTATTATTTTTGAATGTTCAAAACGAAAACAATTTGGAGTTAAGTTATGAAACTAAGTTCAGTATTTAATCGTAAAACTTTATTATCGACAATACTTGTTAGTGGGGGGATCCTTTCTAATATGAGTATAGCGGCTGTCCCTGATGGAAAAATAAGTTTTATAGGTAGTATTCGTGATGCTACTTGTATTATTGAAGGAGGAAATACAGAAGGTGGTGCTACGACTAAAAATAATTTCACTGTTAATATGCCAGTTGCTAATGTAGCTGATTTTAGGAAGATTAATGATAGAGCAGGTAGCACTTCATTCTTCATAAGATTAAAAGGTGAAAATTGTCTTGCTGGAGAAGGCTATGCAATTAAATTCGAAAGTTTGAATAATGCTGAATTCATCGATACAGCTACGGGTTATTTAAGAAATATGAAAGAAGATGGAAATGGCGGTGCAAAAGGAGTACAGCTGGTTATTACTGATGAAGTCGATAATGATTTTTATTTTAAGAAATCTGAAAATATTTCACCTAAGAAAACTCGCGTAGAGAATCAAGATACACAATTTGATTTTACTGTTAATTATATTTCAATTAAGGAAAATGTAGCCCCAGGTGCAGTCGAAGGTAACCTTTTATATAGTGTAGTTTACCCATAATAAAATAAGGCTTCAGGAAATGAAGCCTACAATAAAAAATCAAATATTAAAATAAATCAGCACTAATTAGCATTAATTTAATATCTATAAATATTGGATGATAAAATGAATAAATTAATTATTTTATTTATCGTACTAATGCCCTTATCGTCATTAGCTACAATTCAAATAAATACAACGAGAGTTATATTTGATGAATCGGAAAATGAGCAAACATTTGAGGTGAATAATTTAGGTAAAAAGACAGCATTGGTCCACGTTTGGTTATCTGAAAATGAGAGTAATGATAAAATAGCTGATTCGAAATTTATTATTACACAACCTGTATTTAAGATAAGACCTGAAAAATCAAAGGTGGTAAGAATTATAGGAACTAGTGAGCTTAAAGACTCATATCCTAAAGATAGAGAAACTATGTTGTGGTTGAATTTTTTGGATATACCACCTGAAAACAGTCAGTCAGAGAATTCTCTTAATATTGCCATTCACACTAAAATTAAGT
This sequence comes from Providencia sp. PROV032, assembly GCF_028484875.1. Classification (NCBI taxonomy): domain Bacteria; kingdom Pseudomonadati; phylum Pseudomonadota; class Gammaproteobacteria; order Enterobacterales; family Morganellaceae; genus Providencia; species Providencia sp. PROV032. Next base: position 22,138 of record NZ_JAMPSX010000030.1, read on the forward strand.
TTTTTTATTTGCCTAGTAACATCAATATAAATAGGCAAGATGCGGGGGATAAATTAACTTGGAGAATGGAAAATAGTGGTAATGATAGCTATTTGGTTGCTACAAATAAGTCACCAATATATGTTAATTTAGGGAGTGTTTTAATTGATGATAATGCTGTAAATATGGATTCAAGTTTTATTTCTCCATTTAGTGAGACTAGATTTAAATTAAGAAATAAGACGAATGGAAAAAATATAAATATAAAATATAGTTACATAGATGATCTTGGGGCTTACATATCAAAAGAGGTCATTGTGAGCTGATATGAAAATAAAAAAATATATATTACCAGCTTTGTTTATTTTTTTTGCTAATGAAACTACCTATGCTAATGAAACTAAGAGCTCCAATGACAGGTTTAAAACTAGTTTTTTAACATATTTAGGACATAATGAAAACATTATATTAGATGAAGTTAAAAAACCAGGCAGATACTATGTTGATATTTATGTTAATCATAAAAAGATTGGCCTGGAAAATATTAATTTTAAAAATGCTAATGGTGAATTAAAACCGTGCTTTTCACAGAAAGATTTAGATAAATTAAAACTAAATTATGAAATGGTTTTCTTAGAAAGAGAGCGGTTATTAGATTGTACTTATATAGATGAATTATTAAATGGAGCATATACGGAATATAATGATGAGGAAGAAAAATTAAGTATTAACATACCTCAAATTTATATATCGACAAAGCCAGAGGACTATATTTCTCCTGAACAATGGAGTAAGGGAGTCAATAGTTATGCTATTTCATATGATATGAATTATACCAATATAAGGCAAAGCAATTATAACAATATGCATTTATATAGGGGGTATTTCAATCAACATTTAAATTTATCTTCATGGCATATTTATACTAGCAACGTATTAACAGCAAAAAGTAATAAAGCAACAAAAAATAGATTTAATGATTTATATGCAGAGCATCCAATTGCTAGCTTAAAATCTGCTTTAACTATCGGGGAGATGACAACAGATAGTCAATATTTTAGTTGGGCTAAATATCGGGGAGCAAAGTTGGCTAGTGATAAGAGAATGGAGCCAACATCACTAAGTGGTTTTGCACCAGTTATCAGAGGGATAGCTAATACACCTTCTTTACTCAGTGTTGAGTATAATGGTCGTGTTATTTATGAAAAAAACATACCTGCTGGTGAATATAATATCACTGATTTACCAATAACTTATGGAAATGGTAGTTTAGATATCATATTAACGAATGTTGAGGGAGAAAGAACTGTACAGGAAATTCCTGTATCTACTATTTCTAATCTTCTGAGGCCTGGCAAGTATGAGTATAGCGTAGATGTTGGTGAATTAGATATGAATTATTCACAGAATTATTGGCTAACTCAGGGAATTATAAAATATGGAGTAAATAATAATCTTACCATATACAGTGGTGTACAAACTATTTTTCCCAATGATTATATGCAGGCAATGGTTGGAGGAACAATAAATTCATCTATTGGTGGTATGTCAATGGAATACTCTCGCTCAAAAAGTGATGTAAAGCGGGCTCTTGATTCATCGTGTAGTGTATTTTGTAATGACAAAATAAGAATGAGTTACGAAAATGATATTCACCCATTGGATATCTATTTTTCATTATCAATGTCACGTTATTTAGATGAAAATTATTTGGAATTGGATCAATTTCTTACAGAGAAACAAGTTGATAATAACAGAAACTTTTTTATAAATTCGAGCCAAAAACAGCTAACTGATATATCTATAAGTAAAAATCTTCCAGAAGGCTTTGGTAGTATATCTATGTCTGGTTACTATTCACAGCCATGGAGTAGTAATTATAAGGATAATTATAGTTATTCTATTGGTTTTAATAATCAATATAAAAGAATAAACTACAATATATCAATTTTTAGATATAAAAACAATATGGACAAAATTGATAATACACTATATTTAAGTGCAAGTATTCCTATTTATACTAAAAATAAAAATGTTAATCTCAGTTCAAGTTATTCAAATAGTTCTAATGGGTATAATACCAGAGTTGCAGCTTCGATAAATGAAAAAACACGAAATGCAAGTTCTATAAATATTTGGACTGATAAGAATTCAAATACAACTCCTGGATTTGGATTATCAGTAGAAAATAATAATGGTTATAATACTAAGTCAGTAGGCTATTCTCAAAGCAATAATAGTAAAATGTTATATGGTAATATGAAAGGAGCCGTTGTTTTACATTCTGGTGGAATAAATAGAGTCTCAAATATAGGAAAAACTTATTCGATTATAAAAGCAGTTGGTGCTGAGGGCATGAAAGTATCATCAAATAGTAATATAGAAATAGCTGGTAATGGCTATGGTATTTATCCAAACTTATCACCGTATAAAAAGAATTATATCCTATTGGATTCTAAAAAAAGCAAAAATAACGCTGAGATAGAAGATAATAATTTAATGGTTATTCCTGTTTCAGGCTCATCGCCATTAGTTGAGTTCAAGGTAAACAAAGTATTTGATAAAATACTTAAAATTAAGAGTGATAAATATAAAATTCCTTTTGGTACGAAAATAATAGATGGGAAAAATAATAGCTTAGGCATTACAGATCAAAGTGGTTTTGTATTTATATCAGAGCCTAATATAAATGAAGTTAATGAAAACCCCTGGAAGGCAGTTTGGAGTTTAGATGGGGAAAAGTATGAATGTATATTAAATACTGATGATTTAAAAAAGGATATTTCTACAACACAATCGCAAATTGACATAAATTGCTATTAAAAGAGATTCTAATGAAAATTTCAATGTTTTTAATGTTGTTTTTCGTTTCTATAAAATGCTTTTCAAGTGTATATACAGAAAATATTTATTTAAATGATAATAAAATTATAGATTACCATGATAAACCATTGGGGGCAGTTTTATCCAAAAGCGAGCATAAAATAAATACAAAAGTAATAAATAGCACGACTAATAATCAGCAAGAATTAGAGCTGATAGGTGTTTATTCGGATAGAGTTAATTTTGGAAAATATGATAGAGATACGATTAAAACATCAATTCCTGGTTTAGGGTTACGTATTTATTGGCCAACAAGTGATAGCTCAGTAAATTCATCAACTAATTATTTTCCATTTAATAGGCAATGTAAAACTCCTTGTAATGTTAGCCAACAATTGGTTGTCGAATTTGTAAAAATGAGTGGAATTAGAACAGGGAAAATATCAAAAAATACAGAAATAGCAACTGTAGTAATAAGGGGAAGGGATAATGATGTTAATTTTATGCGTATAGTTTTGGATGAAGATATAGAGACAAAAGCCAAATCTTGTTATGTGAAAGATGATGTGGTTGTTGATCTTGGAAATTACAGTATTGATGATTTAAAAAGTGGTCGGTTCAATAAGGGAGGGGAAAACTTTCAACTGGAAATTTATTGTGACCAGACGCAATACGTAGGTGTTTATTATCAAGGGAAATTTGGAAGTACAGGGAAGTTGGAGAATTTAGGAACCGCAGGAAAAGGAGGCGTTTCTATTAAGCTTATGAATGAAGACAATTCTATTGTTTCCCGTACTGAGCCTGGAGATCAAATAAAAATAGAAAATGGAATACCTTATTTACTTAATTTAAAAGCAGCTATAGAGATTGAAAGTAAAAGTAAGCTTTCAATCGGAACTATTAATGCTGATGCGTTTATAACACTTTCGGTCAATTAGTATGAAAAATAAATATATATTAGTGGTATTGTTTTTATTAATATTTTTATGTGGTTATTCAATTTATTCTTTAGCTAATACGGATGCGGGGAATATGTCAGATTCTACAAGGGAATTAGATAAACTGATCCGTGAAAGAAATATTGACAATATTAATAAAGAAAAATGGATTAATCGAGAGATTAATAATAATAATAAAAAAATAATAGAAAAAGATTATGAATTAGAAAAAGAATTAGATAACGTTAAGTATCTTATCACATCAATTGTGATAGAAAATGATGATGTATTTGCTAACTCAAAAAAAAGAAATAATATACTCAAAAATTATACTGGTAAAGAGTTAGGTAAAACCGAAATTTTAAAATTAATAGGTGATTTGACTGATTTTTATATTGACAAAGGATACACTACAACACTTTTAACTCTCCAAGAGGGAAATTTAAACTCAAAAGAGCTTCGGTTAATGGTTCTCTGGGGAAAAATTAATGATGTATTAATTGATGGTAAAAATCCTACTTTTTTTCAAAAGATGAGAGTGAACAGTGCATTTCCTTTTTATAAAGGTAAAGTATTAGACATATCTGATGTCGATCAGACCTTAGATAACCTTTTAAGAATATCATATAAAGCAAAGATCAGGGTGTTAGCAGATGATGAAATTGGATTTTCCAATTTAGATATTGAAAACCTAGAATATGATTATATTAATGGCTCTTTGAAGTTAAATAACTCAGGAAGAAAGGAGTCAGGGTGGAATCAGTATAGTGGGAACTTTAGCGTTAATAACTTTATTGGCTTTAATGACATTCTAGGTTTTTATTACGGCTACAATGAGTTAAAACAAAAGGCAGATACGCAAAATTCTTGGTCAGTATCATATTCAATACCATTTGGTTACTCATCTTTTGATGCATCTTATTATCGTTCAGAGTATGAGAAATTAATTGGTGGAAACTTTGGTGGATATAAAAGCGATGGTAATTCAGAACGTTATTCATTTAAATTTAATCATGTTGTTTTTCGAAACAGTGAGCATAAATTATCACTTTATACTGCTTTAGATGTTAAAGATAACCTAAATAGAATACAGAATTTAATAATTGATGTAAGTAGTAAGCGTTACAGTAATATTTCTATTGGGATGAATGACGTTACAACAATATGGGATGGTGGAACTTATTGGGATCTATCTTTTACGAAAGGAACGCCTTGGTTTGGCTCTGCCTGGGTTAATGATCCTGATTTAAAAGGTTTTGATATTAATTTTGTTAAAATGAATGGTTTGGTTAGTTGGTCGAAAAATATTTATCAATTTGATAGGTTTTCTATTAGCTATGATTTAAATACATCATTTCAATACAGTAATAATATATTAGTTAGCGATCAAAATATCACCATAGGGGATGAATATTCTGTTAGAGGTTTTAAGGAAGAGTCTATTTCTGGAAATAATGGTGGATATATTTCAAATACTCTAAAATTTCCATTTTATTTTAATGGTTTTGGCGGGGTTATGGCAACACCATTTTTTGGTTATGATGTTGGTTATATTAAAAATAATTGCAGCATCTATGTAAATAAATGTTCTGGGGAATATATATCAGGAGGGGCTCTAGGCCTTAGATTAAATCAAAAATATTTTTCATCATCTTTGTCAGCAGGGTGGCCTTTAATAAAGCCGAAAAGCTTACGTAACAGGGATGTTGATAACCTTGCAATATACTATCGTATCGGTGTCAATTTTTAATAATTTATTTTAAACAAAATTAATTTTTATTAGGAATCTAAATTGAATAAATCTAATTCAATAGCTTCTTCTTATTCTGCGAGTAAGAAGTTCTTTAAGCTATCTCCAGTTTACTTGGCTATTTTTACAACCGCATTTCCTATTCAGTCATTATCTGCAATTATACCTGGCGAAGGAGCTGGTGATCTTAATGTTAATCAATCTGCAAATGGAACACCTACTATTAATATTGTAGACCCAAATTCTAATGGTATTTCTCATAATAAATACCAAGAATTTAATGTCGATAAAAATGGTGTGATTTTTAATAATAGTAAAAACGATGGTGTGAGCCAGACGGGTGGTTTTGTTATAAAAAATAACAATTTAAATAATGAAGCTAATGTTATTATAAACGAGGTTGGAGGTGTTAAAGGTACTCAGTTGAATGGCACAATGGAAGTATTTGGTAAAAGTGCTGACCTTATTATAGCGAATGAAAATGGTATCGAAGTTAATGGTGCTAAGACATTAAATGCAAATAATCTCACATTGAGTACTGGAAAGGTTGAACTATCTGATGGGCAGTATTTACTGAATGTCAATAAAGGACAAGTAAATATAACAGGAAATGGTATTTCTACCGATGGTTTGTCAAATTTTGAGATTATCAGTCGTGCAATTAAACTAGATGGGCAGATAGCAGGAAGTGCGGATGTTAAATTATTAGCAGGAAGTAATAAATATAACACCTCAAAAGGTACGTATGTTAAAACCGGGGCTAGCGGAGAAAATAAACCTGTTGTTGCCATTGATGGTAGTGAACTCGGTTCTATCTATGGAAATCGAGTTGAGCTTATTAGCACTGAAACTGGTTTGGGGGTACATCATAAAGGAAGTATAGTTTCTCAGTCTTCATTAGATATTACAGCGGATGGTGATTTAAAATTAACGGCTCTGCAATCTAAAAATAGTTCAGTTAAACTTAACGGTGAGAATATCACTATCAGCAAAAATAAAGCAGGCTTAGGTGGAATCTCTGCAAAAAATAATGTTGATATTCACTCTAAAAAAACGTTGACGCTTGCTGCTGATTTAGTTTCTGAAGAAGGAAAAATAGATATAGCAGCAGATAGATTTTTACAGCAATCCGCAGGTATTTTTGTTAAAAATTCTAAATATCCAACTGAAATTGATAGCATCATTATCAATGTAAAAGGGGAATATATTTTAGAAGGGCAATTATATGCCACAAATAGTAAAGGTGAGGTTATTCCTAATGCTAAAATTAATCTTCAAGATGGTAATTATGTTGTATATGATGGTAACGGGACAATTGTAAAAGATGCAATGATTTCCTCTACTTCCACAACTATGGCGGATTCAGGAAATATTAATGTTAAAGCTGGTAGTCTGACAAACAACAATGGTGTATTTATTGGAAGGTCAGGAAGCTTAGTTTTTGATATCACCGATATTTTTAATAATGATGGAGTTCTTTCTGCATCTGGTAATCTGCATATAACATCAAAAACTCTAAAGAATACGAGTATGTTAACTTCTCAAAATTCGGTGACATTAGAGTTAAATAATTTATTTAATTCAGGTGTGATTGTAGCTGAAGAAGTTAATGTTAATTCTTTAGAAATGAAAAATGATGGTGAGATAGTTGCAAAAAATGGTTGGCTGAACCTCAAAGTAAGCAAAGAAATTGATAATTCGGGACTTTTACAAGGACAGAATGTTAACATTAATACTAAAGATGGTCGCCTGATAAATAAAGGTACCATTGCTTCAGGTAATAATCTTAATATTAACTCTAAGGAAATTGATAATAGCAATAAAATTAATGCAAAGAATGAGTTGAATATAACATCTACGGGTAATATTAATAATTTTAAGGGTTCCGAAATAATTTCAGGAAATAAGCTTACTCTGCAAGGCGCGGGAGAGAACAGCATTAATAACCAAGGGAGGTTGCAAGGTGAAGATATAGATATTTTAAATTTCAACACTTTAGAAAACTCCGGAGCTATTATTTCAAATGAAAAATTAGTTATTGATGAAACTAATTCTATTAAAAATAAGGGAAGTGATGCTGTTATTCAAGGGAACTCAATCCTAATAAGTAATGCCAATGATTTAGTCAATGAACAAGGATCTAAAATCAATTCTAAAGACAAATTAAAGATAAATAAAGTCAGTGAGTTAACTAATAGTGGTGCTATTTATGCGGAAAATCAGTTATCATTAACTGATATTAGAGAAATAAATAACCAAGATGGAAGCATAGTTTCTGGAGGAAATCTAGAAATAAATAAAGTAAGTAAATTGATAAACAGTTCTGCTAATTCCAAAGATGGCGGTATCTATTCTAATCAAAACTTAGTGCTTACAAATGTAGATGTGGTTGAAAATAAATTAGGTGCAAAAATAGTTTCTGAGAATGGAAATGTTTACTTAGAGGATATTAATGCTATATCAAACTTAGCGGGGAGTTTGATCGCAGCCAGCAATAACATTATATTTAACAATATAAAAAATATAGCTAATTCAGGAGAGGTTTCCGCTGAGAATAATATTAAATTTAGCAATGTAGATACATTAAAAAATAATGGTGGTGTCATATTGGCAGGTAATGACTTAATTCTAAGTAACATTTCTGACTTATTGAACATACATGAGGGGCACATAAAGGCTGGTAATATAAAAGCTGATGATATTCTATATTTAAAAAATGAAGACTCTTTTATTGATTCTGATGGAAACATTTATCTAAATGTTAAACGAATCGATAATATATCTACAAATAATAATTTTAGAGTGGATGCATATATTTCAGCTCAAAATTCAATGCATATTGTAGCAGAGGATGTTAATAATAAAACAGCTTTAATTGATGCGATAAATGAATTGGAGATTAATGCTGCAAACTCTATCTCAAATACGGAAGGCTCTGAAATTTATGCCGATAATAATGTTGTAATAAAAACCAATAACCTACACAATAATAAATCAAATATAAAGTCAGATGGTAATATTCATGTTGAAATTTATCAAAATATAACAAATAACGATGGTTATATTATAGCAACGAATGATTTATATTTCAAAATTAACAATGATTTTATCTATGACAAAGATAGCGGTTATTTTCAAGTCAATGATGCTAATGGAAGTATGAAACTAGAAAGTGAAGGCTCAATAACGGTAAATAAGGTTTTAGAGTCCTCTGCTGCTATTCAGCTCTATGCTACAGGTAGTATTACTAATACTAGCGGAATTTTAAGTGGTAATAATGTTCATTTGGAAGCGAATGGAGATATCACCAATGAAAAAAATGCGCTGATTTTCTCTAGTAAAGAAGTTAATATTATTACTGAGAATGGAACATTTTCTAATAATGAAAAAGCAAATGTATCTGCTATAAGTGATATTAATATTACAGCAGAAAATGTAATAAATAAGGGAGGTAAAATACGTTCTGAAAAAAATATAAATATAGAGTCTAAATATTTAAAGAATGAAACAACTATATATAATAAAGATGGTGAGTGGGATTACAGTAATAGCCAGCAAATTAATGGGCAACATACGCAACCGTCATGTGGATGGGGAGGGTTTGCTACTTGTAGCTATTATATCTCCGGCAGTATTCCAAATCCTGTAGGAATTATTGAAATAGACGATCAAGCAACTATTTCTGCAAAAAATGAGCTTAATATCAACAAGCAAAACAAATATGAAGGTGGCCAAAAAACGGAAAATAAAGGGGGAACAATTCAATCTGGTGGAAACATGTTCATCAGAGGGGATTTGACGAATGAAGCACTTAGTATTTCTATAGGTTATGATTCAATTTTAGATAAGCAACTAAGTGATCCATTAGTGGCAAAGTATCATTGGTCAGCGATTGGTAGTAATACAGAAACGCAAGAGTTTTCAACACTTCACGAGTTCATTGACTTTATTTTATCACCAGAGTCCGATGAAAATTACTTAAAGGCGACAAAAAAAGTTGGTGATGAGACGATATTTTCTGCACATATGTCACAGTTGTTTGGCGCATCTTGGAAAGCGAAAAACAAAGAGGATTTACAAAATGATTGGCAAAAATTAAATCAACGTGATCCAGTAACAGGTAAACCAGAATACTCCAACCTTAAGTTTTATGCTGTCTCGGAGCAAAAAAGTGTTATTGCAGCTGGCGGAAATTTGCAACATGTAGATGGCAGTTTTAATAATGGATTAGATAAAGAGCTCGCAGTTGATAAGCAAAGCAATGAACATGTTGTTATAGAGAAAGTGGGTGATCAGGAGATTAACGTTAATAATTCTTCTTATGATGTGACAACCAGTAAAAAAGATATTTCTAGGCTTGAAAACCAATCAGGAATCACAACTTCAAATACTTATGAAGAAATGGCAAAGATGCCGGGATTATTTGATAAAAACAATGACATAGTTGGTGGCTATGCGAATCTACAGCCCAGTCCTGATCCAAGTGAAAATATACATGTGTTGTATGAGACTCGTCCTGAGTTTATTAATCAGGATGCGTTTTATGGTTCCGATTATTTCTTTCAACAAGTCGGTTATGAACCTACTGAACCCGTTATTGTTCTTGGAGATAACTATTTTATTAGTGAAGTAATCCGTCGTGAAATTGATGATTCTGTCGGTGCATTTTTCTTAACTCGTGATGGGGTAGAAGGTGCTGATTTAACTAAACAATTGATGGACAATGCAGGTACTGTGAATGGTGCAGATGAATTTGTTATTGGTGAGCCATTGACCCCTGAACAAATTAACAACCTTGATAAAGATATTGTTTGGTTTGTAACAGAAGATGTTGAAGGTGTCCAAGTATTAGTTCCTAGAATTTATTTAGCTCCTTCAACACTAGAGGAAATTAAGAATGACTCATCTAACGCATCAGCAATTGTTTCTGCTGGTGGAGATGTGCAAATTGATGCAACAGAAGTTAACAATGTAAATGGTTCGATTAAAAGTGGCGGTAATGTTGATATTAAATCGGAGAATAATATTGTTAATTCATCGGTTGGCCAAAATGGTGGGATAGTAGCTGGTGGTAATATATCTCTTGTCTCTGAAACTGGTGATATTCATAATTCAGGTGCAGCACTAAAGGCTGGAGAGAATATAAAAGTAGAGGCAAAAGAAGGGGATGTGACTTTAACGGCCAGTACTGGATATAACGACCAAGGTAAGAAAGTGACACATCGTTATGATGATGCTGTAACTGCCGGAGGCAATATTGATATTAGCGGAAATAATGTCACTGTTAATGCTGTTGATATTGAAGCAGATAAAGATATTTCGCTAACAGCCAAAGATGGTGATGTCAAATTTAATAATCTCTATGATGTTGATTCTAGTTATGATTCTGAGTATACATCATCAGGACTACTGACAAGTACTCTCAAGGAAACCACGACGTCTGAGGCAAAAAGTGTTGAGTCTACGGTTAAGGCTGGTGGAAATTTAACTATTAATGCCTCAAACGATATTGTGATGAAAGGAGGGGAATATAGTGGGGAGTCTGGGAATATCAATGCAGGTGGTAATATTGATGTTCAGGCTACCCAAGATTATAGCTATTCAGAACAAGTTGATTCTTCTTCAGGTTTCGTTCTTGGTGCTAAGGTGTCCGGGTTCGGAAAATCTGCAGAGTATGATTCCTATAGTGCAGAAGGCACTAATACAACAGCTGAAAATGGGACTCATAATAATAAAGAGTCGCAAGTTTCGAATGCGGGAAGTAAACGACCAGGCTCTGCGCCAACAACTGAAACCGGAGGATTTCAAGCAGGGTTTAAAACTGAAACTACTACCACGACAGAAAACAGTGTGACGAACAATAATGCTTCACTGAACTTCGGGAATGACCTTACGATTAAAGCAGGTGACACTGTGGATATTGGAGGGGGAGACTTTGAAAGTGATTCAATCAAAATAGAAGCGAATGAACTGAAATCCACTAAATATGAGGATACGACGAGTAAAACGGTTACTCATGAGGAAACATTCATAGGAGTCAAAGCTGAAGCCCATTCAGATGTTATTGATGCATATGATAAAATTGGTAACAAAATTGAGCAAGATAAAAGCGGTAAAGAAATAAACGCAGGGCTTACAACTGCAGAAGTTGCCGGAGAAGTCACAAATGTTATTTTTGGTGATATTGCGGGTACTTCAGTTAGTGTTGGAAAAGATAAAACATCTGATACGACTCAATCAACAACCTCTAAAGAAAATATTACGACGATTAAAGGAAATAATATTGAAATTAACACCAAAAGTGATGCGGAATTAAATGGTGTTAATATCACGGGTAATAATGTTGATATGGATATTGGTGGCGAGCTTATTGTTAACTCTGCGAAAACTGAATACACAGAGTCTTCATCTTCAAATTCTTTATCTGTTGGTTTAAGTGCTGGAGCATCGGTTGGACTGACGGGAGGAGGAGTTGGTGTTTCTATCGATGCGAGTGAACAGAAAAGTTCATCTAAAGAGTCAGGAACATCTTATACAAATAGCAATATTACAGGGGATAACGTCACGATTAAGACTGGTGGTGATTTATCATTAACTGGAGCCAATATAAACAGTAATACTGCGGATATTGATGTGGGGGGTGATTTAAATATTACCAGTGTGCAAGATACTGTTAATCGTAAT
>NZ_JAMPSX010000031.1:0-70670 GCF_028484875.1 Providencia sp. PROV032
GTATTAATTCTAACTTGCTGCAGACCGCCTCCCCTTTCAAGCTAATCAGTATCTGTGCCTTCGCTCTCTTGATAACCCAAATAGAGACGTCTGATAACCAAAATAGAGACGTCTGATAACCAAAATAGAAACACACCTTGGTGCGGCTAGAATGGAAATATCGTGTTTCATCTAGATCAATTGAGGGTCTGCGTATCATATTTTATTAAACCCAGATAATTTTTGATTATTAAGACAAGCCACTCCGTGCATTATACTTTTAATCATAAAATGGATTTTTACAGCAAGGAGCTAATAAAAATGAAGAAAACCATATTATTCACTCTATTAACTTGTACTTTATATCACCACTCATCATTGGCCGGATCCCCTGATATCTCTAAGGCAAAGGTCATTAATATAGAAGCCCCTCTAAAAAACAATATTTCATTTAATACATTTGAAAGTCTCTCATCTAATGACGATGGCTTAATTTTTAATAATGATATTAACAGTAATAACAAACTTAATAATAAGGCAGCAAGGCTTATTTTTGCAGAAGTTACAGGGACTGAAGCAAGCCAACTGCAAGGAATATTAGGTATTAAAGGGCAGCGCGCTAACCTTGTTATTGCGAATCCTAATGGCATTTCATGGAAAGATGGCACCGTTGATAATATTAATAGCCTCTCCTTAATTGCCGGTAAGTTTGAAAAAAAATATATGAAAAACAAAGATAAAGATAACCAGCTCGAACCCCAAAAATTGGAAGACTATAACCAATTGAAGTTTTCAACGCAGCCAGCTAGCCAAATCAGTATTAGTCAGCAGCAAGGCAACCCAATTCAACTAGCAAAATTAAATGTCGTTGCAGACCAAATAAAGCTGCAAAATTCCCTTAATATTCACTCTGCCATACAAAACTATATCAGCGCATCTGGCAATAGCACCCTTTCCCCTAGTGAAGGTATTGTCAAATACAGCTCAAAATTCAAAACGGATATTCCATATATTCAAGGTAATCATTTAGAGCTAAATGAACAGGCTAAATTGACAGGACGTAACATTGTGCTTGAAAGCCACCAATATCAATGTAAAGACAGTTTTCTTTGTCCACAAAATAAAGTCGATATTCAAGGGGTTATAAATACGATGAGTTTCTCTGTACGCGGAGATGCAGATATTATATTTTCAGATAAAGGCATCATAAAATTAGGGAAAAATCAGCAAGCCCTTATCGCTAAAACAGCGAACTAATTTTAAATTAGCCTACAAAAAATAACGGCCTCTAAAAGAGGCCGTTAAGATAAATTTTGATACTAAATTACATCCAGACAAACCAAGCAAACAATGAAATAACTAGGATACAGGCCACATTCAATACCGCACCGACACGTACCATCTCAATCTGCCTAATATAGCCTGAACCAAACACAATCGCATTTGGTGGTGTAGCAACAGGTAACATGAATGCGCAAGATGCACCAATACCGATGATCATTGTTAAGACAATCACAGGCATACCTAATGCTTCAGCAACAGTTGCAAAAATAGGTACTAATAAAGCTGCGCTCGCTGTATTACTAGTAAACTCAGTCAGAATGATGATAAAAGTAGTAACAGCAAGAATAATAACGAACCAGTGGCTTTCACCAAATGTCATTTGCATCCAGTCTGCCATGATTTTACTTGCGCCAGAAGAGCTTAAGATTGCGCTGAGTGTTAAACCTCCACCAAACAGCATCAATACGCCCCACTCAGTATTTTTTTGAATTTGAGACCAACTAGCTACGCCAGTTATACCAATTAAGATAGCTGCAATCATTGCAATAACGGTGTCTAAATCTTTCACACCACCTAACGCATCACTAATGAAAGTACTGGTGATCCAGCAAACAACCGCAAACAGGAAAATCCCCATTGCAGTAATACGTTTACCATTCCATTTCACATGCTCTAATTCAATTTCAAAGCGATGTTTTAAGTTAGGGCGAAGCATCATGTACATCAATACGAACATCATAGGCAGCAACACTACCATGATTGGAACACCGTATTTCATCCAGGATAAGAAATCTAAACCTAAAGCTGCTGCTGCAATTGCGTTTGGTGGGCTACCGACAATCGTACCTAAACCACCAATACTTGCACTATAAGCAACACCTAATAGAACAAACACAAAAGTATTGCGCTCATGGCGGACATCAAGATTAGACAGTATACCTAATACTAACGGCAGCATCATTGCTGCGGTCGCTGTGTTACTAATCCACATAGACAGTAACGCGGTTACACCAAACAGTAATAATACCGCTACTGATAAACGCCCACGAGCAGCCATAAGTAAGCGATTAGCAATTAGCCTATCAAGACCTTGGATATGTAGAGCTGTCGCTAGCGCAAAGCCACCGAAGAATAAGAAAATGATTGGGTTTGCAAATGATTTCAATGCCTCCCCTGTATTCATCAGCCCTAAGCCGACGGCTAAGATAGGAATACACAATGCAGTAATGGTGACGTGGATAGCTTCAGTTAACCAAAGCACACCAATGAAAACCATCATTGCAAGACCTGCATTCGCTTTGTCATCGAATGGTAAATATTTTAGTAATAGAATTAATAATACGATATCAACAGCTAAGATTATCCACCCTCGTTTGTTCGAGGGCGTAGGGCTCACTGATGGTGTTAACGATTCTGAAGCGTCCATGTTTACTCCATAGCTTTGGAAGCAAGTTTAGTTTTAGCGCGTGCATATTGTTAATAGTTATTTATAAGGAGTGAAATATAGAGTTAATTTATTGAGATGAAAATGTGGATAACCTAAAAGTGAGATCTACCCCGCGCAATTTAATTCATTTTTCGTTTAATCAACAAGAAATGTTTTATTTTCCTTACAAAAACCAAGCTAGGAGTCGCTCTAGCGACACAAAAGACTACAAAACCGACCATTCAGTTTTAATTACCAAAAAAAGCAATAAAAAAGATAAACTTAAGAATAATCAATACACTTAAGTATTATACTCAACACTTTAATTTAAATTTGGCTATTTTATTAGCCAGCACTGATGGATGGCTAATTTATCACAATTTATAATATATGCCCGATGTAAAGAGGGGGATTTATTAAAGGGGAATGGACAATGCGCTGATTGCTAAATGTACTCTCATCGTTATTCAACGACACTGTTGAATCTGCCAGCTGTAACAATTGATTTTCATTTCTCAGTGCGATTTCTTCACTACTTTTATCAAATTTACTGGTTTCGGACAAAAAAACACCAGTAAGCCCATAGTTTTCTACTATCGCTTTTACTTTGATTTCTTCTGTTGAATTTAAAAACCGCAGTTGCAAATGCTGATACTTTTCAGCATTTAGTTCAAAAGCCTTATTAATTAATAACATACTATTAGTATTGATATCAGTAAGAATAAGATCATCGTCAAAACGGCTTACAACTAATGCTTCCATATCATCTACAGGTAAAACGAGAGTATCGGTTAAATAATCACTAGCATGATTATTAATAACAATCACTTGATAATGTAGCCAAGCCGCTCGGGAAATAACATAGCTATCTTGTTCATTTCCAGCGCTCAAGACAATATTTTTGACATTATCAATAACAGGAGGATTAATGATATCTTTTTGATTTCCACCTTTAATGAGCAATGAAGAGAGAAACCCTCTTTTATTACCATCTGCATGAGCAATCGCACTATCGTGATATAAAATTTCATTATTTGAAGTATACATAAGCAACCCGTCAGCTAATTTTTTGACTGCTTCAAATCTCATGTTAGGGTATATTTCATACAAAGATGGTAATGAAGCTGGGTTATACATTTTATTTCCAGTAAAAGCTTTCTCTAACTCGATAGTTGTTGCTAAAGGCTGCCAATAAAGTCGCTTACTTGATATATCATAAATAATAGCAGCAGACGATTTATTATCTATTCCTAAATATTGTAATGTGTTTTTAGAGGATAACTGGTGAGCAATAATAATATTTCCATTATCATACCAAGCAGGTATAACTTCATTATTATCCATTCTTTTAAGCCCAAGTAATAAATATGAATTCATTTTATTATTTACTTCCTTTAAATTTTCCCA
Source organism: Providencia sp. PROV032 (assembly GCF_028484875.1). Taxonomy (NCBI): domain Bacteria; kingdom Pseudomonadati; phylum Pseudomonadota; class Gammaproteobacteria; order Enterobacterales; family Morganellaceae; genus Providencia; species Providencia sp. PROV032. The sequence goes on from NZ_JAMPSX010000031.1 coordinate 4,097, forward strand.
CCAGACCACATTTTTATCAAACCAATTTTCATTTATTGCAAAGTTATTCATTTCTCCTTTAGCTGTAATTTGATTAACAATACCATCTTGATTAATAACAAGGAGTATCCCGTGAGAAAAAACAATACTATCTACATTAGAAACCTCAATGTACTTAACTTGTTGCTTACCTATTTGAGATATATTAGGAGCAGCACCAACCTGACGATAAATCAGGCTATTATCTTGACTATAAAAATAAAACACCTCATTATCATTTTCATCAATTAGATTCGCGACCAATATAATATCTTTAGGTTGACTTAATTTATTGAGGCGCGTATTTTTGTTATCCATAGAGTCTAAATAAGAAATGATATTTGACTTAATAACCGTACCATCGTCATATTTCAGCCAATCGTGATAAACGCGATTATTCTTATCAACACCGGTAATGAGTATTATTTCCGCGAAATTTGATGGGTTTGCATTTTTATCACTAACGAGTTTTTCATGATCCTTCACTGATAGTAGATACTTATCTAAAACCTGTTCTAACATTTTCTTAGGTATTTTATCCTGCCCTTCAGATAATTGGTAGCATGTTAACTCATCAACAGAAATACCAATGAGTATAATGTTATCGCCGTCAATCATATAGGTCACAACTTGCGGTAGATCATGATCTTGATAGCGACATGAAAAATAAACAGCTCCATTGTTTTCCCATAGATTTATTAATTCAAAAGAGTTGCCCTGATTATTAATTAGCATATACTTGGATTTTATTTTATTATCTGAATTAATCGCCCATATTAAATTGTATTTTTTAGAATAAAGATAAAATAAATCACCAATAATAACAAAAGAATCCGCACTGTTCGTTTTATCATCAGAAGAATGAGTGAAAATATAACGACCTGTGGATACCTGATAAAATGCACGCCCCACATCCCTCCCCTTATATTGATAATTTTCAATTATTATATATTGGCTATTAAACTTGTGTTGAGAATTTAACTTATCCAAATGTGCAGATAATTCACCCTCCTTACCTGCCCACTTATGACCATCTTCACTAATAAGATAGTAATCTAAATTCAAAAAATCAATTTTATAAACTTCATTCTTATTATTAATATACAATATATTATCTTTAGACATTGATGGCGAAAAATTAACTTCTACACCAGAAATAACAACTTTATTATGATGGATTATTATTTCATTATTTTCAAAAAACGAGCCATCAATAAACCAATTAGAAGGTGATTTAGAACCAGATTCATCAAATAATGTAATTTTCGTTCCTAATTGAGGTGCTATTTTATATACCCCACCATTTCCCTTAATAGAATAATTCAACTTTCCGTACCATTCATTAGGAATTTTAGGAACAACCACATAACGATAGTTATCATCCAGATTTACTTCTATTGGTGTATCTACATACTCATGGAATATTTGTGTTATTGTATTCTCACTTGGAAAAATATAAAAATCATAGTCAAATTTATCTGTGTTTTCTAAGCGACGAATAATATCAAATCCATTATCATGCCGTGTTGTTGCACCAGGCCACAGATTATAATTATATTTAATGTAAGATTTAGGTGTCGTTGGTAAAACAACTATTTCAGCCTCTAAATAATCAAATTCTCTATAGCTATTTGAATAACCAATACCTTGACGTATGTTTAGAGCTTGTTGCCGGTCATGAAGCATTGTAGGAAAATTACCGGCCCAAAAAATATAATTTTTTCGCCCTCCCCCTGCAGAATGTGAAGTTGTTCTATAAATATACTGGCTATCAAATTCTATTTGGTTATTTTTAAGATCTATTCTTTTAAACACCGCACCAAATTTTGGTGTTGCTATTTTTTTCTTAGTCAAATAGTCATATCCATTACTTTGATAAGCTTGATCTAACATATAAAAATAATGGCCGACAGATTTTGCATCTTCACCTATAACGACAAAATTACGAGCTAAACTTGTGAAGCCAATACTCAAACCAGCGCAAATAACGCCAGCTCCACTCATAAATGTTGATACCCCGCTAGCCCCTAGAAGCCCAGCTCCTAAACTCGCACCACTCGTTATCAAGTTTGCTGAGTCAAAGGCAAGTTGTGTACCAAAAATAACCTTCTGTGGTTCGTTTTTTGCTTGGGATAGCTCATATACATCAATACCAACTAATGCACCATTGAATAAAATCGCTGTACTTTCATTCGCTGTTCGCACCAATGAGGAAGAAAAAATATTAATGGCTTTAGACTCTACTGTTAAATTATTTTTTAATCCTTTTCGAATAACCCCTATAATTTTAGATAAATCACTCATTATGCCGTGTGAGATCATGCCATGATTAATATAACCATGTATTTTTAGAGCAATGGCTAAATTAAAACCATCAGTTTCGATTGGTTTAATATTATTATTTTCATCCGAATACCATTGAATGAGTGATTGAACAGCAATTCCCGTATTTAATCCATCAAAAGTGTGAGTGTCACTGCTAAACTCTTTTAGCTTAATATCGTTTTCTTCAAGATGGGAATACGCTTTAAATTCTTCCATCTTTTTATTATAGTAATGGTTAAACTCTAAAAAAGTGGTATCTTCCGTTTCTACCCAATGACTTTTTTCTGGATCGTCATAATTAACGAACTGTAGACGATATTTTCCATTCTTTGTTTCTTGTAAAGTAGAAAAAATAGGGATCCACTTTTTCGTCATTTGATACTCAAATAACAAACCTTTTATTGAATTATCTAGCCTGTCCCCCCATTGCTCTACCTCTAAAATGCTGAGAGTTCCTTGTAACTGGAGGTCATTTTTTATTGTATCCTGCTTTTCAATGACTCGGCGACTCTCTTGCTCTCTTTTAGCTAACTGACTAAGTTCATTTGAATCACTTAAGTGACTCACTTTTAAACCATTACCAACAGAGACAACCGCCATATCTTCAGTTGAAATTGTAATAATTTCAAAATGAGGTTTTTTAGCGCTACCAAATGCCGAATAAAAATCAGCCATTTTGTGTTCAACCATATACATTTTAAAAGCGATGAAGAGTTCTTGACTGCTATTAAATGTAAATAACCCAAAGTTAGGGTCATAAAAATAGTAATGTGATTGGTCATTTCCCACCACTTTTCCAATCAGCATTGAATGATTTTGGCTATTAATCGCAAACATTACTGTTTTTTCCCCTACATCCAATAAATTTTGCGTCTCTTCAATTCCCATCCGGCCATGAGAAAAAGAAGCTTCAACCGCATCAACATTTGAATGGAGCTTCTCTAGCGCTGATTTAAGTAGTATTGAGTCTTTATCTTTTGGATTCGCAGAAGCAATAAATAGCTTATTAATTAATACATCTGCACCATTTTGCCCATCTCTAGCTAATGCTACAGACATTGCTCTAACTAATGGATAACATCGCCCCTTAGTTTCTCCCCCCATAAGTGACAAATAGAAGTCTTGTGGCATTAACCGGTTTGATAGGCTATTAAAGGAATAAAACAACTTGCTGACTTTACTTGTTTCGCTCAATACATACTTTATGTATTCTTCATGGCTAATTTCACTAATTCGTCGATACAATGCCCCACGCTCTATCGGGCTAAGCTCCAATGTTAAGTACAACTTTTTTAATTCTAAAGACGACATTTTTCTATTAATACCTGAAATATTTACTTCATTAAAATCTTCCATACCTTCGCTAAAACGTCGTCTAAATGGAATATTGTTTGAATTCTTATGCACAAAAACTAAATTTTCATAACGCTCATTAACCGTTTTTTTGTTTTCATCACTTCCTCCTTGAATAATCAACTCCCCTGTCTTTACAACCGCATTCATTCCATATTTTTCTTTTAGCTGCCACCATAACCAACTACGTTCAACTTGTCGGGCTTCTACCAAAGCTTTACTGTAACGGTTTTGATAAAGGCTAATGTAGATATCACTCTGTATTATTTTTTGTTGTAAAGCTTTGATTTGTAATCTTTCACTGACTGAGGTTTTAGATAATTGTTTTATTTTATGTCTCCACCTATTTTGAACCTCATCTAATATTGAAATGTTTCTATTCAATTTTTTATAAATTACTGCATTCAAATCTCTCCACGTATTATTTATGGTACTTTCTAGAGAATCTTTATCTTGAATATAGAGACCACTATCTATTTTCTTCACTTCGATATTTAGCTCATTTGCTAATGACAATGTTTCTTGGTGTACTGCATCTCTATATTTTAGAAATTCTTTTTTATTATTAACTTCCTTACTAGGTGATTTTTGTACTAACCGACTATTTTCTCTTAATATTAAGGTTTTTTTTCCTTCATAATATTTTGTCTCTTGCTTTTGGTAGTATAGTTGCCATTCATTATTAATATACTGCATGTAAGCCGTTGCATTTCCACTTCCCTTCCCTTTTATATGGTAATCCTTATAATCAACCGCCATGACAACATTGTCATATAATATAGAACTATTAGTACGGCAATCATGATACACCCGATAATGATCTTTATCATAATCAGTGATAATTAAAGAATGTTTATCTAGCGTATCTGTAAATAAAAAGAAACTGTCTGATGGATTTTTAGGAATATCAATATAGTATGGATAAAAATGGCTTTGGTCGATTTTGTTATAACTCAAAAAATAGCTATTAATTGTAGGCTTATTTTTACTATCATTTAAATACCTCACAACATAACGTTCATCTTTTGTTTTAATAAATTCCACTTTTCCTTTTTTAACAATACCACTCGACTTTATTAACTCACTTGTGTCTATCGTTAATTTCTTTGACACTTCTTTTAAATTGGCTATTTTATTGCTGCGAATAATATTATTTTCTGTAATAGTTACTAATGATTTAGTTTTATCATTTTTCATATTCATTCCTTTGAATATATTATATAAGTGAACGGAAAAGCGGAAAAATAAAAATAGTTTATTATTAATAGAAAAACCACTACTGGCTTACAATTTCAGACAGACTTCTATTTAACAATAAAGTTGTTTTATATGTTGATTAGAGGGGGGATATCATTGATTCAAAAAAAATGGGAAGCTTTCGCTTCCCATTAATGATTTTAGCTAAACAAAATAAATTATGCTTGGCCTTTAACTTCTTTTAAGCCATTGAATGGTGCATTTTTACCTAATGCTTCTTCAATGCGGATCAGTTGGTTATATTTAGCAACACGGTCAGAACGGCTCATAGAACCTGTTTTGATTTGACCTGCTGCTGTACCGACCGCTAAATCTGCGATAGTTGCATCTTCAGTTTCGCCTGAACGGTGAGAGATAACTGCAGTATAGCCTGCATCTTTCGCCATTTTAATTGCAGCCAACGTTTCAGTTAAAGAACCGATTTGGTTGAATTTGATCAGGATAGAGTTAGCGATGCCTTTATCGATACCTTCTTTCAGGATCTTGGTATTCGTTACGAATAAGTCGTCACCAACCAGTTGGATTTTGTCACCAAGAACTTTAGTTTGGTATGCAAAACCATCCCAGTCAGATTCGTTCAGACCATCTTCGATAGAGACGATTGGGTACTGTTTAGTCAGCTCTTCTAAGTAGTGGGTAAACTCTTGTGAAGTAAAGGTTTTACCTTCACCTTTCAGTTCATAGTTACCGGTTTCTGCGTTATAGAACTCAGATGCTGCGCAGTCCATCGCCAGTGTTACGTCTTTACCTAACACATAACCTGCTTGTTCAACCGCTTCTTTAATTGCTGCTAATGCCGCTGCGTTTGACTCTAAGTTAGGTGCATAGCCACCTTCATCACCAACCGCAGTGTTCATACCTTTAGACTTCAGTACTTTTGCTAAGTGGTGGAAGATTTCAGAACCCATACGAACCGCTTCTTTCAGCGTTGGAGCGCCAACAGGCTGGATCATGAATTCTTGGATATCAACGTTGTTATCAGCGTGCTCACCACCGTTGATGATGTTCATCATTGGCAGAGGCATAGAGTATTGACCGTGAGTACCATTTAAATCAGAAATGTGCTCATACAGAGGCATACCTTTCGCCGCTGCTGCTGCTTTAGCATTTGCTAAAGATACAGCAAGGATTGCGTTTGCACCAAATTTAGATTTGTTCTCAGTGCCATCGAGATCAATCATGATTTTATCGATGTTAGCTTGGTCTTTAGCATCTTTACCAATCAGCGCTTCTGCGATTGGACCATTAACAGCAGCAACTGCTTTCAGAACACCTTTACCCAGAAAACGTGCTTTATCACCGTCACGCAGTTCCAGAGCTTCACGAGAACCAGTTGACGCACCTGATGGTGCTGCTGCTAAACCAACAAAGCCACCTTCTAAATGAACTTCAGCTTCTACAGTTGGGTTACCACGAGAGTCAATGATTTCACGACCGATCACTTTAACAATTTTGGACATTAGGTTTTCCTCAGTACAAGTTAAATTTTGGGAAGTTGGTGCACCTGCGCCGACCTCCCCATATCTTATTTCAACTCACCTTTCTGGTACTTACCAGCGGCTTTAACAAAACCTGCAAACAACGGATGACCATCTCTTGGCGTAGAAGTGAATTCTGGGTGGAACTGACATGCCACAAACCATGGATGATTAGGGTTTTCAATGATTTCCACCAGCTTATTGTCCACTGAACGGCCTGCAATTTTTAGACCCGCATCTTCAATACGTTTCAGTAGTAAATTATTCACTTCATAACGGTGGCGGTGACGTTCAATGATAGTTTCTGAACCATACATTTCACGTACAAGGCTACCATTCACTAAATGACATGGTTGACCGCCAACACGCATTGTTCCACCAAGATCGCTCTCTTCTGAACGCACTTCAAGGTTACCCTCTTCGTCACGCCATTCTGTAATCAGCGCAACAACTGGGAATTTACAATCCGCTTTAAATTCTGTTGAATTTGCATCTGCCATATTGGCAACATTACGTGCAAATTCAATCAATGCAACTTGCATGCCCAAACAAATTCCTAAGTAAGGGATTTTGTTTTCACGTGCATATTGTGCGGTCAGAATTTTCCCTTCAACACCACGCTCGCCAAAGCCGCCTGGTACTAAAATAGCATCTAAACCTTTTAATAACTCAACACCACGTGTTTCGATATCTTGTGAATCAATTAATTTGATGTTTACAGTTAAACGGTTTTTCAAACCGCCGTGTTTTAATGCTTCAATTACAGATTTATACGCATCGGGTAACTCGATATATTTACCCACCATTCCAATAGTGACTTCACCCGCAGGATTGGCTTCCTCGTATATAACTTGTTCCCACTCAGATAAATTAGCTTCTGGCGCATCAATGCGGAAACGGTTACAAATGTACTCATCCAAACCTTGTGATTTCAATAAGGCTGGGATTTTATAAATTGAATCAACATCTTTGAGAGAAATAACCGCTTTCTCTGGTACATTACAGAACAGCGCAATTTTCGCACGCTCATTCGCTGGGATCACTCTGTCTGAACGACAAATTAACACATCTGGTTGAATACCAATTGACAGTAATTCTTTCACAGAATGTTGAGTTGGCTTAGTTTTCACTTCACCAGCGGCTGCAAGATATGGCACTAAGGTTAAGTGTAAATATAATGTGCGCTCACGGCCGACTTCTGCTGCCATTTGACGAATTGCTTCAAGGAATGGCAGAGATTCGATATCACCTACTGTGCCGCCAACTTCAACCAAAACAACGTCATGGCCTTCGCCACCACGGATGATGCGGTCTTTAATTTCATTAGTGATATGTGGGATAACTTGAATTGTCGCGCCTAAATAGTCGCCACGGCGCTCTTTGCGCAGAACTTCAGAGTAAACACGGCCGGTCGTAAAGTTATTACGACGAGTCATTTTAGTACGAATGAAGCGCTCATAGTGACCCAAATCTAAGTCAGTTTCAGCGCCGTCTTCTGTAACGAAAACTTCCCCGTGTTGGGTTGGGCTCATTGTGCCTGGGTCTACGTTAATGTAGGGATCCAGTTTCATAATAGTCACATTGAGTCCACGGGCTTCGAGTATAGCCGCCAAAGAGGCTGCGGCAATGCCTTTACCCAGAGAGGATACGACCCCGCCGGTCACAAAAATATAATTAGTTTTCATGCTGAACCTGAAAGTTTAGGTTTAAAAGATGATGGATATAACAGGACGGGAAAACAGTATACCCGAACCTTAATTTCGCTACAAATGTTCTAAGCATAATAAGGCTAAATTTCATCAATACTCTAATATTATCAGCAAGTTAAAAGCGAAAGTTTTTTTATCGCTTCAAAATTAGTCATCTTTATCTATTTTTATAGATTAACACAGTTCAAACATAAAAGCTAAATCCTTTCAGCTCATTATAAGGTATAAAAAATGCGATTTTGCACTAACTTTGATTTTGAATAACTATTTACTCTAACTCTCCATCGCAACAAGAGAGGATATCTCGGGGAGCATACACTAAGTATGTGACCCGTGTAGCCGAACGCAGCCAACAACGCTGTAGTGCGAAATATGACGAGCCATTTTATTCTTGGCTCTTAACCTGCTTCCAAAGTGCCTCCATCTCATCAAGTGTAGCACTTTCTGTCGTTTTGCCACTTTCCGCGAGGCTTTTTTCGATTTGGCGAAAACGACCTTCGAATTTCTTACAAGCTTTTTGCAGCGCTATTTCAGGCTTATGTCCTAAATGACGGGATAAATTCACTGTTGCAAACAGTAAATCACCGATTTCTTCTTCTAAGCGAGCTTGGTCAACGACAACTTGAGTGGCTTCTTCCATGACTTCTTCAAGCTCTTCATGGACCTTTCCAAGCACTGGACCTAAGGTATCCCAATCAAACCCTACAGAAGCGCAACGTTTTTGAATTTTATAGGCTTTCATTAGTGCTGGGAGCGAATTCGGGATATCATCTAGCACAGAAAACTGCGATTTTTCAGCTCGCTCTTTTGCTTTTCGTTTTTCCCACCCCTCAATCACTTCCGAGCTGCTCAATGTGTTATTTGTATCAAAAATATGTGGATGACGATGTTCAAGTTTATCGCTCACTGCTTGGCAGATATCATCAAAATCAAATAATGATTTTTCATTCGCCATTTGCGCATAGAAAACCACTTGAAACAATAAATCCCCCAGCTCGCCTTTTAGGTCAGAAAAATCCTCTCGTTCTATCGCATCAAGTACCTCATAAGTTTCTTCAAGCGTATAAGGCGCAATAGTTTTAAATGTTTGTACCTTATCCCATGGGCACCCTGTTTGCGGGTCGCGTAACTGTGCCATGATAGATAATAAACGTTCAATTTGGGGCTTTTCCTGACTCATTTTATTGACCTTTGATTTTCTTTTGTTTCTAATTGTCATCTTTATCTCAAACTTACCAGATATAAAGGCAAATCAACAAATTTTTCCCAACAAAAGAAAAAACAAAGAAAAGATTATTGAACATTTGCAAAAATTATTTTCAAAATAGTTTGAATTGCAGCTAGGCGAGCCCCTAGGAGCATACATCGGTATGTGACTAAGATGAGAGCGCGCAGCCAACAACGCTGCGGTTCAAAATATGAAGAAAACCACTGACAATATAACAGTACTGATTTTCAAAATAGTTTGAGATGTAGGTAGGCGGCAAACGAAGATATCTCGGGGAGCATACATAAGTATGTGACCCGAGTAGCTAAGTGTAGCCAACACCCCTACAACTCAAAATATGAAGAAAATCACTGGGAATGGCGTTTTGCCTCAATAACATCCGGTAACTGATTTAATTTTGCTAACACCCGACTCAGCACCTCAATATTATACAGCTCAATTGTCATATCTATCGTCGCCAATTGCTGCTTCACATCACTGCGGCTACTGACGCCAAGTACATTCACTTTTTCATTCGCTAATATTGTCGTGATATCACGTAATAACCCGCTACGATCATTAGCTACGACCCTAACCACTAGAGAATAACCGCTGGAATAGTTTTCGCCCCACACCGCATCGATGACGCGTTCTGGCGCATGACTTTGTAATTCGGCTAATTGCTCACAATCTGCACTATGAATGGAAATACCTCGCCCTTTGGTGATAAAACCAACTATTTCATCTCCTGGAATTGGCTGGCAGCAACGTGCAATATGGTGCATTAAGTTACCAACCCCTTCAACGACCACTCGACCGCTACCATGAGATGGCGCTCTTGGTAGTGAAGACTTGCTTTCCAACGTCTTCATTGCCGCGCGGTCTTCTTCTTCCGCTGTGGCTTTATTAAATTTACTTTGCAGGAAATTCACTAATTGGTTAATACGAATATCACCTCCCCCAATTCCTGCTAACACTTCATCCAATGAATGAACATTATAGCGAGCTATCAACAGTTTCTCTGCTTCGCGGAGACTGATATCAAGCTGTGATAGTTCACTATCTAGAATTTGACGCCCTGCAAGGATATTTTTGTCTTTATCTTGCTTACGGAACCAATTTTGGATTTTCGCGCGCCCACGGCTGGTTGTGACATACCCTAAGTTAGGATTTAACCAGTCACGGCTTGGGTTTGGGTGTTTTTGAGTGATAATTTCAATTTGATCACCCATTTGTAATTGATAGCTAAATGGGACAATACGCCCACCTATTTTTGCACCAATACAACGGTGGCCGACATCACTGTGAATATGGTAGGCAAAATCAAGTGGTGTAGAGCCTGCGGGTAAATCCACCACATCCCCTTTTGGGGTAAAGACATACACGCGGTCATCAAATACTTGGCTACGAACTTCATCCAACATTTCGCCAGAATCTGCCATTTCTTCTTGCCATGCAATCAACTTACGTAACCACGCAATACGGTTTTCGTAACTACTGCCTTTGCCAATGCCAGTCGCGCCTTCTTTGTATTTCCAGTGCGCCGCAACCCCCAGTTCTGCATCTTCATGCATTTGGCGGGTACGAATTTGAATTTCAAGCGTTTTGCCGTTAGGGCCTAACACCACAGTATGGATCGATTGATAGCCATTAGGTTTCGGGTTCGCCACATAGTCGTCGAACTCATCAGGAAGGTGGCGAAAATGGGTATGAACAATCCCTAAGGCTGCATAACAATCTTGCAAGCGTTCAACGACAATACGCACTGCTCGCACATCAAACAGCTCATCAAATGCCAATGATTTTTTCTGCATTTTACGCCAAATGCTATAAATATGCTTAGGTCGGCCGTAGATATCTGCTTGAATACTCTCTTTTAACATGTACTTGCGTAAAGTTGTAACGAAAGTATCTATATACTCTTCACGGTCAATACGTCGTTCATGGAGGAGTTTTGCTATTTTCTTATATTCATCTGGGTGCAAATAACGAAAACAGAAGTCTTCTAACTCCCATTTCAATTGACCAATTCCTAAGCGGTTTGCTAAGGGTGCATAAATATTTGAACACTCTTTTGCGGCTAAAACGCGTTCATCTTCCGTTGCATCTTTGACTTCACGTAAATGGGCAATTCGTTCCGCTAATTTAATGACAACACAGCGGAAATCTTCCACCATCGACAATAGCATACGACGGATATTATCGACTTGTGTCGAGCTTGTTTCGCTCGATTGTGTTGCTTTGAGTTGACGAATTGCATCCATTTCCAGCACGCCTTTAACAAGTTCGTGAATGGATTTGCCAAATTCATCAATAACTTCTTGTTCTTCTAACTTTCCCTCCTCCACCAAGGGGAAAAGTAAAGCCGCTTGTAAGCTGCCGATATCCATACTTAGTGTCGATAGGATTTCGGTCATTTCAATACCACGCCACAGTAATAGAGGGGCGATTTCTTGTCCGGCTAATTTATCGTGACAATATTGCCAGGTATGGATGAGCTTTTCTTCTGATTGTTTATTGCTCAACCCCAGGCCGTTAACCCACTTTTCTGGGGCAAACTCACCTGCTGGGATAAGATGTGCACTTCTTACTGCAACCATATATTCTCCCTACCTGTTAAACCTCTGGGCGACGGATAAATAGCGCCATTGACTCTAAATGGCTAGTTTGCGGAAACATATCTAGCATCCGCAACTGTAATAATTGATAGCCCCCATCCAGTAAAACTTTGCTATCTCTCGCCAATGTTGTGGGGTTACATGAAACATAGACAATTTTTTCTGGCATCAGTTTAATTAAATGTTCCATAACACCAGCAGCTCCAGCTCTAGCTGGGTCTAATAATACTTTGTTAAAACCATGAGCCGCCCAAGGTTGTGTGTGTATCTGGGCTTCTAAGTTTTCATTATAGAATGTGGCATTACAAATAGTATTGAGCTGGGCATTATTTCGAGCTTGTTCGACTAAATTTTCAACACCTTCAACACCCACAACGGATTTCGCTAGCCGTGCGATCGGTAAAGTAAAATTACCCATTCCACAAAAAAGGTCTAATACCCTATCTTCACTGTTTAGATCTAACCATGCTAATGCTTGTTCTACCATCAACTGGTTAACTTGCCCGTTCACTTGAATAAAATTTAATGGGTTAAATTTTAATATCTCCCCTGCAACTTGATATTCTGGTTGTGGCGAATTTGGTGATAGAGCTTGTAAGCTTTCATCATTCCCCGCTAACCAGATAGACACTCCGTGCTGATTCTCAAAATCACTCAACTTTTGAGTATCTGATAATGAAAAAGGCGTTAAGTAACGAATCAATATAATTTTGCAATTGTCTGCACGGATCAGTTCTACATGACCCAGTTTCGCTTTATTACTGAGCTCGTTAATGCATTCAGAAAGCGGCTTTAGTAAGATATCCAATTCAGGGGAAAGTACCGGACAATTTTTTATATCAACCAATGTGTTAGATTGAGGTTGACGGAACCCCATAATGACATTTTTACTTTTAGACTGATATTGTAGCCCTAATCGAGCTCGACGGCGGTAACCATATGGCTCACCACCCATCACCGTAGGAATGGATATATCTAGCGATGTTTCGCGCTGCATCAGGTAAGCTAAAGCATGAGCTTTACTTTCTCTTTGCAGAGCAATGTCAACATGCTGTTGTTGGCATCCTCCACATTGATTAAAATTACGGCAATGAGGCTTTACTCTCTGGGGGCTAGTGCTCAAACGCTTAACCACCTTTCCTTTAGCAAAATGTCGTTTCTCTTCCGTCAATTCAATTTGAGCTTCTTCTCCAGGCAATAAACCTGTTACAAAAATGGTTTTCCCTTCGATACGGGCAACACCTTGCCCTGCGGCATCAAGGCTATCAGCAATAACCGTGATTTGGCGACGTGAAGTGGTGCGACGATTAGGGGAGTAAAATTGAGCCATAAAGTAGTCACTACAGAGTATTAAGTTATAAAAATCATGATTGTCGTGTTTCCAATTTTAGTACGATATTTTTTCCGCTAATTAATTAAGAAAAACGAACAGGCCCATTATACCTATTTTCCTATCATTTGATTGACTACTTTTATAGTTTTATCATTCCATTCAATTATTATATTAGTTACTAACCATAAATTTACGATATTCTTCATAAGCATAGTGGTCGGTCATACCACTAATATAGTCTTGAATCAAACGAGCTCGATAATAAAACTCTAGAATAGATTTATCTGATTCATTCGTTGCAGAGATTTTCTCAAGTGCTTCTGTGTAGGATAAGCGGTGCTTATTAGATAATTTATGAAACAACCTCGTTTCTATGAAAAAGTGCTTGTGATAATTTTTTTCGACAAGATCAGCAAAATCGCGTCTATCCATCATCAGTAATGGACTATAAAAATCTAATAACCCACTGATAATTCGGTAACCTTGCAACTCTAACTCTTCAACTTCATGATGGTTAAATACATGTTTAAAGGCCACTGTTTTTAGTACTTTCAGTAATCTATGTTCTGGACTTTTATCTTCTAGTAACGCACTGTTAAAAGTGCCATTATAAATTTCAGGCAAATTTTTAATAAATTGTTGTGCGCTGTAATGTGACAATTTCCCCGTGATATTCACGCGCAAATACATAAAGAATTGATCTTGCTGAATACGCCTTGTGTGGTTGTCACTGATATTATTGAAAGCTCGCATGACAGTTTGATCGAACAAATCATTTTGTTGAATATCTCCCCACTCGGCTTTTAAAAATTCAATCAACTGTTCAACAGTAAAAATGCCTTTTTCCGCGGCATCATCCAAGTCAGCAATACAATATGAAATATCATCAGCCGCTTCCATAATATAGGACAACGGAAAACGACAATATTTCTCCATATCGAGCTTTTTGGTTAACTCACTAACAAAGTCCACCTCAGACCAATAATAGCCTGGCTTTTTCATCAAATAATCAAACTCAGGTGGAATTGGCTCCAAATCATAAGCCCCACGCGTATATTTTAAGATAGAACCAACTTGCGCATAGGTTAAGTTTAATTTGAGTAAGCGATGCGCCATACGCAGCCCTTGCGCATTACCTTCAAATGAGCATAAATCCTGCTTTAATTGGCGGCGGAATAAATCTTGTTTTTCATTTCCAGTTAACTGTAATGCAGGTATTTTGCATGGATCAGGAGTATTCGGTGTAAACAGGTAACTTGGAGACAATAATTTGGTGAACCAACGTTGAATTGCGGCCTCACCAAAGTGCCCAAATGGTGGATTACCGATATCATGCATTAAACAAGCCATTTCGACTAAGCTTTCAAACGCATCACAACGTTCATCTAGCCCATAGGGTTCCAGTAATTTTTTCTTTTTTAATTCACCTAAAACCGTTTTACTGATGTAACGGCCAACCTGCTGAACCTCTAGTGAGTGAGTTAATCGGCTACGCACTGCTGCGTTTTGCTCTAAGGGGAAAACTTGTGTTTTTTGTTGTAAGCGGCGAATGGCTGCTGAATTGATAATCCGCCCACGATCACTTTCAAATAAGCGATTAACCGCATCTTCATCTTTAGGTGAAATTTTTTGGTTTTTCGCACTGCTCATGTAGTTACGCTGAAAGTTTAGCTTCTTAACAAAATTAATCTCACCCACTCTGCCACCTTCCCTATTTCGATTGATGTTTCATTATATAGCCTAAATACAGGAAAAAACCTTCACGACTCACCTTTCAATGTTACACTTCGTGCATCTTTGTAATTTCGTTGTCAAAATTCGAGTTGTTACAATTAAAATTGCGAACCCACTCGAAGAATGCAGCAATAACACAATAAAACATTATCGTCCCTAGTCAAAATTTTGACACTATATTGACATTAATAGTGCAAATTGTGCAGGGAAAAGGAGACAAAATGAAAGTTGGAATAATTGGCGCCATGGAACAGGAAGTGGCGATTTTGCGCTCACAAATTGAAAACTGCCAAACTATTAACCGTGCTGGCTGTGAGATTTATACAGGCCAAATTAATGGCGTTGACGTTGCGTTATTGAAATCGGGTATTGGAAAAGTCGCAGCCGCAATCGGTACAACGCTATTATTAGAGCATTGCCAACCAGATGTCGTGATTAATACGGGTTCTGCAGGTGGTTTAGACCCTCGTTTAAACGTTGGCGATATCGTGGTTTCTACAGAAGTTCGTTACCATGATGCTGATGTGACCGCATTCGGTTATGAACCCGGCCAAATGGCACAGTGTCCGCCAGCTTTCGTTGCTGATACTAAGCTAATTGAAGTTGCTGAGCAGTGCATTAAGTTATTGGATATGAATGCTGTACGTGGTTTAGTCTGCAGCGGTGATGCTTTTATTAATGGTGCTGAACCGCTAGCTCGCATCAAGGCAATGTTCCCGCAAGTTGCGGCAGTAGAAATGGAAGCCACTGCAATTGGCCAAGTGTGCCACCAATTTGGCACCCCGTTTGTCGTCGTTCGTGCTATTTCAGATGTGGCAGATAAAGAATCTCATACGAGCTTTGATGAGTTTTTACCTGTTGCTGCTCGTCAATCTTCACTGATGATCACAGCAATTTTAGCTAAACTCGTAAAATAATTTTCATAAAAGGTATAACCTTATGTTAGTTATACCTTTTTATTAATATCACAATGAATTCCCATGAGAAGCATAACGTATTATTTTTCCCTTACAGCTAGCTTATTATGCGCTTTATTGGTGTCTTTTTCTGTTCTAGGAGCAGCAAAGCAACGCGTTATTAGTTTATCGCCTGCTAATACTGAGCTTGCTTATGCGGCAGGGCTTGGGGATAGCTTGATTGCAGCCAGTGCTTACTCCGATTACCCAGAGCAAGCAAATAATTTGGAACAAGTCGCTGATTGGCAAGGTTTAAACGTCGAACGTATTATCGCACTTAAACCTGATTTAATCCTTGCATGGCGAGGAGGTAACCCCCAGCGTCCTCTTGATCAACTTTCGGAGCTTGGTATTCCAATTATTTATTTCGATCCTCAAACCATTGATGATGTCATCAATTCAGTAATTGAATTAGCGCAATACAGCCCAAACCCAGCGTTAGCACAGCAAAATGTGGAAAAAATGCGCGCTAAGCTTGCCCCTTATCAAAATAAAAAAGTATCAAATAACAAACCCAAAAAAGTGTTCATTCAACTCGGTACTCAGCCTTTATTTAGCGCGGGCAACCACACGCTGCAAAATAATATCGTAGAGTTTTGTGGCGGTGAAAATGTTTTTGTAAATAGTGCAGTGCAATGGCCGCAAGTCAGCCGTGAGCAGGTACTCACTCGCAAACCAGATGTAATTATCATGACAGGCTCGCCAGAACAGGAAAAAGCAGTGAAAGAATTTTGGCACTCTCAGATGAATGTCCCAATTATCCGATTAAATGAAGATTGGTTTCACCGAGCAGGCCCAAGGATTGTTAATGCGGCAGAACAACTGTGCGAGCAGTTAAACGCATTATCTGATTGAGAATTACAAATTACAAATTACAAAAATTTTCTAAATAGTTCGAGGTGTGGCAAGGTGGCAAATGAAGATATCTCGGGGAGCATACATTAGTATGTGACCCGAGTAACTGAATGAAGCCAACACCGCCACAACTCGAAATATGACGAAAATTAGACGCTAAAGGACGAACCGCACCCACAAGTAGACTTAGCATTCGGGTTAGTTACAATAAAGCGCGAACCTTCTAAGCCTTCAGTATAATCAACACTTCCACCCACTAAATATTGTAGGCTCATTGGGTCTACAACAAGAGCAACACCTTGTTTCTCGATTGTCATATCGCCTTCATTGATTTGGTCATCAAATGTGAAACCATATTGGAAACCGCTGCATCCGCCACCAGTGATATAAACACGCAGACGCAGATTTGGATTGTCCTCATCAGAGACTAGATCTTTAACTTTAATTGCTGCCGCATCAGTAAATTGCAAAGGCAGAGCTGCATCATCACTCATTTTTTACTCCAAACCGGTGACCGGTAAATTCATGTGTAGGCTAAAACCTACTCAGATCAATTAACCTAATTATCCGCCACTTGACTAAATGGTTCAAGTGTTGTTACGCAATTAGACACATTGTGCATATCTTCGTATCAACATTTGGTTTAATTGGTGTGGTGCTTTAGAATGAGAGCAATTTTTTTCTTAGCCTCTTTCTGGAGCCCTGCGATGTCACAATCTGAAAAACTTTACGCACAAGCAAAAGAACAAATTCCTGGTGGTGTAAACTCCCCTGTTCGTGCTTTTAATGGTGTTGGTGGAACCCCATTATTTATTGAAAAAGCGGATGGCGCTTATATTTATGACGTTGATGGTAAAGCCTATGTGGATTACGTTGGCTCATGGGGACCGATGGTATTAGGCCATAACCATCCTGAGATCCGCGATGCCGTGATCAAAGCTGTTCATAAAGGGTTAAGTTTTGGTGCACCAACTGCCGCCGAAGTTGAAATGGCTGAATTAGTTTGTGAGTTAGTCCCCTCTATGGATATGGTACGCATGGTGAATTCAGGCACTGAGGCGACCATGAGCGCAATTCGTCTGGCGCGCGGTTACACAGGCCGTGACAAAATCATCAAATTTGAAGGCTGCTATCATGGCCATGCGGATTGCTTATTAGTCAAAGCGGGTTCTGGTGCGCTTACTATGGGCGAACCAAACTCCCCGGGTGTACCTGAAGATTTTGTAAAACACACATTAACTTGTACCTATAATGACCTAGCTTCAGTTCGCCAAGCATTTGAAAACTACCCAGAAGATATTGCGTGCGTGATTGTTGAACCTGTTGCTGGAAATATGAATTGCGTACCACCAACAGCTGAATTTCTCCCCGGTTTACGTGCACTATGTGATGAATTCAATGCCGTACTCATCATTGATGAAGTTATGACAGGTTTTCGTGTCGCATTAGGTGGAGCACAAGATTACTATGACGTTCAGCCTGATTTAACCTGTTTAGGTAAAATCATCGGTGGTGGTATGCCTGTTGGTGCCTTCGGTGGCCGCCTTGAAATTATGGAAAAACTCGCACCAATTGGGCCTGTTTACCAAGCAGGAACATTATCGGGTAACCCTGTCGCGATGGCCGCTGGTCTTGCTTGCTTAAAAGAGGTCTCTCAACCAGGAGTCCATTCTCGTTTAAATGAATTAACAGAAAAGTTAGCTCGTGGTTTAAAACGTGTTTCCGAAGAGCAAGGTATTCCAATGGTGATCAACCACGTTGGCGGTATGTTTGGTATTTTCTTCACCGACGCCCCAACCGTAACTTGCTACCAAGACGTGATGAAATGTGACGTTGAACGCTTTAAAAAGTTCTTCCATTACATGTTAGAACAAGGTATTTACCTCGCACCTTCTGCATTTGAAGCAGGTTTTATGTCTATCGCACACAGCGATGAAGATATTGAGAAAACGGTTAAAGCGGCAGAAACTGCATTGATGAAAATTAAAAAGAATTAATTCACATTGATGTTATAGAGGTGAAATTTATCCAATTTCACCTCTATTTTTTTATAGTTAAGAATAGATAACGCTCGATTTGACACCACAACGCTCTAACTAGCCTTTAAAATAATTAATTCACCAGCTAATTTTCTATGAAGCCAACACAGTCACAACTTGAAATATGACGAGAATTTAGGGGCTATTGCCAAACATATCCTTAACCCAATCCGGTGCATCATCTTGTTGCTCGCCATTATTACCATTTAAGTCCCAGACCGGAGCTTGCTCTTCTGACGCTTGGCATAACCCTTCTGGGTTATCTGTCCAAATCGGCAACATTCTACCGCCGCCGAAGTTTGAGCAACTTAATTGACCATCAGCAGTGACTTGCATATCAACAATGCCCTCTGGTGCACGGTTAATGAGTGCCAATGGCGCTTGGTTATCTAAGTAGCGTTGGTACACCTTCAGTGCGCCTGTCGCCCCAGTTAATTGTGTTGGGCCGTTATTGTCACGGCCAACCCACACAATTGCGACCTCTTTGCCATCAATCCCTGCATACCAGCTATCACGTAGATCGTTAGTTGTCCCTGTTTTACCAGCTAAATTATACTTTGCGTATTTAGACAATAAGACTCGGCCCGTACCTTGTTTAACCACTTGTTGCATACCATACAATGTGAGGTATGCCGCTTGTGAAGGTACTGCTCGCTCAGCAGATGGGTAGCTTTGGTAAATCTCGTTGCCATCGCCATCAATAACAGAACGTAGTGCCGACAATTTCGCACGATTACCATTACCACCAATAGTTTGGAATACTTGAGCAACTTCAGCAGGTGTTAAGTTAACCGCCCCTAAGAGCATCGCGGGAACTTTTTCCATAGCCGCCGCAGGTGCCCCTAAGCGTATAAAGGTGTTAAACACTTGGTCTAAACCGACCTCTAAGCCTAAGTTTACGGTTGGGATGTTCTGTGATTTAGCCAAGGCGTCAACTAACATCATCCGGCCATTGAAATTGCGGCTGTAGTTTCTCGGGCTCCAGTTTTGATTCCCAACTTTAACTGTTAGTGGCTCATCTTTTAACCATGTATTTAAACGAAAACGGTCCGGTTCACTTAGTGCAGCGAGGTATACTGGAGGTTTTGCCAGAGAACCAATGCTACGCCGTGCATTTAACGCACGATTAAACCCTGAATATTGGGGTTGAGAACCACCAACCATCGCACGTACTTCGCCATTAATGCGGTCAACTACTACCATGGCTCCTTCTATGTCATCTAATTTACGAGATTTACGTAAATCAGCGACACCATTCTCAACTGCATTTTCAGCCGCAGTTTGAGCAACTGGGTCTAGGGTGGTAAAAATTTTCGCACCGGAGAGTTCTTTAACTTTATCACCCAATTTTTCATTGAGTTCTAAACGAACCATTTGCATAAAGGCAGGTTGAGAAGCCACCAGCCCTTCTTTATTTTTCACCCCAAGAGGCCTTGCGCTAAGTACCTGATACATTTCTTGGTCAATCACGCCACGTGTTTCCAAGATTTTCAGCACGATATTACGGCGTTTAATCGCATTTTGTGGTTTAGTCCAAGGGTTATATGTTGACGCCCCCTGCACCATCCCCACTAATAAAGCCTGTTGGTCAAAGCTTAACTCATTGATTGGTCGGCCAAAATAATACAGGCTCGCTAATGGGAAGCCACGAATTTCGTCATTTCCATTTTGACCTAAAAAGACTTCGTTTAAATACAGCTCTAAAATACGTTCTTTACTGTAGTTGTAGTCCAGTAAAACCGCCATATACGCTTCATTCGCTTTACGCTTTAATGTGCGCTCATTAGTTAAAAACAAGTTTTTGACTAACTGTTGGGTTAACGTACTTCCCCCTTGAACGGAGCGCCCTGCACTTAAGTTAGCAACAACAGCACGGCCAATAGAGTACAAACTGACGCCATCATGCTCATAAAAGTTGCGATCTTCGGTTTCTAGTAAGATTTTAACTAGAGATTCGGGAAAGTCAGATATCGGCAAAACTAACCGTTGCTCATTATTTGCCGACTGCATCATTGTGATCAGTTTCGGGTCTAAACGGAAAAAACCAAATGAGCGACCGTTCTCCATGTTTTCGATCTTACTCAAGGCATTATTTTCAAACACCATTCGAGCAAGTATTTGCCCTTCTTTTTGATCAGGGAAATTGAACGGTCGACGTAAGATTTCGATGCTATTACCACGCACCACAAATTCGCCCGATGTTGTTATTTTACTCACCTTACGGTATTGCATGCCTTCAAGTAGGCGAACCATTTCTGCCTGGCTGTAATCCATACCGGGCTCAAGGTTAACCATTCGGCCGTATACGGCGGCGGGTAAATCCCACACCTTACCATCGAGACGTTCTTTAATTTGTTGATTTAAATAAAAACCATATGCCGCGAGTAAAACCGCAAACACGATCATCAGTTTGACGAGCAGCCAAAACCAACGCCATTTACTTTTTACCTTTCGAGGCTTGTTATTTCTTGAGCCTTTTTTAGCCATTTGCTCTTCTTCATCTTCATCATCGAGATATTGTTCATCAATATCATCATGTTCGAATAAATCTTCATCGTCATAGTCATCGCGGTCTCTACGACGGCGGGATGAAGACTGTTTTTTCCCAGCAGTTTTTTTGTTACGCCTGCCGATTGGTTCAAAATCTTTACCTGACATGGTCGCTCCATATCACCTTACAAAATATCTGAGTCACTCACTATTTATGCCAGTTTAGTGGTTAATTTTGGCCCATAACCTCAGAGATTTCACCAAAGAAAGCTCTTAATTACATTTCCTTACTCAGTTTAGACTATCAATTGGCTAAATAAGGAAACCCGCTATTAGAGCATAAAAATAGGTTATTTCGCACCCATCATCGCTTTTTTTGTTTGTCTTGTTGGTGCAGTATTTGCAGGGTCATCCGGCCATAAATGTTTTGGATAACGCCCTTTCATCTCTTTTTGTATCTCTTTATAGCTGCCTTGCCAAAACGCGCCAAGGTCTTGCGTGATCTGCAACGGCCGCATGGCAGGGGACAGTAGAGATACCGTTACCGCTATCTTCCCTTGTGCTATTGTCGGATTTGTTTTTTCTCCATACATCTCTTGCATTCGAATTGCGATTACAGGAGGCTTATCTAACGAATAGTGAATACTTACATCATGTAAAGATGGCGCCTGATAGCGTCTTGGGAACATATTTTCTAACCATTGTTGCTGCTGCCAATCTAATCGATTGATTAATAAAGAGGCTAAGTCAATCTGCTGTAATTTTTGTTTATTCGTTACGCCATCAAGATAAGGTTCTAGCCATTCACCCAGCGAATCCAATAGTGCTATATCATCAAAATCTGGGAAATCAACATCGGGGAAATACTGCTTAGCTAACGTACAACGGACACAAAATTGCCGTGCATCTTCCTGCCAATTTAACTGCTGTAAGCCATTTTGTTTCAGCCAATACACCAACGCTTGGCGAAGTTCAGTCTTATCTGGGTTGCTTAAACGTTCTGATTTCACCACCAATTGACTACATTGCAAACGCTTCCAAGCTAACAATGTCCCTTTTTGTTCATCCCATTCGACCGTTTCTTGGATGTTAAACAGTGATGGGCAATCGGCTTGTAGTCTGTCAATCTCGACAGGGTAAGCCAAGGAAATACGCGCATCCGCCATATTTTCGGGTTGCCATAAGGATACCACCATTAACCACGGTGTCCCCAATAGTCTATCTGACTCACCCAATGTTGCCCCTAAGCCACTCGCTAATTGGTAACGTTGTTGGTTATCTCGCAATTTTGCTATTTGGTCAGGAAAACCTGTAGCGATTAACGTTGGTAACCACTCACTAATCAGCTCTGATTGTTTCCCTATCGTGTTTGTTACTTTTTGATGACAAAGTACAGATGCGCGCTTACACCAGTTATCCGTTGGTTTTTCTATATAATAGCGAAGGTCACAATCATGATGGCGCGGTGGCTCCTCGATAATCGCTACCAATAATGCAGCTAATTGAATAACATGCTGATTTTGGCTTTGCTGTGCTCTACATAACATTGCTGCTGTTCGTACTGAACTACCTAACTCCGCCATCTGCTGCCCAAAAGGCGTTAACTTACCTGCTGCATCAATAGCACCTAATTTACCCAGTAAATCTTTTGCCGCTGATATCGCAGGTTTTGGCGGTAAAGTGAGCCAGCTAAGCTGTGCCGCATCGTGGCACCCCCACTGTAATAAAGACAGCCATAAGCTACTCAGGTCACTTTGCGCAATTTCGGCTTCACTAAATTGTGCTGCCCGCTCAGCTTGCTCTTCACTAAACAAGTGCCAACAAACTCCTGCTTCCAAACGGCCTGCTCGCCCTGCTCTCTGCGCCATCGACGCTTGGCTAATTCGCTGTTTCACTAATTTGGTTAACCCTGTTCGTGGATTGAACTGCCCCACACGTTCAAAACCACTGTCCATCACAAGGCGGATCCCTTCAATCGTCAAGCTGGTTTCCGCAATATTGGTGGCTAATACCACCTTACGCATACCTTCAGGTGCCACTTGTATCGCTTGTTGCTGAGCCTGTAGAGATAGTGCTCCGTATAAAGGACATAAAAGTATGTCCTCACTGACCATCAAAGCGAGTTCTACTCTTACTTTCTCGATTTCCCCCACACCTGGAAGAAATAATAATAAAGACCCATGCGCTTGCTGCAATAATTGCCAAGCTGCCAATGCCACTTCTTTATGAAAGAGTTTATTTGGGTTTATTGGATGATACTCACGTATGACGGGAAATGTACGCCCTTGTGAAGTAATAACCGGCGCATCAGGAAACAGCTGAGACAGCCCTTGATTATCCAATGTCGCTGACATCAATAGAATACGCAAATCTTCGCGTAAAGCTTGTTGTGAATCAATTAACAAAGCGAGACCTAAATCTGCCTGTAAATTTCGTTCATGAAACTCATCTAAAATAACTAAACCAACCCCTTCAAGCATTGGGTCATTTTGCAATAAACGAGTCAGTACGCCTTCTGTCACCACTTCAAGACGCGTGTGACGACTAACTTTAGTTTCAGAGCGCATGCGTAAACCGATGGTATGACCGACTTCTTCACCCAGTTGTTGTGCAAGACGAGCCGCCACTGAACGTGCCGCTAGGCGACGAGGCTCCAACATGATAACCCGACCATTAATAACCCCACTCTTTAATATTTCTAGCGGCAAAACAGTTGATTTACCCGCACCTGTAGGTGCATGAAGCAATACTTGAGGTGAAGCCATCAAGGCGGTAAGTATGTCCTCACAAACTTCGAATATCGGTAACACTGGGGTTATCACTCCATCTATTTAACTTTTACTGTCAGACATTGTAGCATTAGCCTCTTTTGCCAGTAAGCATATTACCGATACCCTAGCGGAGAGCTCATGGAATTTAAACCTGCCTTACAACCAGCCACTTTAATTAAGCGTTACAAGCGCTTTTTGGCTGATGTCACTTTACCGAATGGTGAAGAAATGACAATTCACTGTGCAAACACAGGCGCTATGACAGGTTGTGCAACCCCGGGTGATACCATCTGGTATTCAACGTCTGATAATAAAAAACGCAAATACCCGTATAGCTGGGAGTTAACCCAAACAGCAAACGGTCATTTTATTTGCATTAATACCCTTCGTGCGAACCAATTAGTTGCGCAAGCCTTAACCGAAAAACACATTCCAGAATTATCCGAATACAGCGTAATAAAACCTGAAGTCAAATATGGCACAGAAAATAGCCGAATCGATTTCTATCTCACGCAAAATGGATTACCCGATTGCTTTATCGAAGTAAAATCAGTAACTTTACTCGAAAATAATCAAGGTTTTTTTCCTGACGCAGTGACACTTAGGGGCCAAAAACATTTAAGAGAACTAATGTATATTGCGAAAGAAGGAAAAAGAGCCATACTATTGTTTGTTGCTTTACACACAGGTATTCACGTAGCATCTGCTGCGGCACATATTGATAAACAATATGCGCTATTATTGGAGGAAGCGAGACAAAGTGGTGTTGAAGTGCTTTGTTATCAAGCTGATATAACTGTTCAACAAATGGTGTTAAGTAAGCAGATTCACTTTAACTCTATTAAATAAAGTTTTTTTAACCGATTTTTATACGAGGCCGCAGAGTTCTGGGCGCTAAAAAGGGAATAAACACGCTCGCCCTCACAGCATTACAAAACTCATTGCAGGAACGATTGCCAAGAGAGCAGTCTTCTGCTATTTATAGCGACCTTAATTTTTCCCCCTTGGGGTTTTTGTAAAATTTGCGTGTGTAGGAGAAGCATTATGCAAGAAGGGCAAAAACGTAAGACATCGTCCTTAAGCATTCTCGCCATTGCTGGGGTTGAACCCTATCATGAAAAAGCTGGCGAAGAGTACATGAACGAGGCCCAGTTGGCGCATTTTAAGCTCATTCTCGAAGCATGGCGCAATCAACTCAGAGATGAAGTGGACCGGACTGTTACTCATATGCAAGATGAGGCAGCTAACTTTCCAGACCCCGTTGATAGAGCCGCTCAGGAAGAAGAATTCAGCCTTGAATTACGTAACCGGGACCGTGAACGTAAACTGATTAAGAAAATCGAAAAAACGCTGAAAAAAGTTGAAGATGACGACTTTGGCTATTGTGAATCATGTGGTGTAGAAATTGGTATCCGTCGTTTGGAAGCCCGTCCTACCGCTGATTTATGTATCGACTGTAAAACATTAGCTGAAATTCGCGAAAAGCAAATGGCTGGCTAGTGTCTATATGGAGTCCTGAACGGCGCATATTACTGCGCCGTTACAAGGGAACTCTACATTTTGTTGTGTTCAGCTCAAAGTTTATTCCTTGCGTTAGCTATCACGTCACTCCATCCTCCCCCGCACCTTTCTACTCATTAATTGGCGATAACGTCCTATCGTGCTCTTTTAAATAAGATAAACATTTACTTTCAGGTAATTTTTTACGGAAATAGATTAGGTTATTTTTTAACCCCATAGTTTGAAGTTGAATAATCCTCTAACAACAAAAAAGCGCTTAAAATAAGGCTTCTAACCTTATACCCCTATAGCAAGAAAGCTTTTTACGCTATTATTTTGCGTAAATTTTATTGGTAACGTTTATAATTAGAGACGACTTTTATTCGTTTAACCATTCTCAAAGAAACTTCTGTGAGCTATGATTAGCCGCTTATTTTGTTTAATGAATATTGGTAATGACATCGAGGTGTACTATTTTTAACCGAGTAGCAAATTTCTGCCGTAACATTTTATCTCGCAATACAGCCGCATCCCCTGAAGATGTAGTAGAACATCGTGATCCTTCGCGAGATAGTCAGGCAGCCGGTAAAAGGCCAGTCACTCATTCTGCTCATGCGCAAACCGCACCTAAAGAGCGGAACACAGCTCAGCCCCATAAAACAACCCCTATTAGAAAAACGGTTCGTCAATCTCAACGTGCCGATTCAACACCTGAGAAGCGCCCTACAATGACAACCGTAAACGAAGAAAACATTACTGTTATCCCGCGTTCCGAACACCCTATTTCGCGCAGTGATATTAGTGACAATGCGTTAAAAGTGCTGTACCGCTTAAACAAGAGTGGCTTTGAAGCCTATTTAGTGGGTGGAGGTGTGCGTGATTTGCTTTTAGGCCAAAAACCTAAAGACTTCGATATTACGACGAACGCCACCCCTGAGCAGATCCGCAAATTATTTCGCAATTGCCGACTCGTTGGTCGTCGTTTTCGTCTAGCACATATTATGTTTGGCCCCGAAATTATTGAAGTTGCAACTTTCCGTGGCCACCATGACCAAAATGCCTCAGATGACAAAAATTTATCTGCACAAGCACAAAACGGCATGTTGTTACGTGATAACATCTTTGGTTCCATTGAGGAAGATGCGATCCGCCGGGACTTCACCGTTAACAGCCTCTATTACAATATCGAAGACTTCACATTACGTGATTACGTTAATGGTTTAAATGACCTCAAAGCTGGCGTTATTCGTCTAATTGGTGACCCAGAAACACGCTATCGTGAAGACCCAGTCAGAATGCTACGAGCGGTACGTTTCGCCTGCAAATTAAATATGAGCATCGAA
Source organism: Providencia sp. PROV032 (assembly GCF_028484875.1). Taxonomy (NCBI): domain Bacteria; kingdom Pseudomonadati; phylum Pseudomonadota; class Gammaproteobacteria; order Enterobacterales; family Morganellaceae; genus Providencia; species Providencia sp. PROV032. The sequence continues at coordinate 31,083 of NZ_JAMPSX010000031.1, forward strand.
CCAAAAACTGCAGAGCCAATTTACCAACTTGCTCATTTATTGAGAGAAATTCCATCTGCTCGGTTATTTGAAGAGTCACTCAAATTACTACAAGCAGGCCAAGGTTACGATACCTATAAAATGCTCAAAAAATATGGTTTGTTTGAGCAGCTTTTCCCTGTTGTCGCAAGCCGCTTTACGGATAACAGTGATTCACCAATGGAAAAAATCATTGAGCAAGTCCTTAAAAATACTGATTTCCGATTAAAAAATGATAAGCGTGTTAACCCTGCTTTTTTATTTGCGGCTATGTTATGGTACCCAGTGACAGAGCATGCTGAAAAGCTCTCTCAAGAAGGCGGGCTAGCCTATTATGATGCCTTTGCCCTTGCGATGAATGATATTTTAGACGAACAGTGCCGTTCGATTGCGATCCCCAAACGCATTACAACCACGATGCGTGATATTTGGTTGCTGCAGTTACGTTTACCTCGTCGCCAAGGTCGTCGTGCCAATAAATTAATGGAGCACCCGAAATTCCGTGCCGCGTTTGATTTATTAGAATTAAGGGCCAATGTTGAGCACCGAAACGAACTACAAGAGTTAGCCTTATGGTGGGCTGATTTTCAACAGGCAAATAATACTAAACAGCGTGAAATGATTTCGGAATTAGGCAATGCACCCACTCGCCGTCGCCACCGCCCACGTTCATCACAAGGTGGAACAGGTGCGCGTCGGTCAAATAAGTCATAATAGATAGAGAGAATACAATGGAACACGTCTATATTGCAGTAGGAAGTAACCTTGGTGAGCCGCTACTACAGGCACAGCAAGCTATTGCAGCATTAGATGCTGTTCCCAATAGCCGTGTTGTTTCTACCTCTTCTGTTTATCGAACCAAGCCACTAGGCCCGCAAAATCAGCCAGATTTTCTGAATCTGGCTGTACTACTCGAAACGAGTCTTGAGCCCGAAGTACTTCTCAACCACACTCAAAAAATAGAACTTGAGCTTGGTCGTGTACGTAAAGAAGAACGTTGGGGCCCACGAACGCTTGACCTTGATATCATGCTTTTTGGTAACCGTATTATCAATACTGAACGGTTAACCGTTCCACATTATGGGCTAAAAGAGCGCGAGTTTATGTTGTATCCGCTTAATGAAATCGCTCCTTCTCTTGTTTTTCCTGATGGCGAAAAGCTTTCAGAAAGACTCAAACAAGTCCCTCGAAATGGCCTAACATTTTGGGATATTCCAGCCTAAAATGTTCAACCTCTTATGAGGTATGGTCGCAGGGAGATCATTTCCGGAGGTTATTATAATGAAACCAATTTCTCTGGCTGATTTATGTCAGTTTAAAAAAGACAAACACAAATTTGCTACTATGACTGCCTATGACGCAAGCTTTGCTCAATTATTTTATGAGCAAGGTATCCAAGTGATGCTCGTTGGCGACTCACTGGGAATGACGATCCAAGGTGAATCATCGACTTTACCAGTTACTGTCGAGCAAATTGCCTACCACACCCGATGCGTTCGCAAAGGCGCCCCCAATGCCTTCATTATCGCAGATATGCCATTTATGAGTTACGCCACCCCAGAACAAGCTTGTGCTAATGCAGCAATCTTAATGCAAGCAGGTGCAAACATGGTGAAAATTGAGGGTGGCAGCTGGCTATGCGATACTGTAAGAATATTAGGAGAACGCTCTGTTCCTGTGTGTGGTCATCTCGGTTTAACACCACAAGCCGTCAATGTCCTTGGCGGTTATAAAGTCCAAGGACGTGATGAAGTCACCGCCAATCAATTACTCAAAGATGCGATTGCACTAGAAAATGCAGGTATCCAATTGTTGGTTCTCGAATGTGTTCCAACTGCCTTAGCAAGTCATGTTTCGGAAGAGTTACTTCTACCGGTAATTGGTATTGGTGCAGGAAATGGAACTGATGGACAAATCCTTGTTATGCATGATGCACTGGGTATTACAGCTCGAGCGCCTAAATTCGCTAAAAACTTTTTAGCTCAGGCAGGCAACCTTCATGATGCTATTCGTATGTATATCCAAGAAGTGGAAGATGGCATTTACCCAAGTGAAGCCCACTCTTTTTCTTAATTGATATCAGAAATTATAAGGAACACACGTATGCTTATCGTTGAAACGGCACTTATTTTACGCCGTGAAATCCGTCGCTGGAAACAAGAAGGCAAACGTATTGCACTTGTCCCAACAATGGGTAATTTACACGATGGTCACTTAACGCTCATTGACCAAGCAAAAAAACAGGCTGATATTGTCATTGCCAGTATTTTCGTCAACCCGATGCAATTTGATAGGCAATCTGATTTAGCCAATTACCCTCGGACGTTGCAACAGGATTGCGAAAAATTAAAGCGCCGTGACATCAACTTAATTTTTGCCCCTTCCCCACAAGAGTTTTACCCTGAAGGGATGGAAAAGCAGACTTTTGTTGACGTTCCTGAATTATCGACCATGTTAGAAGGCGCAAGCCGCCCTGGTCATTTCAGAGGTGTCGCAACGGTTATCACTAAGCTGTTCAACTTAGTTCAGCCAGATATTGCCTTGTTTGGTGAAAAAGATTACCAACAATTGCAATTAATCCGCAAATTAGTTTCTGACTTATCATTTGATACTCAAATTGTTAGTGTCCCAACGGTTAGAGCCAAAAATGGTCTAGCACTGAGTTCACGCAACAATAATTTATCAGCGGAAGAGCTAAAAACAGCGCCTAAACTGTTTCAAATTATGCAACAAGCGGGTGAAAAATTAGTCGCTGAGCCTAACGCATCTGAAGTTATTATCGAAGAGATGAATAATAGCTTACGTGAGGCCGGTTTTACCCCTGATGAGCTATTTATTCGCGATGCAGATACATTATTACCACTTGGTGAGTCCAGTAAACGTGCGGTTATTTTAATGGCTGCATGGTTAGGTCAAACGCGTCTTATTGATAATTTACAAGTTGACCTGCAACGCGATATTGCATAAAAATAAATCAATTATAAAAATGAAATAACACACTGCAATTACAGTGTTTATAGCGTTAATTCAATGTCTGTGTTCCGAATGGCTTTTATTTTTCAAACTCATTTGGTTCACAGCTAGGCGGTAAGTAAGCGAGTCCTTAGGAGCACATAAGTATGTGACTAGGGCGAGTGAGCGCCACCAACAACGCTGTGAGCCAAATGAGGAAGAAAAAAATGTTAAGAAGAATGTTACAAGGTAAACTCCATCGCGTCACGGTTACACAAGCAGACCTACACTATGAAGGCTCATGTGCGATAGATCAGGACTTCATGGATGCAGCTGGGATCCTTGAATACGAAGCCATTGATATTTACAACGTTGATAATGGCGAACGCTTTTCAACTTATGCTATTTCAGGCGAACGTGGCTCAAAAATTATTTCGGTTAATGGTGCTGCTGCACGCCGAGCTGCAGTTGGTGATAAATTGATTATTTGCTCTTATGTGCAAATAGAAGATGAAGACGCTCGGTTACATAAGCCAAAAGTGGCTTACTTTGATGAAAATAATAAAATGAGTCGCCTAGCAAAAGCGGTTCCTGTCCAAGTGGCTTAATTTGGGGTTTTACTTACCCAATGGATTGATTAATAACACCATTTATACACATTTCAATAAAAAACGGCTTTTGATTACATTCAGTATCAAAAGCCGTTTTTTTTATCACAATTTCATCCCTAAAATTTAGCTTCTGAGGCCTCGACCCTGCTCAATTAGGAACCATGTTAATGCATAAAAAACGACTAAAAAAATCATTAAGACACCTAATGTAATCGCGATAGAAACATCAGCTATTCCCAGAAAGCCATAACGAAAGCCGCTGATCATATACACAATTGGGTTCAGTTTAGAGACGGCTTGCCAAAACGGTGGTAGCAATGACAACGAATAAAACACACCACCTAAATACGTTAATGGTGTTAATACAAAGGTAGGAACAATACTAATATCATCAAATGTCTTAGCGAAGATGGCATTTAATAAACCGGCAAGGGAAAACACAATTGCGGTTAGCAATAAAGTTATTACCACCATTGCCCATGAATGCACTTGCAAGGGAATAAAAAATAACGATACCAATGTAACGAGAAAGCCGACTAAAATCCCTCTAGCAACACCACCACCAACAAAACCTGCGATAATAATATGCGTCGGAACAGGGGCAACGAGTAATTCTTCAATATTTTTCTGAAATTTAGAACCAAAGAAAGAAGAACAAACATTTGAATATGAATTAGTGATCACCGCCATCATGATCAGCCCGGGGACGATAAACTGCATATAATCCACACCGCCCATATCACCAATTCTTGAACCAATTAAATTACCAAAAATCACAAAATACAGCGACATTGTGATCACTGGTGGTAACAATGTTTGTATCCAAATACGGCCAAACCGCGTGACTTCTTTTATCCAAATAGTTTTTAATGCGACCCAATATAATGAGATCATCTTGCAATCTCCTTCTCGGTTGCATTACTTTCTCTTTTGACTAAGTTAACAAATAACTCTTCTAACCGGTTTGCTTTATTTCGCATACTTAAAATCTGAACACCTTGCTCACTGAATTGGCTAAAAACACTATTTAGACCTTGCTCTCTTTTGACATCTACCTCAAGTGTTGAGGTGTCTATCAAACGTGATTCATACCCTAATAATTGAGGGATCGGACTTTTTGGCATTAAATCAAAAATAAAGGTTTCTGATTCTAATTGACTCAGCAATTGCTTCATACTTGTATTTTCAACTAATTCACCGTGTTGAATAATACCAATATTACGGCATAACATTTCAGCTTCTTCCAAATAGTGAGTGGTTAAAATGATTGTCGTTCCCTGAGCGTTAAGGTTCTTTAAGAATGTCCACATTGAACGACGAAGTTCAATATCAACACCCGCGGTGGGTTCATCCAAAATTAATAGCTTTGGTTGGTGCATCAACGCACGGGCTATCATTAAGCGCCGTTTCATACCACCGGACAAATTACGCGCCCGCTCATCACGTTTTTCCCATAAATCAAGTTGGGTCAGGTACTGCTCTGCACGTTGTACAGCAACAGAGCGCGTGACCCCATAATAACCGGCTTGGTTAAGAACAATTTGTAATACCGTTTCAAATGGGTTGAAATTAAACTCTTGAGGCACTAATCCAAGTTGCTGCTTTGCTTGCACAACTTGCTTTTCTAAATCATAACCAAATACTTTTACAGAACCGCTCGTTTTATTCACCAGTGAGCTAATGATCCCGATCGTGGTTGATTTACCCGCGCCATTTGGCCCCAACAATGCGTAAAAGTCACCGTCTTCAACGCTCAGGTCAATCCCTTTCAGGGCTTTTACACCACCTGGGTAGGTTTTGGTTAATTGCGATAACTCAAGTGCATATGTCATATGTAAAAAAACCTTTATTCTTAGGACGATTTGAAGGCAATATATCACCATGATGCCACTTTTTTCTGCACTATGTTATGCAGAAAAGAGATAATTAGTTTATACGATATAATTCAATATGTTATGAATTTAGGGTTGCCTTGAATAAAAGACAGGTTCATCATAAGGATGTTGAAATTAGTATAACTAATTATTAATTAATCAATAAATGTTGTATAAGATTTTATCGCAAAGTAACACAACTAGGCTATAAGTCATGATGAGAAAAATCGAAGAGCTGTTTGCTAACAATGAAGCATGGTCAGCATCAGTCAATGAACAAGATCCCGAATTCTTCAAAGAATTATCAAAAGCGCAAAAGCCGAGATTCTTATGGATAGGCTGCTCTGACAGCCGAGTACCTGCAGAAAAATTAATTAACGCCGCACCTGGCGACCTTTTTGTGCACCGTAATGTTGCCAACTTAGTTATTCACACTGACCTAAACTGTTTATCTGTCATTCAATATGCCGTTGATGTCTTACAAGTTGAGCACATCATTATTTGTGGCCACTACGGTTGTGGTGGTATTGAAGCAGCGGTTGATAACACCGAACTTGGCTTAATTAATAACTGGCTATTACACATAAGAGATATTTGGTACAGACATAGCTCTATGTTAGGTGAGCTAAAACCTTGCGAGCGCCTTAACCGTTTATGTGAATTAAATGTCGTTGAGCAAGTTTATAATTTAGGGCATTCAACCATCATGCAATCTGCATGGAAACGAGGCCAGAAAGTGATGATCCACGGTTGGGTATATGGGATTAATAATGGCCGGTTACACGACTTACATATTACTGCAGACAGCCGAGAAAAACTTGAGTTATGTTACCGTGAGGCTATTTCAACATTAACTCAAAAAAAATAAATTAAACTAAAAATAAAAAGCTCTTACATTTAAGAGCTTTTTACCAATTAAATCCAAAAATAGCGTAATTAAATTATAAAATATATTTTCATTTCTTTTAAATTAAAATGAAAATATTAATCCAAAAAAACTTATGATTAACAATTGTTGTAATTATATTTATACGCATATTAATTTAAGTATTGATACATATTTATTCTGAAGCAGAGTAAAGCTTATTTGTTGATTACAAAGAAATTAACCTCAAGAAATATATATTCAACCACGAAAAACTCATTGATGATATTTTATTTTGGAATAAAAAACCGGACTTTGAATAAGTATTTTTAAATATACTTATTTTAAATTTCAATCATAATTCAAGTGTTATAATGGGGTATTGTTAATTTACATATATTAACTTCAAATCATATTTAGGGATATTTCTATGAGTCAGCCTATTAAAAGTGGGTCTTCTAATCATACATTAAAGCTAAAGCCTATCGTCTTATGCGTCTCTGCAATTTTAGGGATGACTTCAATGGCTCATGGCGAAATAATTAATACTAACGGTGCTGGAGTAATCAATCAGCACAATGGCCCAACAATTGTTAATATAAATAAAGCTAGTGACAAAGGGGTTTCTCACAATATATACAACAAATTCGATGTTGATAATAAGGGAGTCATTTTAAACAACAGTAAAGATAACGTTAATACTCAGTTAGGTGGAATGATTAACGGAAACCTTAATTTAGCGGGTGGTGAAGCAAAAGTTATCCTTAATGAGGTTAACTCTAATAATGCAACAACGCTAAATGGTATGGTTGAAGTTGCAGGGAAAAAAGCACAAGTTATTGTTGCTAACCCATCAGGTATTACATGTAACTCATGCGGCTTCATTAATACAGAAAGTGCGACTCTAACAACGGGTAAGCCAATTGTTACTAACGGAGAAATTCTTGGCTATAACGTTTCTAAAGGCCAAATTATCGTTAATAAAAACTTAACGTCTAATTCTCCAACTGAACTAATTGCTCGTTCAGCAATTATTAATGGTCAATTAGCAGCAAAAGAAATCAAAGTTGTTACGGGAAATAACTTTATCGATGCTAATGGTGAAGTATTATCTTCTGTTCCCGGTACAGGTAGCCGCCCTTCTGTCGCAATTGATGTTTCATCTTTAGGTGGTATGTACGCAGATAAAATTACCCTTGTTTCTACCGAAATGGGGGTCGGCGTTAGCAATCAGGGCATTATTTCTGCTGGTAATGATGGTTTATCTATCTCTTCTAATGGTGGGCTATCTAATAAAAGAAATAGAATTGAATCTAACGGTAATATTGATGTAAAAGCCTCAGGTATTAGCAATGATGCCATAATTACTGCTAGAAAAAATATTAACGTTGATATTAATTCCGGTGGTTTCATCAACAACGATGCTGGAAAAATCATCTCAACAGATGGCAGCATTAGTCTCGCAGGTAATTCCTCAGTATTTAACCGCTATAAAGGTTCCATTCAAGCTAAAAACAATGTAAGTATTTCAGGTGAAACGCTTCAAAATGGTGATGGTATAATCAAAGCCGAAACTGGTGATATTAATATTGATTTAACTGATACACTCTATCAGTGGCGAAATACAGCTAATAGCCACGTTGAAGATAGAATTATTGCAGGTAGAGATATTAATATCAAAGCCAGCCGAATCATTAATGAAAATGCAAGAATTGAATCTGGAAGAGATATTAATTTAACGCTAAATTCAGGGTTAGAAAATACAAATTCTGCAGTAACCGCACAACGTAGAATAAAAGTTGATGCTGATATATTAACCAACAAATCATCATCTATTACAGCAAAAAATGCAAAATCTGATTATAATATTACTAAATATATTAATAATGATGCAAAATCTACCATTAGTAGCGGCCGTGGATTAAATATCACTTCTGCAAAATTAATCAATGCAGGTAAAATTGTTTCACCTACTAATGTACCAAATACAGTACCAGTCCCAACTTATGCTTCTAACATCAAGGTTGACAACCTTGAAAATAACGGTGGGTCTATTGCTGGTGATAACTTAACTATTACTTCTAATAATATAAGTAACACACAAGGTTTCATTGACGGAAAAACACTTAAAGTTACCGCTAATACTCTAAGCAACAATGGTGGATATATTCGCTCATATAACGACATGACATTAAATGTTGGTCATTTAAGCAACTTAAACTCTAATAATTTCTCTTCTGTTGCATCTCGATTTGCTTTAACAAACAAAGTTGGTGGTATTGAAGCATTAAATTCCGGCATTACAGTTACTGGTAATAAGGTTTCTAACTATTTTGGATTATTTAAAAGTTCCTCATCAGAAAAAGCAGCAACAAGTGGTGGAATGGAGTTTAAATTAACTGATGAACTAGATAACAATAATGGACAGTTAATTAGTTATGGCGGAATCAATATTGATGCTAAAGGGCTAAATAACTATAAAGGTGATATCTATGCGGGAGGCCGTTTGGATATTAAATCAGCAAGTAATATTAATAACTATTATGGTAAACTCAGATCTGATTATATAACAACCCTTTATGCTCCAGGTATTAGTAGCTATGATACGAATGGAACCTATAGTTTAGACGGTACAGGTATCATTTATAAACCAAACGGTTTAAATATCATTCACATCAAAAAACCAACAGACAGTGGTATTTCCCATAACACCTATCAAAGTTTTAATGTGAACGAAAAAGGCGTTATTTTTAATAACAGTAGCACTGCAACTGATACCCTTTTAGGGGGTAATATTTTTGGAAATGATAATATTACTGCTGGTAAAGAGGCTTCAGTTATCTTAAATGAAGTTATCGGCAACAGCATGACAACTATTAATGGTATGATGGAAGTTGCTGGAAATGCAGCTCAAGTTATTGTTGCTAATGCATCGGGTATTACATGTAACAGCTGTGGCTTCATCAACGCTACACGTGGTGCATTTGTTACAGGAACACCTATTGTTGTTGGTCAAAACTTAGTTGGCTACAATGTCTCTAAAGGCGAAATTACAGTTAATAATAACCTGACATCTAACAGCGTTGTTGATTTTATCTCTCGCGCTGTACTTGTTAACGGCAACGTTAAAGCAAATGAACTAAACATTACAACCGGTTCTAATTTTTATGATGCAAATGGTAATATAATCTCTAGTATTACCGGGCCTTATAATCAGAAAAATTACGGTGTAACTGTCGCTGCAAACGGTAGCTTAAACGCAGAAAAAATGAACATTAATATTAATGATTCCAATACAGGTCTCTTTAATAAAGGTGTTATTAATGCGGGTAATCAAGGCTTAAACGTTAAAGCTGGTGCTATAAATAATACTGGAACCATTCAAAGCAGAGGAAACATTGACTTAGCTGCTAATTCAACTAATTCCTTTAGTAATGATTATGGGACAATTATCTCCTCTAATGGTGATGTTAATATTTCCTCAAATGGTACTTTACTCAATCGCTATAATGGGTTAATCAAAGCTAATCAAAACGTTAACATCAATACCGCACAAGACATCCAGAATAGTAATGGCTTGATTCATGCTGAGAAAGGCAACATTAATGTTAACGCAGATACAATCTACAACTGGGCAGGTAACAATAGTAAATATGGTAAATACAGATTTACTGCTGGCCAAGATATTGTTTTTAACGTTAATAGACTCATCAATGAACAAGCTATCATTTCAGCAGGTAGAGACTTTACTTTCACAGGTAAAAGTTTAGATAATAAAGCATCAAGTGCGCTCTATGCAAAACGCCGCATGACTATCGATACTAATATTTTAAACAACCTGTCATCTACCATGAAAACTGAAAATGGCAGAATGGATATTACTGCATACAATTCAGTCGTTAATGATAGTAAATCGGTAATTAGCAGTGAGAAATTATTGAATATTACTTCACCAAAACTGACAAATAATGGTGTTATCTCTTCTAACAATGGTAAATCGACGTTTAAAGTTAATAATTTAGTTAATAATGCTGGTTACATTAAAGGCTTTAACCTTAACTTTATCTCTCAATATTTAAACAACTCTAATGGTTTGATTAAAGCGGATAATAACTTAGTAATGAATGCTGATTATATCAGTAATACTAATTCGTCTGACTTTAGCCGATACACATATAACCTTGGTTTACCAAGCCAAAAAGGGGGGATTGTCACCAACAATGGCAACATTAAAATTAAAGGTATTCAGATGAATAATACTTCAGGTATCGTTCAAACGAATGCTCTTTTCCCTGCACCTGGTGAAGCTGATATTGATGTAACATTGAGCAATGAGCTTATTAACAACTACGCTCAAATTAATAGTGCAGGAAATATGAATATCCAAGCGAATTCAATTTCCAACTATAATGGTGCAATAAATGCAGGTATTAATTTAACAGTTAAGGGCAACAGTTCTATCAACAATGCCTATGGTAGAATCAATTCAAATGGAACTACTCAAGTTAACACGCCTCTGCTTTCCAATTCTTATGGAAAAATCACGGGCGGTACTGTTATCATCAATAAATAGTTATAATATAATTTATTGATTTATCTAATATATGCCACCTCTAAAAGAGGTGGCTTTAAATATAGCCCTCTATAAGTGGGCTATATTCTTTATTAATCCTCCAATAATTCCATTTGTTGGTCGAGCTCTTGATCAACTTTATCCTGATGCCTTACATAACGCCTAATGATGACTTCATTACCCCCCACCGTATCAGCAAAATATCCCCTAGCCCAAAAGTGATTACTCCAAAGTTTCTTACGTATATGTGGAAATCGATTATATAACCTCATCGCACTACGTCTTTTCAGGACTCCCATCAGTGTTGATATTGATAGTTTAGGTGGGATCATTACAACTAAATGAACATAGTCTGGCTGAACATTTAGCTTCAATACTCACAGTCTTTCATATTGCAGAGAATATAAATTGTTCTATAAAGTTCTTTTCCTACTTTATCTTTCAATATCTTATAACGATATTTAGGTATCCAAACTAGATGATATTTGCAACACCAATACACATGTGATGAACTTCTGTATAAATCCATGTTATTTCCTCTTTACTTGTGGTGAGTAAGAGGTAGTTTTTTAATATGGGTTTCCTTCCGGCTATAGCCTCACAGGGTCAATCACTACCTCCTTAGGAGGTCGTTTAAGGCTGACAATGAAAAGGTCATATCTATCGTTGTCACTCAACTAATTAGATACGGTCTTTTATTTTTAAGTAAAACCACTTAATTGAGTAAAGAATATTCTCGATATAAAACCAAAACTAAAGTAAATTTAATAAAAATTCATATATTAAAGAGAGTTTACTCTCTCTTTAATTTAAACTATAAATAGTTTCTTATTGAAAACATTAAAATCCATAGTCTTATCATTCATTTTATTTACCTAAAAAGGTAAAAATAAAAAGATGATTTTATAGCACCATAAGATCATATCTTAAGCGTTTTCACATCCCCCCACAGCAAATAAGCTTTAAGCACCTTAAAAACCAACTTTAGACATTTTTAATACCGCGCACCCCACAAAATAAGAATATTAGTCTGCACAAACCTATTAAATTGTATTTCAAGCGAAATATAATGTTACAGTTACTTGAATAATATTTAAATTTAATTTTGATTTGATTGATATCGTTAACAGTTAAGATAATGGTAATTTATTGGATTATCCATCTACTCCATTAACTTAAATGCATTAATTACAGGTTAAATATCACAACCTAAGTTAAATACCTAAAATTACTCGTCCAGTGGACTTACTTTAAAAATACTAATACAATCTTTACGTGTGAAATATATGGAATAATAGTTATTAAAAAATAACTTAAATATAATTAATAAATCTTTACTAGATAGATAAGAGGTTCCTATGATTTTTAAAAAGTCAGTATTAATGGCATCAATTATTATGGTTTCATTATCAAGTGTGGCACATGCTGCAATTGATAGCGGTAATGCTAAAGGTACCATTAATTTCAAAGGTCAATTTATTGATACGACATGTACTATTGAAGTTAATAATGCTAATAAAAATGAAGGTGTAGTACAACTTGGCACTTGGATGACTAACACCTTCGATAAAGTCGGTGAACTAACTGATGCAGTTCCTTTAACAATAGGCTTGAGTGGTTGCCCTGCAACATTAGCACGTGCTCGCGTCACCTTCGGAGGAACCGCACATCCAGATAACAACCAATTATATGCAGTCAATGAAGCTGATGGTGTTGGTATTGGTATTTCTGGTGATGTTAACGGAACAAATTTCTATACTCCAGACACTGAAGCTGATGGTATTGATTTGAATGGTAATAGTGGAGAGAAAACATATTATGCGCGTTACGTTACAACCGCAAATGAAGTTACTGCAGGTAAAGCAAACGCTGACGTTACTGTCACTATTCAATATAACCAATAGTTCACTGAATTAAGGGAACATTCGTTCCCTCTTTTTATAGGGGAAAATTTTGAAAAAGCATCTCATTTCATTAGCGCTTTTATTTATGACGACTCTTAATGCAAACGCCAGTGTTATTTTAGGTGGTACTCGTGTTATTTATGAAGGCAATAAGAAAGAAGCTTCAATTTCAGTGAGAAATGATGATAAAACACCTTATCTAGTACAATCTTGGGTAAATAATTTTAATAATAATGATAAACAGAAAGTACCATTTACTGTAACGCCTCCACTTTTTCGCATTGAACCTGAATCAGCCAATGCCATTCGAATTGTTTTAACAGATTCTCAGCTGCCCTCTGATAAAGAATCAGTTTATTGGTTAAATGTTAAATCAATTCCACCATCTGACCCAAATTCAACAAATAATTTAACAATTTCAATTAATAACAAGATTAAATTATTTTATCGCCCTGCTGGTTTACCAACAGCGGAAGCGTTAATTGCGTATGAAAAATTAACCTTTGAAAAACAAGGAAACTATTTAAAAGCAAATAATCCAACTCCTTATTATGTTTCATTTGGGGAGTTGAAGATTGGTAATAAAGAAATTGCAGAACCAGGCATGGTCCCTCCTCTGGGCGAAGCGTCATGGGATATTTCGGGAACTCAAGCAAACCAAGTTACTTGGAGTGCAATTAATGACCATGGAACGATAACGAAAGCGAAAAATCAGACATTAAAATAATCAGTTGGAAGAACATTCATTATGCGCTGCATTTCAAGAAAGCAACATTTATTAAATTGTCATTATGACGCGATAACCGATTTGCATAATGGGGTAACTTATTTTCGATTGAAAAAAATATGTCAGGTAGTAACCGCAATAATTTTGGCTGGAATAAACATCAGTCATGTATCTGCGGAAGATTATTTTAGTCCTAGCTCACTCAGCGTCATTAATGGCCAAAATATTGCAGATCTACCTAATTTAGACCAGTTCGCTAATCCTGGAGGGCAGTTAGCGGGTGAATACCATGTCGATATTATCGTAAATGGTATTTTAATGGATTCTAAGGTTACCGAATTTGTTAAAGATGATAAATCAAGCCAGTTAATTCCACGCATAACAAAAGAAGAATTAGCACTTTGGGGAGTTAAAGTTAACTCTATTCCAGCATTGTCTGCACTTTCTGCTGAGCAATATATAGGCCCAATAGGCGAGTATATACCCGAGGCAAAATCTACGCTCGAATTGAATCAACAGAAGCTGAATATCTCAATACCTCAAGTCGCTATGAATAAACAAGCATTAGGTACTGTTCCCGTTAGTCAGTGGGAAAATGGTGTTCCTGCTTTAATCTTAAATTATTATTATAGTGGTTCAAACAATTGGAGTCGTAATAACACCAAAGACACAAACTCTCATTATTTCAACCTTCGTAGCACTGGAAATCTAGGCCCATGGCGTTTAAAAAATTATTCGACTTATACGGATAATAGCGGAGAACGCGAATGGAAAAACATTGAGACTAGCTTAGAAAGAGGGATTAACTTTTTAAAATCTCAATTAGTAATTGGTGACACAGCGACACCAAGTGAGATTTTTGATGGTTTTCAATTCCGTGGTATTCAATTACAAAGTGATGAATCCATGCTACCTAGTTCAATGAGAGGGTTTGCTCCCATTATTAGAGGAATAGCTCAAAGTAACGCAGAAGTTACGATTAAACAGAATAACTATGTTATTTATCAATCCTATGTCTCTCCAGGTGCATTTGAAATTGATGATTTATACCCAACGGGGACTAGCGGTGACTTAACCGTTATAATTAAGGAAGCAGATGGTACTGAACGCTCATTTACTGTTCCTTTCTCATCAATTGCTATTATGCAGCGAGAAGGGCAACTCAAGTATTCATTAACGGGGGGAAAATATAAATCTAATGCCTCCGGCGAAGTAGAACCTGATTTCCTGCAAAGTACTTTTATTTATGGGTTACCAAAAGGTATTACTGGGTATGTTGGAACTTTACTATCAAAAAATTACCAATCTTATGCGATAGGAATGGGGATTAATTTAGGTAGTTTGGGCGCACTATCGGCCGATGTTACACAAGCAAACAGCCAAAATTTATTAGGGAAAGAAGATACCGACAGTGGGCAGTCATATCGTTTCCAATACTCCAAAAACGTGACCTCGACTGGTACATCTGTAACTTTAGCTAACTATCGTTACTCAACGGAAGGTTTTTATTCATTCAGTGAAGCTAACAGTAATCAACCTAAAATATATCGCGATAATAAAAAAAACCGCTTTCAAGTCTCACTAAATCAGTCACTAAATAAATTTGGTAATATTTATTTTTCTAGTTATCAGCAAGATTATTGGAACCGTTCGGGTAAAGAACGCTCATTAAATGCGGGTTATAACAAAAGCTTTGATGGGATCACTTATAACTTTAATTACAGTTATTCTGATAGTGCTTATCAGCGTAAAGCTGATAATTATTTCTCTTTCTCAGTTTCTATTCCACTTAATAATACATCCGGTAATTACACATCGATAAATAGTAGTATTACAGCGGATAACAGCGGCAATGCAGACGCAATGATGGGAGTAAGTGGTACTCTTGGCGAAAAAAATAATATTAATTACGCTGTTCAGCAATCATATGGAAATAAAGAAACTCGTGGTAGTGGAAATGCTTCGGCATCTTATAGAGGAAGTTATGGTGTCGCTAATGCGGCCTATGGCTATGATAGATATTCACAGCGAGCAAATTACGGTTTAACAGGAGCGATTGTTGCTCACCCATATGGCATCACTTTAGCTCAGCCTATCTATGATTCTTTCGCGATTATTCGAGCCCCGGGCGCAGAAAATGTGCAAGTATTAAATAGATCAAATATTTCAACCGATTCTCGAGGTTACGCAATTGTGCCTTATCTCAACCCTTATACTAAAAATGAAATATCCCTCAACATTGACTCTTTACCTGAAAATGTTGAATTAAAAACCAATACAGTTAATGCGGTACCAACAAAAGGCGCCGCAATTTTGGCAAACTACCAAACTCATGTCGGTTACCGATTATTATTTAATGTTACTCATAATGGAAAACCAGTGCCTTTTGGTGCAATGGCCCAATTCGCTCAAAATGATGACCAAAATATGAGCTCAGGTATTGTCGGTGATAATGGTGATGTCTATCTCAGTGGGATGCCAGAGCAAGGGCGACTACAAATTAAATGGGGTAAAAACCAAGAAGATCAGTGTGTTGCCGAATATAAATTAACCGCTGAACAATTGAAGCATCATTTACCCATATTGCCCGTCAACTGCCAATAAAATAGGTTTTGAATATGAATATAAAACAAATTATTGCTTTGGTTGGTATTACCTTATTTTCATTTAACGCGCTCAGTATCGGGCAGTTTCGCATCAATTTAGGGGATTTAGAAATTGATGCGGCAGCTCATAAACTTCCCCGTGAAGCGATATTGGGTAATGGTTGGAAGCAATTTGAGTCTACAGGGAATCAGGAATTATGTGTTGCTGAAGGGCCGGGAAACTTTAATTTTATTCCACAAGTAAATAGCCACCCCGTAGGAACGGTAATTAATGATAGTTCAGGGAGCTACCCCGTTTTTAGCACTGGTATTAATGGCGTGGGTTATGTCATGGCATTAAGGCAAAAAGGAACGAGCCAATGGTATCCGTTAACAGGAAACAATAGCGAAATTAGTGCCATTGATGGCTCATCATCGCTACAACTTGAAACACGAATGATGTATGTCAAAACCGTTCAAGGAGATATTGAAGGAACGGATAAAGCTGTTACACATTTTAATCCAGTCAAAGTGCAATGCAGTGGTGATATGAATTGGATCTCATCAGTAGGAGAAATATTACCTGCATCAACATTGATTTCATGGGCACAACGCACTTGTGCAGTTTCATCGGTTCGACAATCGGTCGACCTCGGCGTCCATGACATCGCTAAAGTTCGCTCGTTAAATATAGGAGATACCTTTGGCCATGCTCAACAGTCTATTACGATTAACTGCCCTGCCATCATGTCTGTAGCCTACACCATAGCGGATAACTTACACCCAAGTAATATAAATACAGATATTATTTATTTAGAAAATGAAAGCGAAAGCCCTGGATTTGCAGTGCGAGTATACGAAGCAGGTCAATCTTCCCCATTGAAATTAGGAGGAGACCGTACCTTATCCAACAATTATGTCTATTCCTTGCTGGATAAAGCAAGTCTGAACCCCATCGTCACAAAAACATTTGAATTCAGATATGTCAAAACATCGAATGAAGTGAAGGCAACTCATGGTAATGCACAGGTCACGGTTACCCTTGTGTATAAATGATCAAGGGTCATTATTTATGAAACATAATTTAAACATATTTGTACTGTTCTTTATATTTCTAGTGCCAATGAATGCGATAGCTGTGGATGCCAAAATCAAGGTGAATTTTACAGGTTCGATTAAAGGTGCAACGTGTAGCATATCTTCTGATGCGCAAGGCGTTGATTTAGGAATGTGGTTTTTAGAAGGGGGTGGAAGTAACTTCCCTCGTAACTCAGTGACAGATTGGGTGGAATTTGATTTGATTTTTAATTGTTCAACAGCAAATCGACAAGTGAGTGGCGCTTTAGAAGGAACTCCTGCAGCACTAGATAGAAAGCTATTTGAGTTGGATCAGAGCGAAGGTTCAGCGAGCGGAATGGCTATTCAAATTGAAGCTTATTCGCCTGAGCGCAAACGTTGGGAAGCAAAAAATGCAAATGAAGTCAGTACCTTAATTAGTGCGGCAGGGACAACTTCAGGAACTAATACAGTTCAATTGCGTGCGCGCTATAAGCAATTAGCAAATAGCGCAACACCAGGTACGGCAAATGCCTCTATTACATTCGTTGTACGAAATAATTAAGGGAAAACAATGAATAAAAAAATTCAATATGCAATTCATTGCCTTGTAACAACGATATTACTTTTTCCTGTTAAATCATTTGGTTACGATGCCATTTTTAATGTTACAGGACGAGTGTCTTCTAATACTTGCTCTATCCAATCATCAAGAATACAAAATATTCATCTTGGTGATTATACTATTAGTCAATCCGGCTTTGGCTTGGGTAGTGGCGTCAACTCGCAAAGTAAAGATGTGAGATGGCAGATTGATTTTGATTGCGATAAAGGCACTAAAATTAATATTGCTCTTCAAGGACGTCAATATCCGGGCGCTAACACAGTTCTAGATATAGATAACTCTACTGATAAAGCCAGAGGTATTGGTATCAGAGTCGAATACAGTAATGACCGAACGTCGTGGTATAGGATGATAATAGGTGGCCGTGATACTTTGGCTTCCCCGTCATATGTTGACGGAAAACTATCGATATACTTTAACTCTTACTATATACAAATGGAAAAAACGATTACTCCAGGTAAAGCCAATGCGACTATGGACATCGAAGTGACTTACGGATAATAAATTACAAGGTAAGAAAAGCGCCCCACAGTATACTGCCTAGCGACAATAAGAAGAGCCGCCTAAGCACGGCTCTTCTTTATCGGATTACCGAATATTAATCTTCAAGTAACGTTACATGCCCAATATAAGGCAGATGACGATATTGCTGAGCGTAGTCAATACCGTAACCCACCACAAATTTGTCTTCAATCGAATAACCAATCCATTCAACAGGAACCTGTACTTCTCGGCGTGAAGGTTTATCCAATAATGTACAAATCGCAACAGATTTAGGGCCGCGTAATTCGAAAATTTCACGAACTTTATTTAAGGTATTACCAGAGTCGATAATATCTTCAACGATTAATACGTGTTTATCACGGATATCTTCGTCCAAGTCTTTGACAATTTTAACATCACGACTTGATGTCATCGCATTGCCGTAACTTGAAACGGTCATAAAATCGACTTCATGAGGAACATCAATCTTACGACATAAATCAGCCATAAAAATAAATGAACCTTTCAGTAAACCAACAAGGACTAATTCACCATCAAGTTTTTGATAATGAGCGCTAATTTTATCGGCTAATTCACTGATTCGTTGAGCAATCTCTTCTTCAGAGATCATTACTTCAAGGGTATGTTTCATCTTCTATTACGCATCTATGGGAATGGAAAGCACGTAATTTTAACATAGGCAGCACGCATATACTAATAAAGGAAAATGCAGTGCTAAAATTTCACACTGCATTTTATCTGAAAATAAATGTGGCTGTTAACTTACCGTGAAGCCCAACATCATTCCGGTATCTTCATGCTCTAAAAGATGGCAGTGAGCCATATAAGGATGTTGTTGAGTTGCAGGGTGTTTAAATTCGACTAAAATTTCACTCACCTGCCCTTCCACTTTAACAATATCTTTCCAACCTTGGCGATGAGGCTCTACGGCTTGGCCATTTTCTTTTAGGATACGAAAACGTGTTCCATGAACGTGGAATGGGTGCAACATCATATCGCCACGCCCAGAAACGACCCATATTTCTTGTTGATTCATAGGGGCATTGAATGCAGGATGAGTCATTGAAAAAACCTGTCCATTAATGGTATTCGCGTTATGAATATCTAAACCATCAGAACCTGAACCACAATGGCCACCACTTCCCATTTTGCCATTCATATTTCCATGATTCATATTTCCATGATTCATATTTCCATGGCTCATATTACCCATCATTGCACCATGACCGCCCATATTACCCATGGCCTGATCGCCATATTTTTCGCGTAACATCATCATACCTTGCATGTCTAAACGCATATCCATCATTAAATGGAAACGGCGGCGATTTAATCCAGCAAGAGAAGGGATCGCAGATATTGCTGCAAGCGTTGATGGCAGGACTCCGTCTCCCTTAGTCAAAGTTGTTTCAATACGCAGTACTGGCAAAGGCTGGTCAAATGGTGCGATTGTCATACCCATTTGCCCGACAGGTAGCGTAACCAAATCGAATGCGCGACCATCGGAGGCGTCAATTAATACTTCAAAACGCTCTCCCATCAAGATAGGCAATTCTGTGACTGCAATCGGTTCAGCCAACAAACCACCATCACTTGCAATGACATACATTTTACGTCCATCACTAGTGGAAATGTTTAAACTTCTCGCATTGCAGCCATTTAATAACCTTAAGCGTAGCCAACCTTTTGGGGCAACATGTTTAGGGTAAACAGCTCCGTTCGTCAACATGATGTCTCCGAACCACCCCACTGCAGCGCTCATTACATCAAGCTGGTAATCAATTTGCCCATCATCTTTTAAGCGTTTGTCTTGCAAAATGACAGGAACATCATTGACCCCCCAATCACTTGGTAAGCCGTGTTTTGTGCTGTCATCATCTTTAATTAATACAAGACCAGCTAACCCCATCGCCACTTGGTATCCGGTTTTTCCATGAGTATGTGGATGAAACCAACATGTCGCTTCACTTTGGTTTACCGTAAAATTCACTTTACGGCTTGCTCCCGGCTGAATTATCGCTTGAGGCCCACCATCTTGTTCACCTGAAATCTCTAAGCCATGCCAGTGAACGGTTGTATCCTCAGCCAATTGATTCACAATATTGATATTAACGCTTTGCCCATTTCTTAAGCTAATCGCGGGGCCCAATAAATTACCGTTATAGCCCCATGTTGTTGTTTTCTTTCCCGGAACAAATTGCGAAACACCTTGTTGGATAACTAACTGAATGTTGCCTTGTGCATCTGGTTCAACTAGCGGGGGGATCGCTAATTCAGGGTAGTTTCCCGCTGCGACCGCGATGCGGCTCCAAATAGGCAGCGCACTTGCAGCATATGTGATAGCACTTAATTTCAAAAAATCGCGACGTAGCATTGATAACCTTCCTTTTATTTATCAAATCAATAATCATCAGTGGTGTAATTTATGGCAAATTACACTTTCGAAGCAAAACATGGTTTAATGAAGGGATGATAAAGCCTCCCCTTACAGGAAGGTCAATAAAACCACTCTTTAAATGTGGGTTTATTACATGGATTTAAGAAAAATATAGTTGACTAACAATTCTATTCTTATGCTAACGTAACTTGACATAGAAAACAGATAGAATATCGAATGCGCAAATTTATATTGATGTCATGCTTAATGACTCTGTTAGGGATAACCAATTCTGCCAGAGCTCTTTCTCCCAATGAAGCTGAAGATCTTGCTGATCTTACGGCTATTTTTATTTATCTAAAATATGATTGTGGGTATTCACAAATCCCTGATAGGGAAATTGAACGTGCTATCGTTTACTTTGCTAAAAGTAATAAATGGGATCTTAGTAACTATAATGCGGAAAAAATGACCGCTCTTAACAAAGAAAGTTATAGTGACCTAAAAGGAATACCACTCACCGCTGAGTTTAAATGTCAGTCCCTTGCTCGCGATTCGCTAGGCCTTTTTGCTTACGTTAAATAGGCAAATGAGAAAACCCATCAAGAAAACATGCCTAAACATAGTCTGCATGTTTTCTTTCTTTACTCTAAATTATTATTCCTTTTTTGCCTTCGTTCTTGCCAAAAAAGCACTAGCGATGGAATACTTTGAATAATTACCATTCTGATAATATGGTTTGACATCACAAAGCCGGCATCTAAATTCATCGTAATTGCTGCGAATGTCATTGCTTCCATACTTCCCGGCGCCCAAGCTAACAATAATACGGAAATGTCATAGCCGGTGATCCAAGATGCAAATACCGTGATAAGAAAAGTCAGCACGATATTTACCACCACCACTTGGGCTGAGGAGTATATATTTTTAATCAACGATGAAAGTGGAAAAACAATGAAATGATTACCAATATTCATCCCAATCAAGACCATACTGAGTTCAGTCAGCATCAGTGGGAAATTCAACGGGATATCAACCCAACTTTGAATGAGTGTTGCCGCCGCTAATGACGTTAACATAAAAGGCGCAGGGACTCTTAAACGCTGTAAAATTATCCCTGAAATAACACCGACAGCAACAATCAACAGTAACCACCCCGTTGAAACTAATGTGAGTTCAGGAAATTCGATTATTGGTTGCGGATCACCATCACTACCAACAACAATACCGGCTAATAAAATAAGAATAATTAAGCGAATAGTATGGGAAATAACAATTTTTTGAGGTGGTGTATGGGTATGGTCAGTTAATGCGAGAATTGCAGCCATCGCACCGGGGACAGAGCCAAGCATCGCCTCTTGTTTTGTCCAACCGACTTTTCGGTAAAACCAAAAAAAACTGAACGAAAATTGCACTGCCAAACAGACAACTAACATCAATAATAAAAGAAATAAATTGTCTGCTTCGTTAAGAGATACTTGATTAAACATCAAGCCGACAGAGGTTCCCAGTGTGACTTGAACAAAGGTAATGGTATGTTTAGGAATAGCGAACGAGATACCAAAACGATGAAAAATGATAATCGCAATGATCGGGCCAAACATCAATGCAAGGGGAATTCCAAGATAGGTAAGCCCACCACCGATTAAAGCACAGATGGAAATCCCGCCTATCATTTTTAGTAATTTCATCATATGGTATTAACCATTACGTCTTTTATCACCCTAATTTATATCACATTATTTAAGCCATATGGCTTTAGTTTTTAATTATTTATCCCCTTAGTGATATCTATCAGTATTTATCCATTTATTAGGTTTTGATCTAGTTATTTTAACTTAGTGTCTAAAAAAACGCTCTAACATAAATTAACATGGCGTAGTAACAAAACTATTTTTATTTTCATCATTTTATATTATCAGCACGAGCTTGATTCATAATCGCTTTGGACATCCATTGGGCTAATTCTGTTACTTGAGCGTCATCCATTTTCCAAATATCTTTTAAGACTAAAAATATTTCAGAACCATAAATAACAGAAAAGGCTCGAATCACTCTATCGATAATTTCTTGCGGATAGTCTGATTTCATTGGCGATGTCACCATCGCAAGGATTTCTTTACGATTACCACGTTCTAGGCGCTTATCTTGAAGACTTTGCGGCGTAGCTCTACCCTGCGCCCACTGCTGTAATGATGCTTGTAACGCAGCCCGTAAAACCCCTTCATGTTCAAACATACGAGGAAAAGCATAGGTCAATAACTCATCAATACGCTCTTCAGTTTGCTCACTTTGCGGACGCCAAGTTAAAATTGGACCTAAACTTTCATTAACCGTTGCGGTAATTAAATCGGTTTGTGTCGGAAAATAACGATAAGCTGTCGCACGAGACACTCCCGCCTCAAGCGCTAATTCCGAGACAGAAGGCATCGCCCCTTTTTCAAATAGGTCTAAAGCTGTCGTAACCAATAATACATAGGTCCGTTTTCGTGTTCCTTTGTACTCTGTGAGTGTGTGAATTTTAGACATTAATTTATCCTTAAAATACTGCTAATTACTATAAATTCAGTTAGCATTAATGAAAACATATAAGTGTGAATAGGTAAATGTACTTGATTGATAATTTGATAAGACTTATCTCAGGAGATGATTTTAAAGATAATAGCAAAAATCATAATAATCACATTTAAATCTTTTAATTTTCCACACATTTTCAAAACACTCAAAACCACAAATAAAAAAATCATAATTTTCAATCAGATAAAAAACAAAATCCAATATCTCTTACAATAAAACAAAAAATGAGACGACAGTCTCATTTTACAATTAAATCAAATGGTACTATAGTCTCATTATGATGAAAAATTCAACGCTCGTTTTACTCTGAAAGGGTTGTTCTATGAAAAAACATCCGGGTTTTATTTATGTTGTAACGACGCTTGACACAAAAAGTGCTGAACTATTTTATGTCAGTGAATTAATTAAAAAAGCCGGATTAGCGGTACGCACCGTTGACCTGACAACACAACTCACGCAATTAGAAAAAAACGCAGATATCAGCGCACACACCGTTGCAAGTTTTCATCCGCTAGGTGCTGAAGCCGTTTTCTGTGGTGATCGTGGTAAAGCCATTGAAGCCATGGCACACGCTTTCAGCCTTTATCTTGCCGCACAAACCGATGTCGCTGCTATCCTTGGTTTAGGGGGGTCAGGTGGAACCGCTCTCATAACACCCGCCATGCAAGTATTGCCTGTAGGTATTCCAAAGTTAATGGTTTCCACGATGGCATCAGGGGATATTTCTGGTTATATCGGTGCGAGTGATATTTCGATGATGTACTCCGTTACTGATGTATCAGGTTTGAATATCATTTCCCGCAAAGTATTAAAAAATGCGGCCAATCAAATCGCAGGAGCCGTTTGGTTTGATAGCGAAGAACAACCTCACGACTTAAAACCTGCCGTTGCCCTAACCATGTTCGGAGTAACGACCCCGTGCGTACAGACACTTACAACACAGTTAGAAGCGCAATATGACTGTCTAGTTTTCCATGCAACAGGTAGCGGTGGTAAAGCCATGGAAAAACTGATTGATAGCCAGTTACTGCATTCAGTTTTAGACATTACAACCACCGAAGTGTGTGATTATTTATTTGGTGGCGTATTAGCGTGTGATGAAGACCGTTTTGGAGCCATTGAGCGTACTCAGACTCCGTGTGTGATGTCTTGTGGAGCCTTGGATATGGTGAATTTTGGCCGTCCTTCCAGCGTGCCAGAACACTACCAAAATCGCTTATTTTATCATCACAACGCTCAAGTCACTTTAATGAGAACGACCAAAGAAGAAAATCAACAAATGGGTCGTTGGATTGCAGAAAAATTAAATCGTTGTCACGGTGAAGTGCGCTTTATCATCCCAACAGCAGGATTTTCAGCATTAGATGTTGATGGTGCTCCGTTTTGGGATCCTATCGCAGACCAAGCCTTCATTGATGCTTTAACCGAAAATCTAATCATAACAGAGAAAAGACAGCTTATTTTGAGTCCTTATCATATTAACTCCTCCGAGTTTTGTGACCAGGTTATTCAGCTACACCAGGAAATTTCGAACAAATAATAGAGGTTAATTATGAAACATAACCGCGCAGATTTATTAAAAAAATTTAGAGACATGATTGCTCGGGGAGAACCAATCATCGGCGGTGGTGCGGGCACTGGGCTATCCGCAAAATGTGAAGAAGCGGGCGGTATTGATTTAATCGTTATCTATAACTCTGGTCGTTACCGTATGGCAGGTAGAGGTTCACTTGCCGGCTTATTAGCCTATGGCAATGCGAATGAAATCGTTATGGATATGGCAAAAGAAGTTTTGCCCGTCGTAAAACAGACTCCTGTCCTTGCAGGTGTAAATGGAACAGACCCATTCTGCCAATTTGATAAATTCCTTGATGATATCAAAGCGACAGGCTTTGCAGGGGTGCAAAACTTCCCTACCGTCGGGCTAATTGATGGTAATTTTCGTGCCAATTTAGAAGAAACAGGAATGGGTTATGGGTTAGAAGTTGAAATGATCCGTCTAGCCCATGATAAAGATTTACTTACCACGCCTTACGTTTTTAGTGCTGAAGATGCCATTGCGATGACTAAAGCCGGCGCTGACATTATTGTGCCACACATGGGGCTAACGACTGGCGGGAATATTGGCGCAGAAACGGCATTGACGCTCAAAGATTGTGTGCCATTAATCAATGAATGGGCAAAAGCGGCAAAAGCAGTACGCGAAGATGTGATTGTTCTGTGTCACGGTGGCCCAATTGCGACACCAGAAGACGCTGAATATATTTTAGCTAACTGCCCTGATTGCCATGGTTTTTATGGTGCCAGCTCAATGGAACGTTTACCAACAGAAGTCGCACTAACCGCAACAACACAAAAATTTAAATCAATAACTCGCTAGGCCTTTTTATTTTTACTTTTTGTATTGCCAACACCAGGCGCCTACTTCGGTAGGCGTTTTTTATTTTTTCGCCCCTGTCATCTTGAGCGTGACATAATAGTTATTTCCCTTTTTCCTGGTAAATAGAACGTCCTTTGCATAAAAAATGCATTAAACAAGCCATAAATATAGGCATACCAAAGTAGAGCACACCAAAGGCAAAAGCTACATGGGGTTTATCCGGGAATTCTCCACCACTAGAAATACTCGAATAATAGCCAATCGACCTTAAATATTCAGGCGTTAACCCACCATAAGGCACGAGGAAAGATAAAATTAACACCAAGAAAATACAGAACATAAAATTGAGTGCCATTAATGCTGAATAGCCCATATTTTCTGAACGTTCTTGCTCTGTTCGGCTGGTTAAACCAAAAAGCATTCGATTGGCAACAGTGGCACTGTATAAATATAAAATTAATGGGGAATCACCTAATACTGACATATTTATGGCCAGCGCAAAAAGACCATAAAAAAGAGCAAATAGCGTTAATACTCGCCAATCACGAAATACCGCCATAAAGACGCCTGAGTGAACTAAAATAAATTCAAAAATCAGGATCAATGTCAGGTTATAAATAATTTCTACCGTATAGTATTCAGGGAAAAACCATACCGATAAAATAAAGCCGACATAAAATAATGAAAAGCCGTAATTTATTATTTTAGAAAAAACACGAATAATGCTGAAAGAATGCGAATTTTCCTTCACACTTTTTACTGATGATTGTTTTGGGAAAAAACCTTGGTGCTTATCTCTCTCGTTCCTTGGCGGTTTTACCATTACCTCACTCCATGCCATCAATATCACTTTATTAATAAGCTACTTGATAATATAAAAAATAAACAGTGGCTAAAATCTGAATGACAAATTAAAGAGAGGATAAAGTGTAATAAATATCGACAAGATGGCATGAACGTAAAAACGCCATGCCACAGATAAACTAAATTGAAATTAAACCAGTTTCGCGATCAACGTATCTAAGTCACCCTGTAAGAAATTCACGGGTGGTATTTCAATTACAGTATATGCGCCTGCAGCTTGTTTCATCGTTGCACGTGCAGCAGAAACCATAAATTGAGATGTCAGCGCGGGGTTATTAATACGCATTGAATATTCGAATAATTGATTGTGTGTTGCTCCAGAAACCCCTTTATGGGTCATGTGCACACCGTGTCCAACATCTTTCAATGCATCGATACTATCAACTTGGCGAATATGTGTTTCATCAGAAGAAAAATAGCTATCTGCTTTAATCGCTTGAGCCACTTCATCAAACTTCGCACCAGCGT
The DNA here is from genome assembly GCF_028484875.1 of Providencia sp. PROV032. NCBI lineage: Bacteria > Pseudomonadati > Pseudomonadota > Gammaproteobacteria > Enterobacterales > Morganellaceae > Providencia > Providencia sp. PROV032. The sequence continues at coordinate 58,043 of NZ_JAMPSX010000031.1, forward strand.
CTAATTCAATGTACACCATACGACGATGAACCCCAGTTCCTAGTGGAATAGTCACGGACAGCGCATCTTTCACGCCATCAATAGCCTTAGCCGCTACACTATGCCCCATACTCATCCCCGGTCCAAAGTTTGTATAAGTCACACCTTTAGGAGCCATGGCTAACATCAATGTACGCATAATTGAATCCGACCCCGGATCCCATCCCGCAGACACAACTGCCACGCTATTATGCTGCTTCGCGACATCATCTAAGCGATGTTTTAAAGCCACGATATCTGAATGCACGTCAAAGCTATCAACCGTATTGATTCCCAAACTTAAAATTTTTGCGGCTAATGGCCCGATTGCACGCGTAGGTGAACAGAGTAGCGCAACATCAATTTTTCCTAGTTTTTCAATATCATCGACCACTTTGTAGGATGAAAGCTCAGCAGGAATATCTTGTGTATTACGACGAACTATCCCGACTAACTCAAAATCTTCAGCGGCCAGAACAGCTTCTAGTGCATAGCGACCAATATTGCCATAGCCCACTATTGCTGCTTTAATTTTTGTCATTTTTGCTCCTATACAGTTCTGATGTTGCTTATTAAATTATTTATAGCGAAATTGAATTTAACAGAATAATTAAAAGTAAACAAAACATTAGCCTCATTAAATCAGATGCATTTTAACCCTATTTTCATTGTTGAAATCCATGTAGAATTAATCCCCCAGAAAGCTTTCCCTAACATTCATGAATATAAAGGTTCTCAATGCATCAATCCGATGTGACTGAGCGGTCACTCTTTTCGCTCAGCTGGCCAATTTTTATCGATATTTTTCTTCATTTGGCCACATTATTAATTAATACCTATATGGTGAGTCACGTTTCTACCGCCTATCTTGCCGCTATGGGGGTAGGAAACCAAGTATTTGATTTATTTATCACTATTTTTAACTTTATCAGTGTGGGGTGTAGCGTTGTTATTGCCCAGTACCTTGGAGCAGGCCGCCGAGAAAAAGCCAGCCAAGCGATTCATATTTCAATCGCTTTTAACTTTATTCTTGGTTTTTCCAGCGCATTAGTTGCGTTATTTTTTGGCTATAGCATTTTAACTATTATGAATATGCCATCACATTTAATGGCTGATGGTTATACCTATTTACGTATTTTAGGGATTTGTTTAATTCCTGAGGCAATTTCAATTATTTTAGCGGCTTGCTTACGAGTATATGGTAAAGCACAACCCGCAATGTGGGTCACATTAATTGCTAATGTGATTACCGTATTTGGTAACATCATTGTTCTTTATGGGTTCTTCGGCTTACCACAATATGGACTTGAAGGTGTTGCTTGGTCAACTGTTGTTGGGCGTATTGTTGCCGTTATTTTACTCTTCTGCCTACTGTTTTATGGGTTAAGGATCAAATTTGTCCCACTGATGTTAATACACTGGTCACGGAAAATGTTGGGTAAAATTCTACATATTGGATTACCCTCTGCAGGGGAAAACCTCGTGTGGATCCTCCATTTTATGACCGCATCTGCGTTTATCGGTCTCATGGGAGAAACATCTCTTGCAGCACAAACACTCTATTTCCAATTGTCATTGTTTATCATGCTGTTTGGGATATCTATCAGTATTGGTAATGAAATTATGGTTGGCCACCTTGTTGGTGCAAAACGATTTGAAGATGCTTTTAGGCGCGGCGTAAAGAGCCTTAAAATGGGTTTTTACGTAACAATTGGTGTTGTTATCGCCTTTTGGTTATTTCGTGATCCTATCTTAAATAATATTACGGATGACCAAGGTATTATTCAGGTACTGCTGCCATTGTTTTTACTCTCTGTTTTCTTAGAGCCCGGCAGAACAATTAATATCGTGATGGTAAACGCATTACGTGCCTCAGGCGACGCTCGCTTTCCGCTATGTACTGCCATTATTTTTATGTGGGGCGTCGCTATACCGTTAGGCTACTTCTTAGGTATAAAAATGGAGATGGGTCTCTTAGGTATTTGGCTAGGTTTCTTTGCTGATGAATGGCTGCGCGGCTTAACCAATGCATGGCGCTGGCGTTCACGTAAGTGGCAAAGTAAACGCCTTGATTTAGAAAACTAACCTTTTTCACTGATCACTGGGTCCTGCCCAATTTCATAGGCAGGACTTTTGTGACCAAGCTCAACGTTAGAAATATTTCATTTTTATAGCTCAAATGAGAGATAATATTTCTCCCCACTCTCTTTAAATCCCCTAACTTAGTGAAGTTTTTCTCCAGACTGTTGTTTAAAATAATAAAAACGAAAAAGAGTTTATTAAGGGGACTTGCCATGCATGCTCAATCACAACCACTACTTTGGCAATATTTTATCAATGCAGTAAAACAAGAAGTAAAACCTGCCTTAGGTTGTACTGAGCCTATTTCATTGGCATATGCTGCCGCCAAGGCCGCCTCATTACTTGATGGACCTGTGATCCGTGTTTGTGCGTTTGTCTCCCCTAACCTCATGAAAAATGGCATGGGTGTAACGGTACCCGGAACAGGTATGGTTGGTTTACCCATCGCAGCAGCCCTTGGTGCAATTGGGGGAGATGCCGAAGCCGGTTTAGAAGTATTAAAATCTGCCTCTGCGGATGCTATTACCTTAAGTAAAAGCATGTTGGCGCAAGGAGCGATTACCGTTGATATCAAGCACCCTTGTGATGATGTCATATACTCCGAAGCCACGGTATATACACAAACTGGATCCGCAACCGTTATCATTGCAGGCTCTCATACGAATATTGTTAAAATAATTCATAACAATCGCACCATATTTGATGCCACGACAGCTCAACCTCATCATGAATCCCCCGTTGACTGTGCCGCAGACGTCCCACTGCCGCCAGTCACCGCAAAATCGGTTTATCAATTTGCTACCGAAGCCCCTTTAGATGATATTCGTTTTATTCTTGAGGCGGCCCATTTAAACGAAGCTTTATCTCAAGAGGGCTTACGCAATGTTTATGGCTTACATATTGGCAAAACATTGCAAACTCAGCGGGACCGTGGTCTGCTTTCAAAAGACTTAATGTCAGAAATTATGATCCGCACCTCAGCAGCCTCTGATGCACGAATGGGAGGGGCGGTATTGCCGGCCATGAGTAATTCAGGATCCGGTAATCAAGGTATTGCGGCAACCATGCCGGTGGTTGTCACGGCTGATTATTTGCAATCTTCTGAAGAGCAACTGGCTCGTGCGTTAATGTTGTCACACTTAATGGCTATTTATATTCACAATCAACTTCCTGCATTATCAGCACTTTGCGCAGCTACAACAGCCGCAATGGGTGCCGCCGCAGGGATTGCTTGGTTATTAGAATCTCGCTATGAAGTGGTCGCTATGGCAATTTCTAGCATGATTGGTGATGTTAGCGGCATGATCTGTGATGGCGCATCAAATAGCTGTGCAATGAAGGTTTCCACCAGTGCAAGCGCAGCTTATAAAGCCGTGCTAATGGCATTAGATAATAGCTGTGTTAAAGGGTCGGATGGTATTGTTTCTGATGATGTCGACCAGTCCATTGCCAATTTATGTTCTTTAGCGGCGGGTTCTATGAAATATACTGACGTGCAGATTATTGAAATTATGGCCGCTAAAGCGCGCCCTTAACGCCGCAGTGTTGTTAGCTACATTCGCCAACCCTAGTTACATATTTTGTATGCCCCTAGGGATTGGCTTTTTTGCCACACGGCACTAAGACTTTGAACTTCTTTTTTGAATTGTTCTACTTTGAATCAACGTCTATTTCACTTCCAGTGCCGCAAATTTCTCACGGATCATCTCTTCGGGTAGGTCTATACCAATAAACACCAAGACGCTGCGGCGTTGTTCATCAACTTCCCAATCCCTATCCCAATCTGCGCTATAAAGACGCTGAACACCTTGGAACAATAGGCGTTTTGGCTCATCGACAATAGAAAGGATGCCCTTATAACGCAGCAAATTATCTGCAAAGCTAAGCAATAGATCTTCCATCACTTGAGAAACGGCCATCAGCTCTACAGGATAATCAAATTCGAGAACAATCGAGCCCACTTCATTTTGCTGCTTAGGAGCAAAACGGAATGTCGGTTGTTTGACATTCAGTTGCGAATCCAATAAAAAGCCTTCGATGTCCAATAATAAATTCAGGTCGATATCACCGTGAATAACGGGGTAAATCGGTGCTCTTGCATTAATTCGTTGTAAACGTTCAATTAAAGCTTCGTTATTTGGCTCAATATCCGTTTTAGTCAATAAAATGCGGTCTGCATAGCCAATTTGCGCTTGAGCAATGGCGAAATCATTCAGTTGTTTATCCGCATGAACAGCATCCACTAGTGTAATAATACCGTCTAATACATAACGTTCACATAAGACTTCATGGGAAAAAAAGGTTTGCGTGATGGGGCCGGGATCTGCCATACCCGTGCATTCAATGACAAGACGGTCAAAATCTAATTTTCCATTATCAAGGCCATCTAATAGGTCTAATAAGGCATTTTCTAATTCATTCGAACGACTACAACAAATACAGCCATTACTTAATGTGGTAATTTGTGTCGCACGATCACCAATTATTGCGTTATCAATGGGGACTTCACCGAACTCATTTTCAATTACTGCGATTTTATGGCCATGCTCAGCATGAAGAATATGGCTAAGGAGAGTTGTCTTACCAGCACCGAGAAAACCGGTTAAAATTGTTACGCTAATAGGTTTCATTATTTCCCTCACACTTCATTGATTAACAGCAGCGAAATCCGCCTTTACCACTACCACCATAACGTGCATCTTGCCTTTCGCGAAAAAACTCTTTGTATGTCATCAAAGGTTTATCTGGGTGATTATCACTCATATGCTGTACATAGGTATCATAATCAGGAATACCAATTAACATTCGTGCTGCTTGTCCAAGGTATTTTCCTGTTTTGCCGAGATTTCCAAACATCAGGCTCTCCAATACAAATGCCCTACATCATGATGTACACAATGTAGGGCGACCTTTCATTTACTGAACACCTTTAGATGTTCAAATTCGTTGAAGGGTGACTTAATGTGAAGATGAAACTTTCACGCCCTCTTTAGGTACAGGAACATAAGGTGTTTCTTTGTCTGTACGCTCTGGATTTTTGTGTGCTTTCATCCCAACACGGATACCGTAGAAAATGATACCGTAGACAACCACTAAGAATAGAATACTCAGGCCTGCGTTGGTGTAGTTATTAATAATAATGTGATTCATATTAGTAATTTCTTGTGCAGTTAATTCTGCACCACCTGCCGCAATCTTATCTTTATAAGATTTCGCTAAGTATAAGAACCCTTCCAGTTGTGGGTTATCACTGAATAATTTCAGTCCCAATGCCCATGTTGTACAAATTAATAGCCAGACCGCAGGTAAGACAGTCACCATAATGTATTTACTGCGTTTCATCTTAATCAATACAACTGTACTTAAGACTAAAGCAACCGCGGCTAACATTTGGTTCGAGATACCGAACAGAGGCCATAGGCTCTTAACACCGCCCAGTGGGTCAACAACGCCTTGATACAATAAGTAACCCCATAACCCAACACAGCCTGCTGTACCGATGATACCTGCAACCAGTGAATCGGTTTTCTTCAAGAACGGAACAAAGTTACCTAATAAATCTTGCAGCATAAAGCGGCCAGAACGGGTTCCTGCATCCAATGCGGTTAAGATAAATAGAGCTTCAAACAGAATACCAAAGTGATACCAGAAGCCCATATTTGCCGCAGGCATGATTTCATGGAAAACATACGCAATACCTACTGCTAATGTCGGCGCACCACCTGCACGGTTTAACACCGACGGCTCACCAATATCTTTAGCTGTTTGCATGATTTGTTCAGGTGAAATCACAAAGCCCCATGAACTCACTGTAGCAGCTGCATGAACAGATACATCTTTGAGCTGAGCCATGATAGCTGCGCCATCTGGGCCACCCAACTCATGCAAGTTAGGCATTGTAATACCTAACGCTGCCGGTGGTGTATTCATTGCAAAATACAAACCTGGTTCGATAATAGAAGCCGCTACCAGTGCCATAATCGCAACAAATGACTCCATTAACATTGCACCATAACCGATGTAACGCGCATCTTTTTCGTTTGCTAATAACTTAGGTGTAGTACCTGAAGAGATTAACGCATGGAAACCGGATACCGCACCACAAGCGATGGTAATAAATAAGAATGGGAATAGAGTACCTTTCCAGACAGGGCCGGAGCCATCAACAAATTGCGTGACTGCTGGCATTTTTAATTCAGGGTTTAGAATAACGATACCAATCGCTAAACCAACGATAACCCCAATTTTCAGGAAGGTCGCTAAGTAGTCACGAGGCGCTAAAATCAACCATACAGGTAATAATGCTGAAATAAACGCATAACCGACTAACGCATAAGTGATCGTCGTGTCTTTGAATGTCAGTGCTGGGCCCCAGTATGGGTCGTGAGCAATCACGCCACCAAACCAAATGGAAGCCACTAAGAGAACAATACCGATAACAGAAACTTCACCTACGCGTCCCGGCCGGATATATCGCATATATATCCCCATAAACAATGCGATAGGCACCGTTGACACAACGGTAAAGACACCCCATGGGCTTTCTGCCAAGGCTTTCACCACAATCAATGCTAATACAGCAAGGATAATGATCATGATTAGGAAGCACCCAAAGAGCGCCAGCGTTCCCGGAATCGGGCCAAGCTCCTCTTTAACAATTTCCCCTAATGATGCACCATTACGGCGTGATGAAATAAATAACACCATGAAATCTTGCACCGCACCGGCTAACACAACCCCAGCTAGTAACCATAAGGTACCGGGTAAATAGCCTACTTGCGCCGCAAGAACGGGTCCGACTAATGGCCCAGCCCCTGCAATCGCGGCAAAGTGGTGACCAAATAGAACATTTTTATTTGTCGGAACATAGTTTAAACCATCATTATTAATGACGGCTGGGGTCGCACGTGTTTCATCCAGCTTCATTACTTTCTTAGCAATATATAAGCTGTAATAACGATATGCGATGAGATACACCGCCACAGAAGCGACAACAATCCACAGCGCACTAATGTGCTCACCGCGTCTGAGTGCAACAACCCCTAAACAGACTGCACCGATTATCCCGAGGATCATCCACGGAATGTGCTTTAAAATACCATTTTTGTTCATAGAACACCCTTCTGAGGTAAAACGAACATGCCATTGATTTTGTATTAACCACCTTAAAAAATGATATCGCTGTGTTTTCGTTGCTTATCATTTATCGTAATGGCTTTTTAATTGGCAGTGGTTGAACTGTATTAAATCTAAAAATTGAGCTCTGCCATGGTCTATATGGTATGAAATTACACACCGCAAATGATTAAAGTTAGGCTAAGTGGTGACATAGGGAATTAAGCGGTTTGTTTTTTACTTTGAATGGTTTTCAGGGGGAATAAATGGAGCTAAAAATGTGATCTATATAACTATTTCAATTTGTTTTCAATAAGTTAAAAATTTAGGCTAATATAGTCAAAATGAGCATTATTGTGAATAAACCTAACTAATATCGTAAAAGCCTAAAATTAATTCAGCTAAAACTATATAATATCGATGTGCTATATTAGCGTGTAATCGTTGTCCAGTTACCACCAACCCACCAACTGTGTTCACCGTCTGTTTGTATTTCACATCCGATACCCACTTTCGCTTTTCCTGCTTCAAAGGGATACGCGCAATCATAAATTGCATCAATCACTATTTCTCCTGTTATTGCGTCTGCAAAACCGATTTTATCTTCTTTGCGTATTCGATATACCCCATCTTGCGCTTCATCAGGCCAATTATCAAAATAATAAAGTTGATAAATTTCTTCTCCTTTCAGGTTAAAAACTGCCGAACCTCCATTAAGTGATTCGCCTAAGCAATATTTGAATGAAGCTTCCGGCGAAAAACATTCAATTTTATCTTTTTCATTCGATAACCATAAGCTAAATTGTTGCTCCAGATTTTGCGCTGTTGATAAAACAGATATGAATCCTAGTGACATTAAACCCACTACATAATAAATCCTCATAACTCTCCTTACTCTACTTTTACGCCTAATAGGTGATAAGAAGCTAAGCCTATCTACTTTGCTTCTATTGAATACTCGCTTAATAAAGATAGCGGATATCCTTTTCAGTGAAACTAGGAATAACGGTAAATAACGTTCTATATAAGAATAATCTCAAGACTAAATTTGAGTCGGTAACTAAAAAAATGACGAAGTAACATGCCATAGCAATTTATCAAACCAATTTATCCACATAGAAAACATGATCAAGATTAATTTAAGTGTTAATGATTTCTAATTAATTGGCGTTTTTATCACACACCGTAGTTATTCGTAACACTTTCCCCCCTCGCACCAGGATAGTGTGATATTTAGCTACAAGTTATGTATAAATATTAATTTCAGAATATTAAACTTTTTAAACGCGAAGATAATACAAATCTAAGCATATAAAACCAAAAACCAATCAACGATATCACTTAAGCCAATAAAAAAACACATAACCCATTGAAATAAATATCAATTAACAATTAGAAATCAATTAAAAAAACAGAAATTTGCATTTTCCACCTGTTTGACAACTTATATGAGTATTATTAATATTATCCACGTTCTCTGGTGAGTCAGTATTCACCAAATAAACATGACTACATTTTAAAATTAAGTTTTTTGTGACGAAGTTTATTATTTATCAAATAGCCAATATTAATAATATTATTTATTAATAGGTTATTTAAATAATAAATCCGACTTTCAAATATTAATTTAAAAACTAAAAGTCAATCTTAAATATAAAATTTTAAACATCTATTAATTTAAAAACTACATTCAGTTTTATCACATACTTAGGAATAATGATTATGAAATTTAATAAACTTGCTTTAATTGGTGCATTAACTGTTGCGACTCTTTCTTCTCAAGCTTTTGCAGCACAAGATGCAACTGTTAACTTTAATGCCCGTTTAGTTGCTGCAACTTGTGACATTAGTGCGTCTAAAAGTTTAATTAGTTTAGGAACACACTCAAACAGCAATCTTGATACTACCAAAGCATTATCTGAATCGAATTTTAACTTAGTTTTAAATAACTGCACTAAAGTATATGACGCTGATAACGGTGACAATGCAACTACAAATGCAACAAGCGTATCTATCTTAGCGACTGGTGAAACATTAACAGGCCATTCAGACATGTTTGCTGATGCTCAAGCATCACAAATCGGTGTTAAACTAGCAGCTGGTAAAGCGAAAACAGCAATGACGCCTAATGCAGCAACTGAAATTACAGATATAAAAATCACAGGTACAAATGATTATATCGTACCAATCGTTGCAAGTCTTCATGCTACTGCTGCTGATGCAGTTGCTCAAAACTTAAACGTACCTGTTACTTTTAGCGTAGCTTACGACTAATAAATTAGTTAATTATAGTCTACAATAAGTTTAGAGGATAAATCGGGTAGTACTAACTTGCTACCCGCAATTTAAATTTAAATATAAGAGAAAAAAAATGAAAAAATTAAAATCTCTACTTTTTATCTTATTAACATTTTCATTTTTTGCTCAAGCGGGTGTCGGTTTAAGTCAAACCCGTATTGTAATTGAAGAAGCAACTAATTCCGCCTCTATTACTGCCCGTAATGAAGATAATAAAGCGTATTTAGTGGCCAGTTTTATTACACAGCAGTTAGATAGCAAAACACCATCCGAAGGTTTTTTTGTTATTACCCCTTCTATTTTTAAATTAGAACCTAAACAACGCAATGTCATTAAAATAAAAGCAATTTCGCAAAAATTCCCAAAAGACCGCGAAAGCATGTATTACTTTCACTCTAGAAATGTTCCTGAATCCAGTAAAGCTGATGGTGTAAAGGTGGGATTAGAAAGTGTGATTAAAATTTTTTATCGTCCTGCTAATTTGTCTATGCCCCAAGAAGATGCATTTAAAAATATAAAAGTAACCCAAGCCGCTAATGGAGTTAAGTTAATCAATAACTCACCTTACTATGTTAATCTGGCAGGGCTAACCGTTAATAAAAAGTCAATCAAACTGAATAAACAAAATAATGTCATTTCTCCTTTCTCTGAAATGACCATCACAAGCCAGAGCAAAACCGGTTCAGTAAAGTGGGCCGTCATCAACGACTTGGGTGGATATAATGAGTATCATGGGATCGTAGAGTAAAAGTATATTTGTGCTGGTCAAGCGATATTGTTCAACTTAGTGATGACACTCAGCAGATACATATTATTCAAAATCAAGTTAAAATCAGTGGTATCTATACAATTTAATTGTGATATTTTTTCGAAACAGAAGATACAACTAAAACGGGTTTTTCACTTGAATCCTGAGATAAAAACAACCAAAATTAACAGATAGTGAGTAATTAAGGAAACTTCTACCTTTCCTTCAATAAGCAAAATATTAGTTATAGAGTTAGTCTAGTGAAACGTAACAATAATGTTAAACCAGACATTTGGGATATTATCAGGATTGATAGACATGAAAAAAATAAAACAGTTATTACTGACTACTCTGATGGTGTTCATGTATTACCCTGCAATGGCGTCAAGTGACTATAGCGTACACTACGAATTTTCTGTTTTATTTTTAGCTAAAACTTGTGAGATTGACGTTCCTAATGAAATTATATTGGGTAATTCATCAGGAGTGACGACAGTCAATGAAATTAAAAATGATACAGTTTCAAAAAACTTTCCTATTGGCTTAAGAAACTGTACCAGCACGGATCAAACAACAGCCGTCGTGTATTTAGCATCTGGAAATACCTTAACAGGCAGTAATAATTTCTTTAATGATGACCCTAATGGGGTGATTGGCGTACAATTATTAGATGGAACTCGTGTTATTAGTGTTAATCAAACGCCATTAGCCAAGCCAGATGCATCATCAATTATTTGGGATAACATAAAAACCAGTAGTGAAACAAAAGTGGTCAATGCTAAATTGCGTTGTGCCAAAACAGATTGTGAGCCAGATGAAGGTGATTTTTCTGCAACCTTAACTATTGGTTATTACGCCGATTAATAATTTATGCGGACATGACATGAAAAAAATAATTCAAACCATTTTAGCGACATTTTTTGTATCTCAAAGTGCATTTTCAGCGGTATCACTCGACCATTCTCGAGTCATATTTACTCAAGATGATAAAAGCCAAAGCATCACAGCACACAATAGCGGGGGAAAAAATACTTATTACAAAGTTTAATTTTCTCAACGTTAGAAAGTGAAAATACACCGAGCGAAAATTTTACGATTATACCGCCGATTGTAAAACTTAAAGAAAACTCAAATACTGCACTAAAAATCATTCCTAAATCATTAGCTTCTCTCCCTAATGATCAAGAGTCCTTGTTTTATGTAATGACCAATTTCATTCCTGAGTCGAAACAAAAAAATAATGATGACAATGATAAGGTAAATACACGATTTAATTTATCAACCAAAATAGTGATAAAAATGTTTTACCGTCCGAATGGAATTGAAGGGCACGTTAATGACTACATTAATAAATTAACAGCGACTCAATCAGGAAATAAAATTATTATCAAAAATCCATCTCCTTATTATTTCACTTTAGTTAACATAAAAATGGATAAAGTGTCTTACGAAAGTGACAGAGCACCAATGGTCGCACCATTTTCTTCCATTGAATTGCCTGCAAATAATAAAGTTTCTCAAATAGAATGGGATATTATTAATGACTATGGCGGAGAAACTAAAGTTGAACCAATTGCATTAAAAGGTACACAAAAATGATAAAAAATAGTCTTCGCGCCCTCTGGTTTTTTATTTTTATTTTTCCACTTATTGCAGTGGCAAATGGTCAGACTGGATTTGATTTCGTATTAAAACGTTATGTTTATAACGAAAGTGATTCTGGTGGTATCAATATCGATATGACTAATGGAAATGCGGAAAGTTACTTAATGGAGGCTTGGATTTCCAATGTCGATGAAGAAACTTTGCTTCCTAAAATTGATAACACAAATGAGCGAGTACCATTTATTATTTTGCCTCCACTAAAAAAAATGGACGCAAATACACAAAATTCTTGGAATATTCGTCGGATTAGTAATCAAGTCAATGGCGTAACTCTCCCTAACGATCGGGAAAGTTTATTTTGGATTGGTATAAGAGCAATCCCGAGTGAAGAAAAAAACAAAAAAGAAAATAGCATTAATTTGAATATTGTCCCTAATTTCTACTTTAAACTATTGTACCGACCTAAAGAAATTGAAGAGTTAAAAACAAGTCAATTAGCAAAAGAAGTTAAACTTTCTCGCAAAGGAAATACTTTAACAATAGAGAATCCCACGCCATTTTATTTAACATTCGATTATTTAAAAGTCGCTGGTAATATGATTAAAAATGGAGAAAGAGAAATAACTCTAGTGCCTTTTTCTACTCAAGAAATTACCTTAAAAAGTTCAAATCCAGGAAAAATCGAATGGCGTTTTACCGATGAGTATTTACTGGAATTACGTAACGAATCTATTGAGTGAACTTAAAAAATATAACATTCGG